>JBQCDO010000159.1:0-10382 GCA_051961195.1 Nitrososphaeraceae archaeon | reverse complement strand
CCGGCGATCTTACTATGTGGGTTATTGCAGCTATATCATAGCCGTGTGGTACATTACGGTTGCTAGTAACCAATAGGTAATCTAGTGATAATATGTAGCTTAGAATCATGCATAATGCGCGAGGCTTTCTATATTACTTATCTGTACACTCCACCCAGAAATCTCTTATCGGACTCAATATCGCTAAAGACTGGTATTCGTTTTTATGCGAAGTTTTTTGCCTAAAGCATATGTGATAACATATAGCATGTATAGACAGTCGTCAATTAATCTCATAATTCTTGTTCTAACGCTCATAGAATTGGACTACCTGACTTTCCACCATGACATGAATCATCGGAATCTCACTATGACATAGAGTGACAGCGATATCCCAGGCGATGATCTCTTTACTGTCGACAAAAGATGTGTTACTCCGTTTGAACAAGACCTATATAATATCATAGATGTAGTTACATGATGATTAAGAAACTACTCACCATGATCGGAGCTCTCATTGCCGGAGGATTAGGAATAACAATCGTAACAGGAACACAGGCAGCACATGCTGGAGTAGCATTGAATTAGTTAGCCCAGCTACCGCGATCTTTTGTTATCTCTACTTGTATTATCAGCTTGCTCGCTAGAATCTAGCTTGCTTTCTAATTCCTTGAGGATTTGATAATGATTAAAGATAATCGACATGAATATTGGATGTATTCTTATTGGATTGGCGGCGCATATACAAGCAGAATTGAATAGATGACAGGTTGCATACATCCTATCGAATACCTTCCTATCCGATTTATTCAAACCATTTCGGAATTCTCTCCATTCCTTTAACTCCTCTACAGTTGCCATTCTGAATGAAGGTATAGTCCTACCCATCTGGATCATGCCGATCAGTATACTGCAATTATTATGATATAAGGCACATATTAGAGGGGGACAGTCTGGCAAAGAAACGACGATTATCTAGGATGACATTGCAGATACAATCAAACAAATGCGAGTCAATCTAATGAAATAACTTTTTTCATACGATTCGTTGTCCTCACAGTTTCAATCTTGAATGTCTTCAGTCGATTCGTATACTACCTCGCTATCGCCGGCATCTTTGCAACCCCTTTAGAAATCTGTCTTGACACTTCTTACTGCATCTATTGAATCTAGCCCGGCAGGATTCTTTACCTGCGGATTATGACGCAGTTGTAGACAGAAAAAATGACTTGATATATCATGATAGGACCTTGTTTGATGAAAGGATGGCAATATTGATTACCGATTACGTTAACATTGTTAATAGCCTCATTAAGCTAGCCGAAGATAATAAGGTCAAAAAGGCTTTAGTAGATGGCATCCTAGAACAGCAAGCCGATACGAGAAATTTTAGCACTGGGAAGCATTTGAAATACACGGATCTGATTAAACATATGGTTTCTGTCGAGCAAGTAATTAGAATAGAACGCAAGAACGACGCACATTCAATAGCAAATAAAACTTTTGATTTCTCAAGCTCTACAATAAAAAATCTAATAAGAGACGGTTATGAAGAGACACTAGAACAAGAAACTAGCATACTGCAAGTGTGGGACTCGGAGCACCCAAGACAAGCTAACGTTAGCGTTAACGAATACGATATGGCATTTGCATACCATATTAGGACACTTTTTCCAATGTACTTATCCTGGATTTGATAGAATATCCAATAACATCCAAAATGTTAAGAAATTGTAAGGTATTAATGGACTAATTACTTTGTACTTTGTCCTAACTTGTATGCTACAAGTTTGTTATCCTGCATAAGAGGTATTATAATCGTACTTTGGCCTGGTATGGTTCCTAGGTCGGCACTGCCTTTTGTGTGTAAATCTATCAACGTTCTAAACCCTGTTCCATCAGCTTTAACATCATATACCTTCCCTGCAGGATTGTCAGTAACAAAGTAATGTGTTCCTGTAGTATCCGATTCTATACCATCAAGGCCGCCAAACGGGGCGGTTGTGCCTGCCTTTCCTAAACTACTTATCGTTTTATTTTTTAGATCAATAATCTCAACTCCTCCTCCAGGTTTACTGAACGGTCCCAAAGAAACAACAACTAATTTATTTTTATTATTGTCTACGTGCAAACCATTGGGGCCATTCAATTGTGGGCTTTGCAACCAGGTTTCTAAAGAGGAGGTATTATTCCCTTGGTTCACATCTAGTTTGTATAAAGTATTGGCAATAGTATCTGAGGTATAGATATTTCCTTGATTATCTGATACAACGTCATTAAGAAATGAGCTTCCTGGAGCATTGAAGCGCTTGATTATTTTTCCATTTGCGGTATCTATTTGTACCAGGTCTGTGATGTCCGAAACATACAATTTACTACCATCATTTGAAATAGCTATACCCTTTGGTGCATTTAATCCTGTCACCCAATTCAAATCAATTATACCTCCGTTAGAGGGTGAAACCTTGGAAATGAATCCATTTTGATCCTTTTGATCTGGCTTTCCATTTACATTTGAGACGAACAAAACATTTTGTTTGGGTGCATAAGCGACTGATTCTGGATTCTTTAAGTTGGTAGGTGTTTCCCACAATTTGTTGACCTTTGTCTGCCCTACTTGTGCTTGTACTTGACTACTATTAATCAAGTTAATACTGATTCCGCTGAATAACACTATTCCAAATATTACAACTATGAGTAAACTGCTCAAAACTAAGGATTTCTGTGAATTCCTTTTATTATTTGCAATCAATGTGCAAACATTACTTTACGTAATTTATAAACATGCGTTTCATTCTTCCTCACTGTAATTTCACCTAATGATAATGAGTCATATCTTTCTAGACAATTATAGACTCCCCCATCAGAGGTTAACCCTAAAGGCTTTGCAAATGATGTAATGTACCATTTAACAGTAAAATGAACACCTGATCTTTCCTCCACTCTGCTCTCAGTCATGGCTAAGCATGATGACTATAAACTGAGCGAAATCTTTTGGCTACAGAACACGATAATTGGCGCGCCTCTCATAATAGAAATTAGTTTTGTAATGTACAGATATCAGTTAGATTTTCTCGTTAATATTGTTGACGATGACGAATTGAGCGCACTTATGACTTTGCCATAGTTGCGATTGGATGTATTTCAGTCCATTCACCATGTTCCTTATCTTTTACATATGATCCAGTAACCTGAACATGGCTACCTACTGGCGGAATATCAATGTCTTGATGGAAATTTAGACAAGCTGAGACTGCAGTTGCTTGGATTACTTTTCCTATACAAATAGGCTCTAGGACTAGATCACCAAATTGGTTTTCTTGATTAGCCTGGTTTACTAAATGCGCATGGGGAGGATCAAGCCTTAATCGTATATGCAAGTCACCATCTCGTTCAGATCTGATACTATCGATAACGCCAGTTAGAGTTATGCATGTATCAACTATTTCCAACCTACTTGCATTCTATACGTGATTCCAAAGTGAGTCGTTGCATTTTCCTGGTGTTGATTCTGAGACTGTTACACTTGATGATGACAATGGCTTAGGGGATGTGGCATGAGGTAATGAGGAAAAACCATTGCTGCTTGCACCCTCGTCATCTTCTGAGGGAATACCGCTTTGGTCTTGATTATTATTATTCCTGTCACCGTTACCATTATTATCAGATACCCTTTCACAATCTCCATCTGGACTACGGTGAAAACATTTGGACATCTAGGCAGCTTTCCTTCATGAGGAACTACTCGTTCACAATCTCCACTCGGACTTTTATGAGATCCATTTGGACATCTTGCCTCAGCTTTTTGAGGATAAACATTAGGAATAAAAATAAGAACAATGATCAAGGAGGTAAGCAAAAGCGAGATTATTATCCTTGCTGTCATAGTTGTCGTATCGGTACACGGCCGATCCTGCTGGCAGTATTGCTCTAAGTGGATATGGAGTCAATGGTGGATTCATGGTAGATAGCAATGGCTTTAATAACTGCTGATAACAATTGAAGTATCTTGCATTGATTGTACAGGCATCCAGCTGTATCAACTTGGTAGACAGCTGGTCTCTTGTCCAGTAGCGCGTACGACATACTTGCTACAATTTCTTAACTATGATCTTGCCAGCTAAAGCTCTAGGTATTATATGATCCACTGAAAGCTTATCCGCCGGAAAATAAACAAGACAATTAGCACATCGAGAACCATGCACATCTATCAAAGCTTTACGTTGGTTACAAAAACGTCTGTCGCCCAACTATTCTATTCTACTAATAGATTCTTACCAGTCCTTATATTACTATATGGATCCCTGAATGAGTGTAAACACAACACAAAATGGGTTATGTTGAGGCAATTCCCCCAAGACAATCACTGTAAATATTTCCATGGATCTTGTTCTAGTGGCCAACGCAGTGCTGCGGCTGATTGTATCAGATTGTATCAGATTGTTCAGATAGGATCTGATTTAATATCATAAGATTATTAAATTGTATAGCAATATGATAATGATGATCGAAGTTGACAAGTTGAAAGGAGTCAAATCTGCTATAGTTGCAATAGGTCTCTCTAACAAGGATACAAGCGATGTCATAAGTAGTTTTGGGACAGGTTTTTTCATAGGTGGTGAGTATATTGTCAGTTCGGCACACGTTTTTAATCAATGTCTAAATTATAACACCTTATATAAGGAAAAGAATAAAGGTCTCGAAGGAATATATTCAGCATTCAATATTACCACAAAAGGTGATCAGTTAGATCTTAATACTTATCGCATAACTGAGTCAATCAGACTGCCTCCTGTCAAAGAAGTTGCTGGATTTACAGGGTCAATTGATCTAGATATAGGTGTAGGAAAACTAGATCGTCCTTCGGATAATTTCCTGACTATTAAGGAACCTTGTCGATTGGGACTTTATGATGAGATCATAATATGTGGATATCCGAGCGGAAGACTATCGTTGATTCTGTATAAAAATGGAGATGGTGAGGGAATTCGTTTGAGTCCCATTATTCAATCCGGGCGCATTGCCGGACTATTGCCTCATGATGAGAGTCCCAAACCATGGGGAATTCAAACGGATATCGTTACTGTGGGGGGTTCTAGCGGTTCGCCTATTCTAGATCCTAGCAGTAGTGAGGTAATAGGTATGGCCCAACACGTTATTGCAACAGTGACTACAGTTGAGAAGGAAGGCATGCCACACAACTTGTACGAACTAACTAAAGGCCCGTTGTATGGAGTAGCTCCAATGGGATTAGCCTACGGGGTTACCAATCAGATTCTATCACTACTTCCAAATATTTCAGACTATTTTGAAGGAGGTCTTCCTCCAGACATATTTGCTAACACTGAAATCGTGCGAATTTTTTGAATATCATTGAAGTGCAGTCTGCCGGCAGGTTCAGTACGTCGAAGGGTCTTGAATCAAACCTCGCGTTATAGGAGACAAATATTTAGATAGCATATATCTTCAATCGTTAAACTTGGATTCTCTAAGTCCATATCATGGAATCACTAATCAACATACAGATGTAAATCTATAATCTTTCAATGTCTTGATTCCCTGCTGCGATATAATTCCATTAGCGAATACGAGAGCGCCGCATGTGTTGCACCTTAGCATTATACGACCAGTCTTGGTAGGCTTCAATGTGGTCAGACTATTACAGAAAAGACAGTATACCGTTCGTTCCCAGTAGTCAATAACAAACAATTTACTATGATATAATATATTATGACTCAGAGCTATATATAGCGCCAAGGAGGATTTCGCCAGACAGTTTGGTTTGTTCGCCTGTTTTATGCTTACATTGGACATCGCCGGCAAATAGGCTAACAACAAGATAATACAAATGGCCGTTAGCTACTGGTTAGGACCACGACAATGATAAAATTAGATCCGAAAATCTAATTTTTGTCCTTATTCGACAGTCGTATATTAAAGCTTGAGTTTTATATTATATTTCATTAGATACTTGTCTTCTATGTAGTCTGCTACCTTTGGGTTTTATTTGCAGGCTTGCTTTATCAAATCTTCGAAGGTTAGCGATTGCTTTTCTTGTATATGCTAAGGCATTCGTTTACCGTTTGCTGTCTAGGCTGTCACTGGCTAGTTGCGGTATTATCTGTCTAAACATTAGGATGAGTAATCTCATTCCAGCATTCAACACAATAATCACCTAGGATGTTAAAAACTTCAGCCTCCTCTTTTTTACATTTTTTACACCTAAAAAATGAATTAATTTGATTATTCATAGGCTAGCTAGGCCGAGCAAACTTAAAAGTACAATGTAAGGTATCTTCTAGTCAATTGATTTGATTTGATTAGATTAGTCCCTACAACAGTCGTTTTATACCTCAGAAAAAAGAATAGTTTATACAATACAATCTTTCATTATTAAATAGAACGTCTAGAAAAATTTCTCTGGATACCTTACAATTCTACAATTAAGAATTGGAATTGATATTTTGAAGAATCGTACAAACAATGCTATTCAGGATCTCATGAATTAAAAATGTGCTGATTGAATTATGTATTGATGAATGAAGATCCAGTTATAATAACCAGTAAATCAAGATAAATTGTAAATTGTAAATGTTAAATTCACACAATAATTACTCTCGCATACAACAATTGCAAGTCAATTAGTTTATTAATGACAGAGATTGTCAACTATGCCATTTTATATCTTAAATGCAGAGCAAAAAGAAACAAATATTTCTCTGTTCTTCGTAATTTTAAACATTGTATTGACAACAATATGAAAAATATGATTTATGGCTATTTTAAATATATACTATCTACTTCGATAATTGCAATATTTTGCATTAATGTAGCGTTACATAGCTTTCAATTTAACCCTGTCTTAGAGCCCATATATGCGCAAACATCAAGTTCGAATACAATAACAAATCGTGGTGTTCTGAACACACAAGATCAAGGTTTAACACCCTCCCACATCTTAGTTAAAGCAAAACTGCCTAGCGTAAAGATTACTTCTCTCAGTAAGGGACAACAGGTTTCAGAGGGAAAACTTGAGATTTACGGTATTTCATCGGATAGCCCTACCATCCAATGCGATGTTTCGGTAATGCTAAATGGGATTAAACCATATCAAAATGTGATCCCTATTGGACAAAGTAAAACTGACGATTTTTCAAAATGGAAGTACTCATTTACACCCCAATATGGCATTATTAATAAAGGGATGAATAAAATAACTTCTAAAATATCTTGTCCAGATGAACCTGGAATAGATCTTACAAAATTTAACAGTGTCAATGTGATTGGCACATCAAATAATTCTCTTTCTGTTAGCCACCCCTCCCTGAAATCAGAATCGACAGCTGCAGGAAATAGAACAACACAATCATCAATGACTGACATAACCGGATCAAATGAATCCAAACGATCCGTTCAGGAATTAAAAACCGAAGACCATAGTCCAAATTCAAAGTCATTCTCTCTTTCCTTTAATATTGATAGGGATCCAGTTATACGTGGACATGTACAAACTATTACTGTAGCATTATATGATTCTAATACAAATGTAAGAATAGTCGGCGCTAAGGTCATAGGTCAGATCACTGATTCTTTTGACTCAATCAAGAAGGAATTTGCAGGAACTACCGATACTAAGGGAGAGTTTTCATATTCTTGGGAGATACCAAAGACAGGTAGATTAAATGATGATTATAAAGTAAAGGTAGATGCATCTGCAAGTGGATATCCACGCGAACTATATACCACTATTTTCAAAGTAAGAGGTAGCCATAACTCAGATACTCCTTTTATTCTAGCACAGGCTAACAGCAAATTCAATGATGGATTAGTTGATAGCATAAATGATTTTACACAAGGTATGTTGGATAGTATCGAGCAAAAGCTCAATACTTCACGTAGCAGGTAAGTTGGTATATCCAAACAGGTATCATTGTTGATATTTTCTCTGATTCTCAGTCATAAATAAATTAGGTAATTCATTTGTCGAATCTAAAAATACACCCAATTAGCAAACAATTTTTTATATTACCTTGAGTACAATGGTTAGAGACTTACTTTATTTGCTCGAATTGGGCAACAAGATATTATAGGGACTCAATTACAGTATTTTTTTGAATATTCAATCGATTATTATATTTGATAAATTCGTTTTCGGCTTAGGAAACCTTAGATTCATACTCTGAAGTACACTGACAATAATATTTGCTACAGCGAAATTTCGGAACCATTTCGCATTTGCTGGAATAATATACCAAGGTGCACATTTCGTACTGCATTTACTTAGCACATTTTCGTGTGCCTGTATATACCGATCCCAGTATCTGCGTTCAAGTATATCATTATCCGAGAATTTCCACTGTTTTGTTGGATCATTGAGTCGTTTCTGAAGTCTCTTCTTTTGCTCATCTTTACTTATATGCAAGAATAACTTAACGATCTGAATGTCATTTTCAACTAGATATCTCTCAAAATCATTTATTTGTTTATACCTTTTGTGACAAGTACTCTTTGATATCATTTTATGAACTGAGACTTCTATTACATCTTCATAATAGGAACGATTGAATATTGCTATTTCGCCCTTAGCGGGAATATTTTTATGTGCACGCCATAAATAGTCATGTGATAACTCTTCATTATCTGGTGTCTTGAAGGAAAGAGCTCTACAACTTTGAGGATTAAACGCACCCATGACATGTCTTATTGTACTGTCTTTGCCAGAAGTATCAATCCCTTGAAGAACTATTAATAGAGCCTTACCTTTGTCCGCATAAAGTTTGTATTGCAAATCAGACATCTGATTCATTAAATCAATTAATACATTCTGCGCATGTTCTTGATCATGTTCTACTAAGCAATCAGGATCCCAATTTTTGAGCCTTAGTCTTGTATTATGTCCAACGATTAGCCTTTTAATCATGGTTATTTTTGTAACTGCTTTCATAGATAATAGAAAATAACAAGTTAAAATATCTAACGTTAACATAACTCTGTTTAATGTTTTATTTCTATATCATTATTATATGACATATCAAATATTACAAGTACATAATAATAGGCCATGGACAATATTACTGACTTGAGAATTCATTTAAATGACAGAACTATACGTGAGTAATAACGAAAGCCGATGACTGACTGTTTTATCTTGCATTTAACTAATATAAAAATGCCTTATCGCAAAATAGATTTGTTTATAATATCCTAAGCTGTAATTATCAACCCATCTTTGCTAAGGGCTAAAGACGGCAACTAACAGAGGACAAATCATCAGTCGCCCTTGTCTTCTCGCGCTACAATGCAATAGGATTTATGTATATCTGTCAAAAACCTGGTAGTCTCAGACAATGAGTTCTTCAAGGGGACATATATCCCTGAGTGTCAGAACACGCTCCATACGAGAATGAAGACAATCTTTCATGTATCAGATACGTTGAATGCAGCCTGTACTAGTAAATCATAAAATTAAATGGGCATTATGTTCCATCGTCGTTTGTGCAGCCAGTGTTAATGTTAAACGTTTGTCCAGTACTAGCTCTATCGGTGGAATTACCTATTGACTTTTGGTGCGATTCTGGTTATTAATAGAAGTAAATCCTAGTCTCCATCATCAATGTAGTCAGGACATTACTAGAGAACTCTGATTGGCGCGCCTCTCACATTTTCTGTGTAGTTTTTACTTCCATAATCCAGTCATAGGCATGAGCGTCACTAATTGCAGTCTATCATTTCATAGGGGGTTTTGCTATAATGTATATTTATATACATCCTAGAAGAAAATTGTACCGAGAACTATGACTCAAAATGCACTATGCAGATATAATGCATTAATTACGAATGATTCATTGACAAGATCACTCGGAATTTTATTGGTAACAGTTTCTACAGTTTTGTTAATGGTGCATACATTTCCGTTTAATGCTTACGCACAACAAGGAGGTTCAGCAACTAGCGGACCAGCTATAGGAGGGTCAGCCTCAGGTCCCGGATCTAAGGGTGGAGAAGCAAAGAGTGGAGAGGCTATTGGTGGGGCAGCTAACGGTTCAGGAAGTATGGGCGCCAATGCAACAAGCGGAGCAGCAAGGGGTGCAAATTCGACGAACATCTCTCCAGTTCCACAAAATGGTCCTCATTAACATCGTCTAAACTGTGGGGAAAATAATTTATCGTCTATGCTGATCATTTAAGTTTTGTACCTAGGCATGATCCAAGCAATGTGCATTTCAAAACCCCCTTCCGTATATCCTCATTCAGGTGGTAGCGGACTTGACACATCAGACACCAACGTGTACGAATTATCTGATTACAGGGTAAGAATTTGTGACGGGTTGAATGCTAGGATGCCCTAAAATAATCAAGATTAACAGTCAAGTCCGGGTTTGACGCATGAAATGCATTTTCAG
>JBQCDO010000158.1:0-3360 GCA_051961195.1 Nitrososphaeraceae archaeon | reverse complement strand
CAGATTTATTTTATGTGGTCACATCAAATAGCAGCCAACAGAGAACAAAAGCTAGTTTACGGCAGAGGCTCTTCTGAGATGAAATTTACATCTGAAGTAGTTAATGACAAGAAAATAAAAGAGTTCAACGGTGCTCTCCCGACCACAATATATCAGGCAGGATTCTCTGAAGTTTATGGAAAGAAGCCAGATATAGATTCTACCGCTTTGATGCTCTCAACTACATCTTGGATTTTGACCAGAATTTTACCCATTGAAAATGAGTCAACTAGGCATCGATCATCAGAATCAGTGATAGCTGCTGAAAATTCATCAGATTACATTTCAGCTCTACTGTCCAAAATTGGAATGACAGATCCATTAAAGGTCACAGATTTCGTCATACCCAAAATGCTAAAAGCGGTTGATTATCTCATTAGTTGCGATAAAGACGGTGACGGATTGCTAGAACAGAATCACAACGAAGATTGGATGGATACTATCCTTAGATCTGGTAAAATAGTTTACAGCCAAGCCTGTTGGCTTCTCGCACTATTCGACTTTGCTGCTCTTTTAGGAAAATTAGGAAGACAAAAGGAAGTTAAGAACTTAAATAAACTGGCAAGGAAAACAATTCAAGCCGTTGAACAAAAACTATGGTCAGATGAAGACGGCTGTTATATCGATAACCTGGGCAGATATCACAATGGAAGTCCTGACAGGATCCTGACCCAAGATGTGTCTTTATACTTGGTTGCAGTTGCTCAGAATAAATCAGGTAGTAGTACATTATCTCATCGGCAAAATAAGGAAGAGAGAGAGAAAGAGAAAGATAATGCAATATTACAGATACCTAGAGTTATTGAGAGACATCAGATACGAGCCATAACTTCATTGAATAGTATGAAAGAAAGATTATGGCATAAGGGCTGGCCCTTAGTGACTGGGGAAGGGCTAAAGGCGAGTGGTCCATGGATCTTGAAGCCTTATCAGTACCATAATCAAACATTTTGGCCATGGGTCTCAGGCATAGAAATGCTAGCAAGAAGCAGATTTGATCAAATTAAAGAGTGTAAAGCGTTACTCTCTAAAATTGATTCTGGTACAAATGTACCTGCGCCAGGCCTCTATGAGTGGATGAATCCCAATAGTAACCGGCCTAGCGGAGCCTTTCCATTTCGAACTGGCATATCCTCGATAAGATTGGCACTCTTCGACATACTTTGTAGGCGTAACTAAAGTAGACCTTTATTATCCTATAATAATACAACATAAACGTTTATCATATATATATAATTATTACCATTGATAGGCGTAAGCTTGCCCCTACAAAAGAATTATGTCTGTAAAATATGTGGAAAGAATTTTGGAGACAGTCTAGGTGATATGGAGCATCATGTACTTATCGAACACATGCAAAAAGGGGATCTTACCTTTCTAAATAGAAGATAACACTCGCATCAAATATCTTCGCTTAAGTTTAGCACAGTTACGCAATTGTGGTAGATGCTTATCATTGTAGCTAAATAAATCATAGCACGGCAAAAGCTAAGATAACTATGACCAGATGAGAGTTCAAGATTGAGAATAATAGAAAGATCGTGTCAAGCCATGTAGAAATTCAATCATTTTTGCCATCCTGCTATTTCGCGACTCATTTTATTTACTTTTCCGAATATCATATGCTCATTTTATTTATTATGGCAGATCTTTATTTCAGTGGTAATCTATGCCTGATAGCTGAACGCAATCGCGCATGACAAACCCGTAAACTAGAATACTTGGATCTGACAGGTTTGAGACTTGCTTAGAACGGATCCGATTTCCATAAAGTTCGTCTCTCTTGTTTCATAACAATCATCGTCGAACTGAGTGTGCTTATATGGTGCCGCATAAAGTTCAATCCTTTTTAAAACTTTGCAAAGAATAATGCGATCGTGATGGTTTATTTCATATGCTAGATTTTAATATATTGACTACATAACTATTCTTTTAATTAATCCCATTATTCCATAGTGGCTACATAAAGTGAGAACAGACTTTGAAATATGAGTGTAGGATTTCGTAAAAAAAAGGTTATCTGTTCTAAGCTCAGATTCTTCATATAATATGTGGAGGCTATGGATTACTGCTACTTCCCTTTCCCGTCATACCTGGGCCCATCATTGGAATTTGAGTAGAGGCTATCAACTTTCCGTTTCCAGGATCCACAAGTACTCCATGGAGGGTGCCAGTGTTCATATCATACACCGATACTGCGTACGCGAGGTGTCCATTAGCCGCTACTAATCTAACTGAAATTGAATGTGCATTGGTTCCTACCGATTTTTCTGCAGTTGCTGAAGCGTTGGCTAAACTGACATGTACTTGTGTTAGAATGGCTTTGGGGCTTAGGTTAGGATTTAACGGGACAGAGCTTGTGAGGTTAGCGCTCATCCTTCCAGTCTGGTTTTGGCTGCTACTTTGCGCATTAGCTGCTTTGGAATTAAAGAGAGCAATCGATACTATGGCTGTCAACAGTATCGTCGCTATAACTAGAAATGCTATTCTATTAAACATCACAGGGGAATATTAAGCAATCTTATATATCTTTTTTCAATAGGAATACCATTCCCGACTAGATACACTAGATAGAGAAGTTGACTTATCGATTAACTTTCTCTTTTCCTTCCCACAAAACACCATCCCGCATTAGCTCGTTGAATATGATTCCATATCCACACATCCTACACTTTGTATGTTTTTGATTCATTTCTTACTGTGCAATTTCCACGTGTTTGTCTCTTGTTTGATGGTGTTACGTGTGTCTTAACCTTCTTATTGTTATTATTATTGTTGGCATTAGACGAACGTAGACCTAAAACATATGCTTCAATGTATTCGCATGAGATAGCGTATTTTAGCCAGTACACTCACTATTCTCCTTGTAAGGACACCCAGAGCCACAACAATTATCTATCCATGACAACTTTCAGATTAGCTAATTGGTTTGTTGATTGGTTGGTTGGTTACTTAATTAGATATACTCACTAAAATTATCCTTACCCTTCATATCTCTTCACAATCGCTGCTCGTCTTGCAAAATCTCCTCAAATCTTCCAATCGCATATTTTAATTTTCTTATGTTCCAAAGCCATGCTTCAATCGAATAGTCGTCTTCCATTGCCATTGGTTTAACTATCTTTTTTAGCATATGTTCTTCTGATTAATTACACAGCCGATCTGTAAAATTATCACTTGATTTTGAAATTGAATTTGAAAATTGGATTGCACTATACGCAGTGCTTGCTGGGAAAGAGTTTTTCCAGGAGGGACCCATTACAAGCATCTCAAGCAGTTTACCTATCTAATTCACGAGACTTGTCTGTGGCTCTGGCTCTG
>JBQCDO010000157.1:0-3340 GCA_051961195.1 Nitrososphaeraceae archaeon | reverse complement strand
TCTGGTATCTCTGCATCCTGCAACAATAACGCTACAAACACTGTTGTAAACTCTGGCGGCATCAAAGTTAGGCCATGTGGCTGTTAAGTGATCCTAAGCATAAGTAGTGTAAGATAGTGTAAAAAGCTTAGAACATAACCTGCAAAGGTTCTTTCCTTTTTTTATCTTAGATAATAGACTAATTGTTATCTTGGCTTACATTTAGAGTGTAAATTTACCGTTTACATTGATTTAGTATTATGTATCTTTCGCTGCTTGCTAAAGTCTTACCAATGTCAGTAGTTTACGTGGCATTTTGTATTGTATAGACCGAAGTATTTGTAATTATTGATCATAGCTGACGACAGCCGGCCTGAGAGCTAATGATACTGCCAAATACAATCAAAATCCCAAAAAGATCCAAAAAGACGCGCAGCATATTATTGCTATAATGCAACAAATACAAGTCATTCATAAAACAAGATATCTTGGTATGCGCTCGGTTCGATGGTCAAGAATCGTGAAAGGTCAAGGATGTCCAAAAACGACATTCGATTAACCTCAAAGATTTACATTTACATTTTGATAGCTCATTGATCTTAATGCTCGCCTATGGCCATTCAGTGATCTAAATTCAAGAGTTCCAAATTAGCGCAAAAGACGAACCTTGTAGTGCTACAGAATATTTTGCAAGTCTTCAGTGGGTAAATAATACCTAGATTTATACACCTATTGATCTATTTAGAAGATAAGGTCGTCTAGAATATGGCAAAAGATCCTGTCTGTGGCATGTTTGTCGAAGAAAAGCACGATACAATTGCAAGTATAAAGGACGGGAGGAAATATTACTTTTGTAGTTCTCAATGTCTGAATGAATTTACTCAGCCAGAAAAGGAATTAAAAAAGCTCAAAAATTATGTTACTATAAGCATTGGACTTACAATACCCATCGTAATTCTAAGCTTGCCTCATATGTTCCCTTCCCATTTTGAGGCCTTGATCCCCATGAATGTAATGCAGTATACAAATTTTATCATGTTAGCATTAGCTACTCCTTTGCAGTTCTGGATAGGCTGGCGATTTTACAGGGGTTTATGGGATGGGATCAGGGCAAGAGCATCCAATATGGATACACTTATTGCTGTCGGGACAACGACGGCCTATGTTTATAGTGCCATTGTAACAATCGCTCCTAGTTACCTCCCTTTTAAATCTGTATACTTTGAAACTGCCGCAATTATCATTACTTTAATATTGATTGGAAGGTTGCTTGAAACACGAACCAAGGAAAGAGCCTCCAATGCTGTACGAAAATTGTTGGACATTCAGCCAAAAATGGCCAAAATTCTTAGGAACGGAACTGAGATTGCCTTGCCTATCGAACAAGTCAAAGAAAATGATCTCATGCTAATAAAGCCTGGAGAAAGAATCCCTGCTGATGGGATTGTGGAAGACGGTTTCTCATCCATAGATGAATCAGCTATAACTGGCGAAAGCATCCCAATAGATAAGCAAAAAGGTGATCAAGTTATAGGAGCAACAATTAACAAGAATGGTCTACTCAAAGTCAGAGCCACAAAAGTTGGACAAGATACTGTACTTTCTCAGATTATTGCATTAGTAGAAGAAGCTAGAACTGGAAAGGCACACATGCAAAGGTTAGTTGATCAAGTTGCTAAATATTTTGTCCCGGGAGTAATGATTATAGCATTGTGTGTAGGTTTTGGATGGTATTACCTAGGTGGTATAGGCCTAACATATTCCATCTTGGCATTTGTTTCTGTAATAATAATTGCATGCCCTTGCGCATTAGGAATCGCAACGCCTGCGGCCCTAATGATGGGTTCTGGAAAAGGAGCTGAAAATGGTATTTTGTTTAAGGGTGGAGAGTATTTGGAAATGGCAAGAAAGGTAAAGACAGTGGTATTTGATAAGACTGGAACTTTGACAAAAGGTAAGCCGTCTGTAACTGATATAGTAGATCTAACTAATGGTGCATTAGGTGATGCAGAGTTACTCAGGCTAGCGGCCATTGTAGAATCAGGTTCAGAGCATCCTCTAAGTCAGGCAGTCATAATTAAAGCAAAGGATGAAGGATTAGCTATTTTATCAAGTCCAGATTTCTTTGAAGCAGTATCTGGCCGTGGACTTAGAGCAAGATATGCCGATCACACAATTCTCATTGGGAATAGGAAGCTAATGGAAGAAAACAAATTATCAGTTAGCTCAGCCATAGAAACAAAACTGAAACAGTTTGAAAGCGAAGGGAAAACAGCTACGATTATTGCGATCGACTATAACCTTTCGGGGATAATTGTGTTTGCAGATACAATAAAAGATGAAGCTGGCGAGGCAATTGACTCTCTTAAACTGATGGGAATGGACGTAGTAATGCTTACTGGAGACAACGAAAGAACAGCGAAAGCAGTCGCATACCAACTTGGTATCAGTAAGGTGTTTTCTCAAGTATTACCACAACAAAAAGAACAAGTAATTTCTAGTCTGAAGAAAAATGGGAATGTGGTTGCAATGGTAGGAGATGGGATAAACGATGCACCTGCATTAGCTCAAGCTGACTTGGGAATTGCAATAGGTTCAGGAACAGATGTTGCAAAAGAGACTGGAGGGATCATATTGATAAAAGGTGATCTGAGGGATGTTGTAACGGCTCTAGATCTAGGAAGAAAAACAGTGTCAAAGATAAAACAGAATCTATTCTGGGCATTTGCGTATAACGCCGGGCTCATCCCAATCGCTGGCGGAATCTTGGTGCCCTTTGGTGGTGTTGGAATATTTGGATGGCTTCCCATGTTAGCAGGCTTGGCGATGGCAATGAGCTCAGTAACAGTAGTTGGAAACTCAATACTACTAGGAAGATATAAGCCAGGATCTAAAAGAGAACACAGGGAAGAAGATTATAAAAAAAACCTGAAAACCATACAGAACATTGCCAGCAAGTAGATGAGGATTATCGTCGAATACTTAGTTATGACGCTATAACATCCAATTCAGCTATTGAACACAAATAGAATAAATTTTGAGTTAAATGCCTCATAATAAGTCTGTCTCTTGAAGGTAACACATAACCAAGAAGCCGAATAGTAAAGTATATGACATTTTTCCCATATTCACTTTCAAAGTGTGGAGAGAACCACGATTGACAAATAAACGGATCACCATGGTTCTGGGCGGCTATCAAAGTAAAATCCTCCAGTTGGACCATCTTCTGGCAATGTAGCGGCCCATACTATTCCCTTCGCTCCTTCCTCTACTGGCCTACCGCCAGACCCTCCCATATCAGTTGCGACCCATCCTGGATCAATAGAATTGATCAATATCCCCGCACCGTGAACTTCCGCTG
>JBQCDO010000156.1:0-4899 GCA_051961195.1 Nitrososphaeraceae archaeon | reverse complement strand
TGCGGGATTTTACATACCTTGAACCTTCTGCTGCAAAGTGGATCGTCGATCATAATATCAAGTGTATTGGAATAGACTCCTTTAGCGTAGAGAAATATAATTTTAACGAGGGTTTGTCACATAGAGCTCTCTTATCAAGGAATATAGGCATCATAGAGGGTCTTAATTCAAATCTAAAAAAATGCCTTAGCAAGAGAATGTTTCTTGTTTGCTTACCATTATTTCTCAAGGGTATAGACGGAGCACCAGCTAGAGTGATAGCCTTTGACATTATATGATGGATTAAATTTTTGAAGTAATATATAAAGAAGGATAGCAAAATAGATTCTATTCTCATTGCTTATTTAGCTATGTTGTGTATTATTATTACTAGCATTGATAGTAATAAGAAACTGGCGCGACACACATCCTACTATAGCGCATAAAAGTGGATTAGATTGGAGATTACTTTCTAACGCAGAGAAAACTAGTGGAGATATAGAAGTTGAACTTGAACCAGAATATCAGTGTCTAAAAGCAATTACATACGTTTCGTATGCCAAACTACAGCCCCACCTTTCTTATGAGCCACATTATCACAAAGATCATGAGGAAGTATACTACATAATAATTTGAAAAGGAAAGATTAAGATTGGAAGCGAAGAGGCACAATTCAGAGATGGTGATATCATCTACATTCCAGAGAATACTACACATTCAATTACAAACGATAGCGAGGAAATGATAGACTTCTTAGCATTTGGCGGGCTTATAGGAAAAGAGAAAGAAAAAACTAGAAATTAATAATAATAAAGGTAGCCAGCAAAGTAACAAAGGCATTTAGAAATTATATCCTTAATGATTATACAAGATCTATGTCTTGTGATATGTGCTTAATCAGGAGGAACTTTAAATCCTCTAGCCATATATCATGTCAATAACTAAAGCTGCATTCCATGATGTTTACTTTGACCTTTATATGGATTATAGTATTCTCCAAATAGGACCCATCCAATAAGTTATTGGTTTGAAATATGATACCTCTAATTCAGTGTTTGAGAGACAGTAGGAACATGATAGTATCTCTCTTCCCTGGGATGGGCAAGTATTACCCATCTTACAATTACCTCAGCTTCATCTTTAGGTATAATCCTATATGTATAAATGAGAGACGAGGCAGTCTTCCTTTTATTTTCTGTACTTTTACAACGTCATAATCATAGAAAGGGCTTTCATGTGCTACTAACTTTTGAGTTTGGCCTGAATATACATACAAAGTGGCGGTTTCAGTCAAATTCATTTTTGAAATTCATTTATTGAATACTGCTTCTTTATGTCCTAGAAAAATGTCAAATCAGATGAAATTAGGAATTATAGGATTGGGCTAGATGAGTTGAAACCTTGCACTTTACGCTACAGAAAAAATATAGAAGTAACAGGAAAAGCATGTAAGAGAAAACCCAAACTTAAAATCATATTTTTGTGGATTCAAATGAGCCATCATTCTTAGCTTTGTAATATAGATTTGCGTGTTTGGTAAAAAGACCTACTTCAATTACTCCTGGGATGTTCTTTAACTCGGCTTCTTTTTTTTCTACATCTAAAATTGATGGAAAAACAGTATCTAAAATAAAATTACAGTTTTCTGTAACATATGGATAGCCTTCATTTAACATTCTTAATTCTGGTTTACCGTCATGTTTAGACTCTAGCTCCCTTTGTAATAAGTATAAAGCAAACGGATGTAGCTCAATGGGAACTGAGCGATCAAATGACTTGGCATATTTGAATGATTCCGCTGTAATCACTATTATCTTAGCGCCGGAATGTAATACTTTTTCCTTTAATAAAGCCCCGCCGCCACCTTTTATCATATGTAGTTGTGAGTCTAATTGATCAGCTCCATCAAAAACAATATCAATCTCGGGAACAAGATTGTTGTCAACTATTCTTAAATTTCCAGCCAACGCTTCCTGTTTTATTTGGGTCGAGCTTGCAATACATTTTAGGGTTTCCTTTATATCTAGTGGTATCTTTCCTATTTCATTAATAATCGCTGCAGCCATTGGTCCGCTTCCTAGTCCTATAACCTGGTTATACTTTACAAATTGTTTTACTGCATCCTCAGCAATATTCTGAGCAGATTTTCGAAAAGGTTCTGGAATCCAAATTGTCTTCTCAGATGGTTTTTTTTCCATTGGAGGATCACATAGAGTTGCAGCAAACAAGAATTTAAAGAGTTTACAGCTTTCTTTAAATGATATATCTCAAATAGTATACTTACATGGTGACCAGATAATACATAAAGGCAGACTTTGAGGGAGATAGTGTTCACCTTTAAAATAAATACACTAATAAAAAAGGACAAATATATGTGAAATAGCTGGTATGACAAAGGTTTTTCAATTATGTAATATAGTATACGAGTAGAGGGTACTGAATATAACAATGACTCTAACAATGGAGGCAAAAGATTCCAATAAGCTATCATCTTTATCATTAGGTTACTGGGCTGCTCATGAACAATACTCTATGCATGATTTGCTGCAATTTGTTGTAGAAGCTGAAAAAAATGGGTTTATAACTACAATGACTAGCGACCATTTTCATCCTTGGTGGCATGATAATGCTTATGGTAATTTCGCATGGGTATGGATAGCCACAGCTGCAGAGAGAACTAAAAGAATGGGATTTATCACAGCTGTTACTGCCCCGATATATCGATATCATCCAGCCATAATAGCACAAGCTTTTGCTTCGCTTGACATATTATACCCCGGCAGAATAGGTCTTGGGTTAGGTACTGGAGAGGCAATGAATGAGGTTCCGTTAGGATTTGATTGGCCGCGACCAAGGGCCAGATTAAATAGAATGATAGAAGCAGCACAAATTATAAGTAAATTGTGGTACTCAGCAAAGGAAAATTGTAACAATACCTGTAGGGGTAATGAAGGCTTTGTATATTTTAACGGAGAGTACTTTTTAATACGAAATGCAAAGCTCTATTCTCCTCCAACAACTCATATACCAATCTTTATGGCAGCTGCAGGCCCAGAATCTGCTAAAGCTGCTGCAAAGTATTCTGATGGGTTGATCACATTCCTAAGTGCGAAAGAATCCCGTAAGATAATAGAGATTTTTGATAAAGCAATAATAGAAAAGGGTAATGACAATAAAAAGACGAATGGTAGTAATAGTAATATGGGTCATATAGAAAAGATAGCTGAATACAAAGTGTCTTATTCAGATGATTATGAACAAGCCCTTAATTCATCAAGGTTTTGGCGAGCCACCATGATAGATAATGCTTTTAACTCTAGCATAAGCGATCCTAGAAAATTAGAACAGAAGGCGAAGCAGCAGATTACTGATAAAAAGTTAAAAGAACACATAGAAATTACTGACTCAATCGAGAATTGTATAAAACCAATAGAAGAATATTTTAGGGTCGGTTTTAGCAAAGTGTATATACATAGCACTAGTCCCAATGAGATAAAATTTATAGAGGAATTCGGAAAAAGGGTGCTGCCTTATTTCCTCGAACAGCTAAAAAAGGGCTAATTATATCCCACAAGACAATCTATACTAATGAGGATAAGTTGGCTTACACTATACCGATGTAATACTACACAATCGAATAAATCAACGTCAACACACTTATGCCAAATGGTATAGATATAGACGATCTAGATATGGATACCTTCATTAATTCTCTCCAATTCATTACCATAGTAACCATTGATGATATCGAACCTAAATCAAAAAATAGTATCCATCCAATTTTTCTGACTCCATCATCATCCTTCTTCAGATGTAATATCTCCTTTCTGATGATGCTCCAATACTATGTGCCGTTGCATGTCGCCAAAGTTATCGAATCGAATGCCGCATGCTCTACAGTTAAAATCATTCTCAGACAACTACTATTACCTCAGTCATATGAGTGAATATTATCAATAACAGTTACATCATCTTTAGTAATAGTATCAGAAAGGAATATACAAATTAGCCTGTCCGAAAAAGGCTGGTTTAGGAGTAAAACGCCAATATCGTCACAGAATATCTTCATATTACTATGTCCATTATATTCACCATACAGTATATAAAGACACGAGATGTTTCAAAAGGTTGAACCATATCTGATATTTCTTAATATACCTCCAATAGTTATTGATGTAGTTACTGCTATTGTTGCAATTATCAACAGACTTCTGCTTATGTTTACCATTTCTCTTTTTGTTTCACCTCTTAGTTGTGACTAGCGTACAATGGTCAAATTAAAGCCTGCTAAACCATGTGAGGTAACTATGTTAAGTCACAACGTTAATCAAGTTCTTAATATTCTGTAGTCGAATAATATGTCAGGAAGTGAAAAATAAGATTGAGTTCAACTAATAAGCAGTTTCTTATGAATCAGCTAGTTTGGATTGGAATTTCATTTGCCATAAGCATCACTATCTCGATGCTATTACCATTTCCAATATCATTAGTTGCCATTGTAGGAACTTTTTTGCTACTTAACTACTATCTAAGAAGAAGAATGATGTCAAGGATAGGCAATGTTGGTGCTATAGGCGGCATGTTTAGTCCAACACCAACCAATGGTAGTTCATTGAAATATTATTGTATGGGTTGTGGAAAACAACATAGACAAACAGCATGTCCTAAATGTGGTTCAAAAATGAAGAGGATAGGATAAACAAGGTAGATTGAAAGTAATATGAGGATATTTAAATCTTGGAAACCAAAAGGAAAAATGTATAGTCTAAGATGCAATCAGTGTGGATCTGGCTTTCTTTCTAGCTTCAATCTAGAGGCACCTATTTGTGGCAAATGTATGCAGAAGGCTAAATCATTAGATTCTACAGTAGATTATGAAAATATATGCAGCAAATGCGGCATTAGAGGAGTAATATATGG
>JBQCDO010000155.1:0-10914 GCA_051961195.1 Nitrososphaeraceae archaeon | reverse complement strand
AGAGAAAAATAACAACAGTTGGTGACCGTGCTACTAGATAAGGATCAGGTTTCTTGCGAGATCTATCAGCACAATTGCAAAAGAGACGGTTTTTTGTTTGGAACGATTTGATTTCTTAGATATTGACGAAATCTTAAGTCAGGAGTGACCACACATTTGCCTCTTTATTAACAACCTTAATTTTTCTACGTTAAAATTAGCCTTTTCGACTTCAGACGTCTGAACACTAAGTACCTTTGCTTTCTTGTTCCCCAAAATGTCTCCTATTACCGCTTGGCGAGGCATCAAATCAGCGCCCTCTTTAAAGCAAGATCGATATGACCCACTTTCATTCAATATAGAAAGGCACTTTCTAAGGGAACTTTTCTTACCAAGGGTAGAAAGCTCAAGTACCAGTGGTTTTTCTGTAAGTGACATATCGCTTTATCCTCATTTAGGGTATCTTCTTTAATGCCCAACTCCATCACCCGGCACATAGATCATATTATTGTTGACGTTCGGCTCTCCTACACCAAATTAGGTATGGCCATTTTCACGACGCTTCGCCTTAATATTATTGCTAACACTATTGAGACTACTGAGAGTATTACTGCAGAGAGAAATATTAGATTAAATGAATCTGCTGAAGGGAAATATTGTGTAATTCCATAGATATTTAATAATGATTGATGTGTCTGCATAAACATTCCTGCTAACGCTGGACCTATCGCAGCACCAATGATTCTCATAAGAGTACTCATACCCAAAGATATGCCACTAAATTGTTTCGGGGTTGACAAGATAATTACGTTCATAGCCCCAACACTAGTCAAAGATAATCCTGTTGATAATATCGCGAGATTAGTTGAAACTAATAACTCTGTAGAATGGAACACAAGCAAACCAATAAAACCTGCAGCAGTTATACAAGTGCCAAATATTATTGGTTTTAATGAGCCTAATTTTGATACGATATACCCAGAAGTTGGACCAAATATTAATAGCACTATGGCAAAAGGCAGCTGTACTTTTCCAGTACTGATTGCATCTTCTCCAAATCCAACTGGTTCAGGATTTCTTACTAGAATTGGTATTGTCTGAAAGACCATAAACATGGATAGTCCAACTAGCATAATGATCAAATTCGCAGGAAGTATGGACTTGTTGAGCATTAATCTAAAATCTACTAATGGATATTTAGAGCGTCTTTCAACGACTATAAACAGTATGAATGAAATAATTCCTCCGGTGATAAGGAATGGCAGTAGTGTGGTTGAAGAATTAGAAGAATTATTGCTATTGTTACTATTAGTCATGTTAGTAGCAGTTGCACTATTACCACCTGATGTCTCGATGAACGTTAATACTAGCAGAAATAAGGTTATTGTAGCAGCTAAAGTAACAGCACCTTTTACGTCAATTTGATTTGCTATTCTTTTACTACTGCTCTCGTAATTTTTGTTAGTTCTTCTATCTTCAATATTGTTATTGCTATTGTTATTGTACCTATTATTTTCTACAATTTTGGATTGTTTCTGTATGTGTTCTTCTTGTTCTTCTTGTTCTTGTAGTTGCTGTTCTCCATCGTCCACATTAATAAATCGCCTTATTATCAAAAGTAGGACAATTGCAACAGGAATGATTGTAAAGAACGTACTTCTCCATCCATAATTTTGAATGATTATCCCTCCTACAGCTAATCCAATGACAGCTCCAGATGCAAACATAGAAGTGATCACTCCCTGACCAATAGAAATTTTTTCTCTTGGAAATACGTCTCTTACTATACCAAAAGCAATAGGAAACATCGACATTCCTATTCCCTGAATTGCCCTAGCCACAATCATAAAGTATATGTTTGTGGCAAATGCCGACAAAGAAACTCCAACAGCATAAATTACCATTATGATCAATAGAATCCTCTTTCTTCCGTAGATATCTGATAACTTACCAGCTATAGGTGTCATAACAGCACCTGCAACAAGATATGCTGTAAGGATCCAGGAAGACATACTGTAGGATACATGAAAGTCTTTGATAAGATCTGGAATAGCAGGTATCAACATAGTTTCTGCGTACATTACCATAGTTGCAATGCAGCTTAGTAAAGCTAATACTTTCCATGCGGAAGCAGGAATCTTTACATTATTCGTTTGGGAAGACGTATATAAATTAGAAGATGAATTACTGTTGTTCCCATTATCATTATAATTCTTAGTATTAATTTCGTTCCTATTTTTGTCGGACGATGGCTTCATTTTAAAAAACCTTTATTTTACTAATTTTTCTTATTTGTTCTGATTGTTGTTGAAGATGTTAATGCACTAGTTGTTGTAGCGACGGCAATATTTTTCGGAGTATTGGCAGTTGAATCTTGGACTGTTACTGTATTATTGCTATTATTATCAACAATAGCACTATCAACATCGTCAAATTCAGTCCTTAGATTTAGCCATATCTTGTCTAAAACATCCCGCATGATGGCGATATTCTGTTCTGATATATCTCTGACAGAAATTTGCCTTATTCTAAAGGAACATTCTAGCATCTTATCCCATAATGCATCTGCTTTTTCTGTACGATAAATTCTATTATTCCTTCTATCATCTGTATCTACTTTTCTTATTAATAACCCTACCTTTTCCATTTTATCTATAATCGGAATGAGTGTCGGACCTTCTAATCCTAGCCTATCAGCAATCTCTTTTTGAGTTAAACCATTTTGATCTACAAGCATTACAATTACCTTCCATTGACTAAAAGTTACACCTACTTTGTCACGTAATTCTGTATCAAATGCCTTGGCGAATGCCTTTGCTGTCCTGTTAACTTTAAATCCTATATTATTTTTATAATCATATTTTTGCATGTTATGATATCTAATTAATAGTATGCTAATTAATAGTATATAAATATTTAATTATTATTTGGATGTCGAGTAATACTGAAATAAATAGAATACACATTCTATTTGCTTCAACTCGATCAAAATAATATCACTAACTCCTACCCCTCAAAGTGATGCCAAAGAATAAAGGGGGTTTCATAAATTCTGAACATGAAGTAGAATTGAGATAATTTAATCTATAGATCATCAGTATTCCCAATTCCTTATTTATAATTGCCATTATTTTGGCACAACGATTTCTTCTAGATCAAATAATTCGAAATCCTGCACGACCCTGTGATCTATATAGCGGTAGCTAATCTGCCAGCAAAACTTACAAGGCCGTGACGAGTGGGAGAACGTCTTTCGATGCTTGTGGATTGTTTGGAACGAACATCGAAACTCCCATTGGCAAGTATCTGAAGCTATAGTCCGTATCAGAAGTTTGGTAAACTAATTGTTTGATAGAAGGAACAGCCATTTTTCTACCATCAAATATGGAGAATCCAATTACTTATAATGGAATATATATTTGGATCCGCCTTTATTTTGATCAACATGTTCTTGCAACATCCGTTACTCTAGATTTTAGAGGATTAAAAAAAATAGATGCAAGTTAAGCCAGCTCAAGATCTTGAAAAGAATACTGCCAGTTTTAAATACAACAGGCCGTTATTTTGGGGCCATTCAAAGCAGTTATTCATAAAAACACGAATATTATTTAATTCATAAATTTATCTGCGAAATATCTAATTATGTATTCTCAGAGTAACTATTTACTGTAGCTGCAAAAAATCAAGTGAGTCAAAAGTCATGTTAACATTTTCTTCTCCTTTATCCTAATATTCTTAAATGAAACATGGGAACCTGCATGATGATTTTGAATTCCAATTTATCCAACAGTGAGTCTGTTGCCTGTAAACTCTGGTATTACTTTTTTACCATTTAACATAACACTATATTTTTGATTTGTTATTTCTATCTCAAAGGTATTCCATTGTCCTATTGGTTTTGATACTGCTGCGTCTGAGGGAGAGGCAATGTTGTATATTGCACCTGTTTTATGAAGAGGATTGCCATCAGGCGCCGCCATATCATCAATTTGTATCTCATACCCTGTATTGACAGCTATCATAGGATCATTGTTGGATTTGAAAATCTGACAAATACTCCTGAATTGTCATTTATACTACTGGCTTTCCAATCAATCTTTAGTACAAAATCCTTGTACTTCTTTTCGGCATACCATAGTAATCCCATTCCCCCTTCTGATCGCAATGATTTGTCGTATTCAACAAGTACAAATTCTACAGGACCGGCCATACGCCAGCTATCCATGCTTAGTCCATCAAACAGGTAGAAGAATTCATTACTATCGCTGTTGTTATATTTCATATTTTGTAAGATAGCCTAGGCGTGGTAGTACTAGTGTACTCTCTAATAAATGACGGCGCTCCTTTCATAACAGATATACTTGGTTTCATACTAAACGCACCTAATTATAGATGGTTAGTGCCTTTGGATTAACTGTCCCTTTATAGTCTAGTGGAGTTTTGTTGATCCAATCGTCAAATATGTTAGGAACATTATTTATCTAGCAATGATACTTAAATAGATGCTACGCAGACGGCACAGAATTACTCTTTTTCTCATAACCACGTCGTTATTATACAAATGACTGTCCTCATAATTAGATAATGACCTATCCACTGCTACATACAGTGATTCATGTAATCTATACTCTGCATAAACTCGAATACTGGACTGCTATATGAAGTTGTATGTATGGCAGCCTTCAGAGAGAAAATGTTAGATAACCGACACTACAATATCTTAGTATGATCCATGTTCCAAAATCTGAATTATCGGAACTTACAGTTGCACTCGTCATTCAAGCTAAAATTAAACTCATTCCCATCATTAGAAGAGTTCACAGCACCAAAAATCACCACCATCTTCAATATGATTCTCTATCGCTCCTAATGCAGAAGAGGGAAAATCACTGGCAACAATAAACCTGTGGCCAGAGTTGCCATTAGCGGAATGGAAAGATACTTACGAGACGCTACATATGTGGACCCAGATTGTTGGCAAGATCCGGCTTAGACTCACTCCACTAGTGAATCACTGGTGGAACGTTACTTTGTATGTAACACCTCGTGGACTTACGACATCTGCTATCCCATACGATGATCGACTATTTCAGATAGACTTTGACTTCATTTCCCACCTCCTAATTATTGAAACGATCGATGGTTCTACCAAGACTATCGCTTTGCGCTCGCGTTCAGTCGCTGATTTTTATCAAGAAGTGATGGCCGCTCTGGACTCGCTTGGAATGCCTGTAACTATCTGGACTACACCTGTAGAAGTGCCGGATCGAACTCCATTTGAGAATGATGAGAAGCATGCCACCTATGATCCTGAATATGCGCAGCGGTTCTGGCTAATTCTGGCACAGGCAAGTAGAGTGCTTATGAAGTTTCGTTCTCGATTTACAGGCAAAGTGAGCCCAGTACATTTTTTCTGGGGTGCCTTTGATCTAGCCGTTACCCGCTTTTCCGGACGTCCAGCACCTGCTCATCCGGGTGCACCAAACTGTGGCCTTTTTGTGATGCAGGAAGCCTATTCGCAGGAAGTTAGTAGTTGTGGTTTCTGGCCTGGCGGCGGTCTACTTGATGAACCGGCTTTCTATTCATATGCCTATCCGGAGCCGCAGCACTTCAGAGAATACCCTATTCGGCCGGTTGAGGCATTTTACCATACTGGAATAAGCGAGTTCCTGCTGCCCTACGAAGTGGTTCGTACTGCAAAGTCACCTGATGAGGTCTTGCTTAGTTTCCTACAGAGTACATATGAGGCAGCCGCTGAGTCTGCCGGCTGGGATCGAGATGCATTGGAGGGGCATTAGGCAGTTTTGTCCCACATGCTTGTTGTTGTCTTCTTTAGATATCTTGTAATCTAGCAGATAAGACATGGTATCCAGAGGCATGTGCTTATCTTGATCTTAAACACCTACTTAATTCGCCCTTCGAAAAAAGTATCATAGAAAGATCAATGGAGTATTTCAAAGAAAGAGCTGAAAATTTTGATGATTACTAATCCCTAAGAACAAGGTAATAGTGGCCAATATACTATAGTTAAGTATCCAAATAGATTAGATTTAGAATGAATAAAAAGACTTCCGATTATTTAGTCTATTTTTACTTCCCTCCCTTTAAATTTAGTCTGATCTTTCTTCTTGAATATTATTTCCAGTATTCCATTATTGTAGGTAGATCTAGCTGTTTCAATATCAGCTTCTTCTGGTAAATTGATAACTTCGTGATATTTTCTTTCTGCACTTTCGGTAGTTTGTACTTCAACTGAGCTATCATAGGCACTAATTTTGATGTTGGACTTGGTAACTCCGGGCATTTCGACAATAACTTTTACATCTTTATCTGTTGTTGTTACATCAGCTAAAGGTTCGCGTTCTGAGGATATTTCTGGTGTTGTTCTAAAAAAGCCTCTGCTCCGTAACGGAGATTTTATATTTCCAAACTCTCTAACCTTTGGTTTACCATCAGGACCTATTGTCATTGAATATCCATAAATAAATGGGCCGTATGCCTTTACTTTACCTCCCCCCGAAGACTCGTATTCTCTTATCAAATCCTTTGTAGATCTACTCTCTATGTTTTTGAAAATATCTTCAAATTCTGATTCCATATCTCTTCTCATTTCATTCATACTCCTAAATACGTCTGGAAATGAAAGTCCCCATCCACGGTTTCGTCTACTACCTCCAAAGAATCTATTGAACCAGTCAAATGGTTCTATATCACCACTTTCTGGATTACTCATAGTAAAATACTTGCAATATTGCTTTTATAAGTTGCAACCACGTTAAAATTAGTTTAAAGACGGAATTTCTTAACGACGAACTATTGAGAGTCTCTGGTTCAGTAACTAAATTGGAATTAAAACGATTTGTTGTTTAGGTAAGGGCCTATGACATCTGATTCAGTTATCGGCTGGCGCGAACTAGATCCATTGGCATAGGACTGAACCATTATCTGCAACCAAATTTTAAATAAGTTTTACTAATATTAGTAATATCGGCACAAAAGGTACCATAACTATTACAAAAATAATCGCAGTAATAAGTTCATTAATTCGTGCTCAAAATAGGGATACCGATTTTTACAGCTTTTATCAGGATAACGTTACTACGAATGGACTGAGCCATTAAGCACTAAGCCATTAACGATATCTGGTTCCACAAAGGATTTCTTATTTTGTATTCGTGTGATTGACAGAATGTAAGTTACCTCGTTTGTCTTAGCAAAGTCAGTGAATCCACTATAGTCGAATGTTCTATAATCGTGCCATTCATTTTGTATCAGGAAGCCTTTCGATAATAGTCTTTTTTATGCACTGACGCGAATAAGGGCACTAAATTCCTTCTAGCCTCGTTTGTTTTGTTGCTTATCCTTAATTTTACATCATAATTCATGTTTCTTGGCTTAGTCCTTAACCTGTAGCCGCAGCATGGACAGAACGACGAATCCCATATCATAAATATTTCGCAGATTTGGCAGCGTCTCTGTCCCATAGCATAACGACTGAGTCCTGGTGGCTTTTGTGCCTTATGACGAATACATATACCCTTACACACCATGTTTATTGTAATCTCTTTTCTTTATCTTTTGAAGCGCGTTTTCGAAATGTTTCATTGAAATTCTTAATTGTGTTCTTGTATTGGTGCTACCGATGAACTTGTTTGGATTTGAATTTTCAACATCATCGTTATTATTATTATTATTGCTAGGTATTCTTTCGGTTGTCGTTATTGTTGTTGTTGTTGACTTTAGGGATGAGTTTGACGTAGCTTCTCTCTTGTTTTTAATTGTGTTATTATTATTTTCATTCCCAATAGTGAGATGTTCCTTGATTGCGGATATTGCTGCGGCATTTACCATTGCTGCAATATCAGCTCCAGTCCACATTTCAGTTAACTCCGATATTTTTTCTAGGTCTACTGTATTATCAAGTGGTTTTCTTTTAGTATGAATATTCAGTATTTCCTTGCGTGCCTCTTTATTTGGCAAAGGAACCTCAAGTATTCTATCAAATCTTCCTGGTCGTAGTAATGCCTCATCTATCATATCTGGTCTATTTGTTGCACCTATTACGACGACTCCGTTAAGGTCTTCTAGTCCGTCCATCTCAGTTAGCATCTGGCTGATTACTCTTTCTGTTACGCGTGCATCACCATCAGATCCTCTCCGCGGTGCTACAGCATCCAATTCATCAAAGAAAACGATACAGGGCGCTGCCTGTCTAGCTTTTCTAAATACCTCTCTAACTGCCTTTTCTGATTCGCCTACCCACTTAGATAATAATTCTGGTCCCTTTATACTAATGAAATTGGCTTCAGAAGTGGTTGCAACTGCCTTTGCAATCATTGTTTTTCCTGTTCCTGGAGCACCGTACAATAGTAAACCTGTTGGGGGCTTAACATCAGCCTCTCTAAATAGATCTGCGTGTTTCAGCGGCCATTCTACAGCCTCAGCTATTTCTTCCTTAATATCAACTAGTCCGCCTATCTGCTCCCATTTTACATTTGGCTTTTGTATTTGGACTTCCCTCATAGCAGATGGTTGGATGTCCTTTAACGCGTCACTGAAATCTTGATTTGTAATCTTGATTTTATTTAAGGTTTCAATCGGAATTTTTGATTGCTCCAAATTGATTTCAGGAAGTACTTTTCGCAATGATCTCATTGCTGCTTCCTTTGCTAAGGCTTCTAAATCAGCACCAACAAAACCATGTGTAACTTTAGCAAGTGATTCTAGTTCAACATCATCTGTTAGCGGCATCCCCCTAGTATGAATCTGTAAGATATCAAATCTACCCTCTTTATTTGGTATTCCTATTTCGATTTCTCTATCAAATCTTCCTGGTCTTCTTAATGCTGGATCTAACGCATTTGGTCGATTGGTAGCGCCTATTACTACAAGTTTGCCTCTTGCTTCTAATCCATCCATCAATGTTAATAGTTGGGATACGACCCTTTTTTCAACATCACCTGAAACCTCCTCTCTTTTCGGTGCTATCGAATCTATCTCATCAATAAATATTATAGATGGAGCATTTTCCTGAGCTTGTTTGAATGTTTCTCTTAGTCTTTCTTCACTTTCGCCATAAAACTTGCTCATTATTTCTGGACCACCTATAGAAAAGAAATTAGCGTTTGTCTCACTGGCCACTGCCTTTGCTAACAGCGTCTTTCCTGTGCCGGGGGGACCATGCAAAAGAACTCCCTTCGGCGCTTCTATGCCTATTCTTTCAAATATTTCTGGATGTCTTAGCGGAAGCTCAATCATTTCCCTTACTTTTTGAACTTCATTTTTGAGTCCACCTATGTCTTCATAGGTAATTCTAGGAACAACACCCTGTCCAGTTGCGCTTTTAGGCACAGAACCAATAATAAATTCAGTTACATGTCTATCCACTAGAGCCGCTGCATTGGATGACGTCTGAGGTGATACACTAGTAATTATAAAACCGATTTTCCTTCCCATTAGATTTAATGGAATCATGTCCCCCTTGGAAAATATGCGTCCCTCAAGTAATTCTGGTAGATGTTCCTCAAGTCCTACAACATTTAGTTCTTCTGTAGGGTACAAAATTATTTGTTCTGCTTTTCTTATGTTGCTAACCTTTCGTATTTCCACTTTGTCATCAATTCCTGCAGCAATATTATTACGAGTATAGCCATCGATTCTGATCAATCCTTTACCATAATCAATCTGCTGGCCTGACCAGAGTAAACCAAAAGTCTTCTTTTTTCCAGCTATTTCGATTACATCACCAGTTGATAGTGATAATTCCTGCATTACCTTTGGATCGATTAAAGCAATTCCTCTACCCACGAACTTTGGATTGGTCTCGGCAATCCTGAGTGTTATATTATTGTTATTATTAGAAGTATCATTTTTCACCATATTCTCTCATCCCACCTCCACTACAAATTTTCAAACTAAAATAAAATTGGAAATAAGTTATTCTACTTTTACCTCCGTTGACTGCGGTGTTGGAGCTTTTTTCAGCCTAATTTTTAGTTCCAGTATTCCATTAGAGTATGTTGCTTTTGCAGATTTACTTTCCAGCTCACTATTTATTGGTATATCCGAGTGATATTTTTTATCATCTTTTTCAGCATGTATTGAAACATAATTTTCATGAATGTTCACTCTGACATCTTCTTTTGTTACTCCAGGCATCTCTGCTGTAATTACAAGTGTGTTATTCTTTTCATCTATGGATGTATCTATTAGTGGCTCTCGTACACCTGTTTTTTCGATTAAGCCCTTGGCTGCTGGTCTGATGTTTCCAAACTCTCTCACCCTGGGTTTTCCATCTGGACCTACCGTGACCTGATATCCGTAATAATACGGCATGCTGCCTATTTCAGAAGGAAATCCTTCTCTTACGGTCTTGAACAGCCGACCGACCATGTCTTCAGCTTCTGCAAATTCCCTATCTACATCTTCAAAGATTCTTGAACTAAATCTCCATGGGTCTCTCCACATATTGTATGTCACCTAACATATCGTAATATACGTTACTCTATATATTTTTTTCGTCATTTATAAGCAGATTTATTACTTAGAGATATTTATATAACTTGTTATCACAGTGTCTATTTTTGACAAGCCAGTTTCGATAACTGACTTTTTTTAGTAATAGACCAAGATACTCGTCTGTTATTTTCGAGTACCCATATTGTAAAATATACTTGCACGATCCACTTAGCTGTACAATCTAGGTTTTTGAATTAATTGTCATTACTCATTATAATTAAAGTCTGCATATCAAATGATCTAGTAAATAAATCGTTAAATAATTATTAGGTAATCTTATCATGGAAAAATTGGCCTCAGATGAGCACTTCTAAGAGGTAAAAGGCCCATTAGTCGTTGTTGTCCTACCTCTACTCTTCAATATTTATTCTGGCTGCCGTTCAACAAAAAACCTGGTAATCTTAAATCAAAGGATAG
>JBQCDO010000154.1:0-17804 GCA_051961195.1 Nitrososphaeraceae archaeon | reverse complement strand
CGTGAACGCGCGTGAGTTGGTTGTGTCATGCTTGAACAACTTGGCGGCGGTGATGCTCAAACTAAGTATGATGGTGATGATGATGATGGTAATGATGGAAATGATGGTGGTGGTGGTGATGATGGTGATGATGGTGATGGTGGTGGTGGTGGTGATGATGGCCTCCAGCAAATGCATCGTTGCTTACAATAGGTGCTATCGCAAGCAAAGATAGCGCAATCGCTAGTACGCCTACCCCGATGATTAATGACGTCTGTTTTGTAAACATCATTATACTAGAACATTCTCACGTATATAAAAGGACTGATAGAAATTTCTAAAGAATATACGTGTAATATATTCAGGTATATTATTATTTAGCGGTAATCTGGTAGAATTCTTATATTGCCCTTTACTGCAAAACTATTCTTAAAAGCTACATTCGAGATTGAGAAATATATTCACTAGGCAGCTCTAATCCAAAGTCATATCTAATAAATTCGTAAGTTGGTAATGTATTGTAGTATCATGTACCTACATATCCCAATCTACCTTGAAGTAAGTGCCCGAACCTTGACTCGTTGACACAAAATGCGACCAGTACCTGACCTGCCGAGTCTTTTTTAAATACAGATAACCCACGTTCACTTCCTTCATTGGTCAAAATTTCCACTTCTCCTTTAACGAACCTAAAAAGTGAAGGCTCTTCTAGCATGAATACGGCTAATACATCGTGCAAATATAGACCAGTATTTCGTTCTAGCTTGTAATCAAGTAATGATGATAGGAATTTTGAAGCTTCAGAGGGAGATCTGCCATGACCATTAGTACTACAAATCCTTTTCACTAAATCCTTATTTATTGAACACTTAGGATTCTGAGTGAGATTAAGTCCAACAATTCTTATCATGAATCGATGTTTAGCATTTAGGACTATTTTAGCCGCCTCAGGGTCAGAATAAAAATTGAATTCTACAGATCTCTCTATATCTCCAGCTGGTTTTCCAGTTTCACGATATAAACCTCCCATTATTGAGATTTCTTTGATCCTCTGCTGATATTCACTTTCTTTCATTACCATCGTTGCAATGTTAGTTAGAGGCCCAGTAGCTATGATTGAAATATTATCATCCGGATACTTTTGTAAAATGAATTCAATGAAGTTCGAATAATTGTGTGTTCCCTTTAGAGCATCAGGAGTGATTCTATTCCAGAGTTCGTTCATCTTTTTATCATCTAGAACCAGATTACCTAATCCTCGCCTTCCGTGGCTTACTTCTCTTCCTATTTTCATTTTAGAGGACTGTGAGCGGTTCCTTAAGGATCTTCTTGCACCTTGGAATACAGGAATATTCAGCCTATTCTCAATTTCAAGTGCCTTCAAAACATTCGACATGCCAATATTAGGATTGACGTTGCCATTTACGGTGCTAATACCAACTACACAGATATTACTTGACCTCAAAGCCACTAAAATAGCAATGACGTCATCGATACCTGAATCTACATCTAAAATGACTCTTCTAAGCAAATCCTCAATTCTATAAACACAGTGGAGTAGCATAATATTTTTTGCATAATTTGCAACAAGCCAGTTCAAAGTATTTATTGCAATAATATTGCAAACATGAAGACAATAGTAAATTACATCAAATATAATACTGGATTTTAAGAGCTGTACCAAATGGAATATGAATAATTGCTACCAAGCGTATATTCACGCTTTTGCCGACTAATGATCTAATGATTTCATAAACTCAAATAATTCCATTTCTTAATCTGGTGCTCTAGTGATGCAGCTATACCGGGTTAGTAACCTAAGATGTAGTGCTTATAACCCATCCTAGCAGAATCTGGTAATTTTCAGTTTAGTTCTCTTACCTTTCAAATCGTAAATATCCAATCAGAATATCTAAATGATTGACTTTAATTATACTTAGCAATTATAATGAGATCTTGAGTGACCGGTAAATTCGTATAATTTATCTTTACCTCAAGTTATAACTTAATTAATCCACTAATGATAGCTAACTATTTCCATTGACTTCTTGCACTCCTTATGTACTATGCTCATCCACTTATGGTAACGCTATCTTTGTATTCTTTTACAGTAAATATTGTAAAATTACATTAGAAAGCTCAGTACTAATAAAAGGTTGATTATTTCGCTTGTCTGGCGTTGCAAGTGCTATTTCAAATTCACAAAGCCAATTGTCTGCCTCTTCTATCTAATATGAAATTCAGAGATTACAATCAAAGCATCCCTAGACCTATAACATCAGAAAAAAAGAAACATTAACATAGAGTATCTCGCAATTATTGCCTCCTGTACAACTATTTTTTGTCTTTTGGATAAAGATACCTCGATGAAGTGGATTTGTCTGCTGGTCCATGGTAATCATCTGGGTATGCTTCATTTATCAACTGGTTAACAGCCTCGCCCGTCGGCAATGGAGCGTTTCTATCAACTTCATATTTGAAAATTTCTGGAAAATCTAAATCTAATATTACGTTTCTGCCAACTGCAATTATGTGCGATTTAGGAATATCGTACCTATAACCTCGATCTCCAAAGACGATTATCTTATCAGAAGTTTCTTTCATTATATATCCAACATGGTCTTCATTATTCGCTCGGACTCCCTTGTTAAACAGAGATTTAGGGTATTCTTTTTCATAAGTTCCAAGATCAATTCTCCCAGATGGGGAAGCCCATGGGTCTTTACGGCTAGATGGAAGTGGGTTTTCACGATCTACTTTGTACTTGTTTACAATATCCTTGAAACTAAGACCGACTAGGACATTAGCACCAATTTGTTGAATTTCAGAAATTGGTATATCGTACCTTTCATGCTTTCCTCCAAATACAATAATTTTATCTGGGGTCTCTCTTACAACATGTCCGATATCAGGCGAATCCAGAGCTTTTACCCCTTTGTTGAAGTACTTTCCAGAAGTCATACTTTTCCATAAGAATCATATCGAATCAATTATTTAATGATTTATTTAGATCGAGTTTTTGAGTTACTTGCACTATATTTAGTAATGCTAACTACTGATTAGAACAAACAGGGAATCAGATAAATTTCAAGCTTATGTTTCCTTGACACATGAAAATTAATCCTATGAAATGTGGTTACATCATTAAGCCAAAACTCACTCCGTAATACTGGGATCAATGTCTGGAATTCCCATTGTTTGATTAGTTACAATGACTAGTTACGTAAATCAAGTCTAAACATATTCATATATATGATATACTACACTATAAACTTGTAAAGGAGATAATGAACAATACCCTTAAACCAATTCTAAAAAGACAATTATTGTTTATTGGAGGTAGTTTAGCGGCTTGTTTTGTAATTGGTTACGTGTTTGGCTATTTCATAGGTATTATTTTAAATATGGCGATATTCGTAGGAATTTTATTCTACATTAGGAAAAAACAGACCGGAGCATTAAAATCTTTGGGTTTTAGTGATGAAAAAGCAGGAGGAGAAGGTTTCAGCTGGTTTGGTAATGAGTCGATAAAAGTAAGGTATATTTGCTTAGGATGCGGGGCTGAAATAGACGGTATTAATAGTTGTAGTAAATGTGGCTCGCGAATGAAAAAGCCTATATTTTGAAGTTAAGATGAGAGCTAGATGTTTGCTGAAAGTATTATTCATTGTGAAAGTACCATATCAATAAAGCTTCTATAATGATCTTCTCGATAGCTATATCGTTTACGTGGTAAACATTCCGGGCATCGTTGACCTGAATTTCAACATTGGTATTTATTGTTTTAGCTTGATAATATTCCGTTAAAGTCTCTATTAGCGAATATAATTAGATCCATTACAATTTTCAAATGGAAAAAGAGACAGACTATGCTAATAATGCTGTCGATATCTAATGTATAATCAGAGAGAAATTCAATCATCTCAATTACATGTTCCTTAAATTTACTTTCCAATAAGACAGTTGGGGTGTTTGATGTTGATCGTTTATCCAAGGATCATGCACTGCAAGTATTGTTCTCTTTTTCTACCACTATCAATAAATTGTTTGATATTCATACATAATTGTCTTTGCCAGAAAATCAACGTATTGTCTGCTTAAGTCATATTATATATTATTATATTATATTATATTTTATTTTATATTACGTTGTATAGATGGTATTAGGGAATAAAAAGCGTTACCCTTTTTTGTAAGGGTTGAAAAAATGTTCTCTTGTCCCTATATCCCAGGAACAAATGGTGGCCTATTGATATTCATTGGTGAATCCTGATTATGGTGAAGTTTTATAGTCTGATGTGATTTAACAGGTGTCGAGGAGATCGTAGCTACGGATTGTGTCATTGTATCGGGATGGTTGACAACGTTGAACATGCCCATCCATCCTAGGTTGGTAAATTCAGTAGTATGGGCATGAAACATATACATTCCAGGTTTAGTATAGTTAAATTCAACTATCCCCCTATCTCCCTGTGCTAGTTCAACGATATCGGTTTTATAAGTAGGATTTAGCCCGGTGCCGGCAGGATAATATTCGAACATATTTCCATGCAAGTGAAAATTATTCATGGGATCAAATTCAAGCATGTTGACCAAGTAAATTCTATACTGCTGTCCTGTCACCAGCTGTATTGGATAGTCGTTATAGATAAATGCAGGACCGTTCACGCTGTATATCTGATTTCCTGGTCCTGAACCCTCATCTGATGCAGTTGCTTTTTCAAAATTTGTGCGCAAAGCAGAGGCCGTTGGAGGTTGTTGTTCTGTAGCTGAAGCGTTGGTACTATAATCGTCTTTCAGGTTATAGCCATTCATTAGCATCACCATCTCTCTTGCTGGAGGCCTAGGCACCTTTGGATCGATTATCATGGCACCATATAGTCCATGATTGATATGCGATTGCACAGGCGCCACATGACAATGATAAGGATATACACCGTACGGTGTAGCTGTGAATGTATAAGTGTAGTGTCCCCCCGGTGGTATAGTGCCAGCCATACCGGTTACTCCATCCATCATCCCTGAATGAATCGAATGCATATGTAACGAGTGAGGATGAAGAGACGATTTCGAATTATAAACTGTGATCTTTACTAGATCTCCTTGAGTCATTCTCATCGTTGGGCCTGGAATTGTATTGTTGAAAGTCCATGCATTATACAGTACTGGGTCAGTTTTGTTATCAGTAATTGGGAGAACGTTGTTCTCGCTAACTACCAATGAGAACTCCCTTAATGTAGTACCGTTTTGTAATTTGGTAACGTGTCCACAATTAAAGTATGTCAAATATTCAACAGGATTTGGTCTCTCACTAAGATTGGTGGCACAGTTTTTTCCAATTGGTACAGACATCATAGATGGGCTTGACGTAATCGGACGTGTCGCCACTATTGGATGTGTAGGGACTTGTGTTTCATCGTGCGGTGTGTCTGCATTGTCTTTCATTTGCAAATTTTCATTATTAGAATCAGCTGTATTGGATGCATCAGTCTTACCACTATCATTATTTTCTCCCTTATCGTTATGAGACTTTGCATACAGATTGATATGATTTGGACTGCCATACGTTATTGTGGAAAGGACTAGAAGGCCGATAACGGCGATTAGAAAGTAGCTTTGAACAGTGAGTCTTCTGGTATTCAAAAAAAATGTACTACGAAAAAAGTCATGTCCCTGCTCAGAATTATAGTTTCTAAATAATCTGAAATTGGCATTCAAACTTAAGTTTTTAAATTTGTATCTCAATATAAAGTAAGCAGTGAGACATCGTAGCACGATGTTAGACAATCTTAGCTGAAATATTGGGATAATTAATTATCTTACATATACTCAACATATCCTAGATATTCTTATGGTACTATCTCAGTTGATCTTATAGTATAGTTTTCTTCCCTTAAAACAGTATATAATTTGCGGGCGGAGGATTGTTTGAGTAAAATAATCTGTACTTTCTTATAAAATATCATTACAGTTTTGAATTAAGTTCGAAATAATCTGTAGTCCGGCTAATCTATCTTTTACCAGACAACTATGTTCCGCAAGGGTTAGCGGATATTTTGGATAAATCAACAAACTCGCTCAAATTGCAAATGAAGATACCGATGCAGTCTATTGCAGGCTATGTTTTAGTGAGGTTATCTGTGCATAACAAATAATATTGCTCGAAATGGCATTTCATCTGGAAAATGCAAAGGCTCCAGACGTTGCCCAGTCAGGCGCTAATCGTGATTGATCAACAGTTATGTTATATACTCCATGTCCGCTTGATGCAATGATAAGTGGTCGAGTGCTTGTCTCTATCATATTCGTGACTTTGCCATTGTTATTTTTTAGGTAAATTATTAGGTCGACAAGGTTAGTATTTGTAGAGCCTTCGTTATTTACCCTACCTGAGCAATTCAAGATTTCCACCTCTTTGACACATTTATGACCTACAACTCTTAGCAAAGATTCGTTAGCAGACATCGCAGGGCTAACGATATATCCTTGCAATAAGGACTCGGTCAAAAAGTTCACCTCAAGAACTAGGAAAAGGATTATTATGGCTTTCAGCATAATTGAGCATCTATCACATCTAGATGAACTTTTGTGATCCTTAATAATCTAACGACACCATTGAGCTATCAGAAGATACCACTGGCCAGACTTCCCGCTTGAACTTGCTTAATTTGCATGCGAACGGAGATACTTTGAATTCGTGTAAGGGTATTAGCAGATTCACGTTTTTAGGTGCTATACAAATGGGTTTTTGTCTGAATTCATAAAAATGTCCCTGCCATTAATAAGACATTCTTGGTAGTATGATGTACAGGAAGCAACCGCCCTTTCTACGAACCAATTCATAACTACGTTTCTGAGCAACATTAACGTAACTTGTTTTAATGCGTGTTATCATATACTAAATAATGTATTAGATGTATGGATGACTGATTCGATTTATCGTCCTATTAATCTGACCTTATTCAAGTTCTCTCTATCGCATAGCTGCTTTTGTTAACAAAATGCTGATGGTCTATTTGTAATGAACTATAAATAGTCTTTGGAAAGTATTACTAGAAGTAGGATTACCTACATATATGGCATCGAGGACTGTTCTAAAAAAGAATAGAAGGGATGGCGCTATAATAGTATCAACATTTCCAGAGCGCCGCATATTTTCAGCTGTAGCCAGAAATTTGATTGTTGATAAACACCTTTGTGAATGAATAAACGTGATTAAAATCGACTCGCTTTATCATTGGAAAGGCAAGCTAGAAATTCACGAAGAGTACTTGGCTCTATTCAAGTCAACTCGCAAAAGAGTACCTGCTCTCATACATGAAATAGAAAAAATTCATCCATATGAGGTTCCTGAAATTGTAGAGCTGAAAACCAACAGATTCTCTAAGGCGTACCTCTCTTGGTTACATAGCGAAACGTCTGACTATCCCGACGCGCTCCAAGAAGATAATGAGAAAAATCTGGCAAGAAATAAGAAATGAAATAAGAGTTAAAATTCATCTTCGTCTTTAACCTCTTTCAATTCATCTTATACTCAAGAAAGCCATTACTTGTTCTATTTATACAAAACATTGAAAAAGGCTACGAAACGTGGTATCTTAACAGGGCAACTATTCCACCTAGTGAAGTCACCCGGAGTCCCATGTCAGTTGATGAATCAACCGCATATGTATTTGCACCCTGTCGTTCAACCTTATTTAATAACTGTATTATCGTATCCTCTTCTGCATTTGAATATACAGAATCAGAGAAGGCCAAACTCTCAATAGCTCCTACGGAGGCCGCTTTTGAAACTTCCTTCATACCCATAGCGTATTTCGGAATCCCCTTTTGTACTTGTCGCATTATTTCATCTATAATTTTCGAGACAGCAACAATTTTACTTGTACTCATAACATCCTTGGCTGAATCTGAGCGAAGAAATACTAGAATTCCGTCTTCGCCAGCGACATCCACTCCATTAACTATCAATAGTCTTTCATTGCTGATGGACGGCTTATCGGTCATTAGGAAATTATAGAGAGTACGTTTTGTTTCTCCCGGACCAAATACAAGTATTCTTGTTTCAACACCGGTATCGACGGTATCACCAACTGTTCTATCTATAGATCTGATCATCCTGGCAATATCACCTAAAAAGGTGTCTTGGCTATTGTGCCGAGAATGTTGCGGATATCGCTTGCCACTATAACCAGAATATATGTTCTGAATAATATTGAGATGCGTTCCAGAGAGTTTCGCAACTGCTGCCTCGCGATTATCAATTGCTACAAGGATAAAACTCGAGGCCGCATTGCTTAGAGATCTCTTTAGGATGGCGATTTCTGAGGCTTGCCACTCCCTTCCCTTATCAATGGTTATCGAATCACCTATCTGAATAGTAAGTGAATGATGTGCACCTCTTGGGACTAGATCGTTATCTGTATTTGTGATGATGCCTGAAATTCGTAATCGATCTACGAGACTATCCAGGCTAACCTTTTCGACATTAAGTGCGACTCTAATTTTGACGCGATCTCCTTTGTCAGGTCTTGAATACTCCTTGATTTGTTTTATTACTCTGCTTGTGACAGAAATAACCTGATCATCTTTCTCGATTATCCTTCTTACTGTGAACAGATCATCTGCATCTTCAGGAATAACATAATAGGCCTTTTCAGAAGATCCTTTAACATCCTTAACGATCATAGATAAAGACTAAAATTTATCTAGTGCTCCCTTCATTCTACTTCTTCTTCTTTTCACTTTAAAATTCTTAGCTCGCTTAAGATATGGAGCCAGATGGAGACCCTTGTTCGCTATTCTTGTATTTGATTTGAGGTGATTTCAAATAACCATCTACCCATTCTTGAGTAAGAACTCCAGATTGTACAAGATTAACAAGAGCATTAGCCGAAGCTTCTCCCTGCACCTTTCCAGATCTCTTCCTCGTCTGCCTCCACTTTAGTTGAGTATTACCACTCTTGGACGAATAGATAATCCCTAGGATTTCTTTGGCGTTAACAAATGTCATTTCACGAATGCGTTTTAACGTAACTTTGTCAGCCGCCTCTATATATATAGCGCCTGGACCCTCTTCACGTTCTGGAAAAACCTCATAATCTCGGAGATATATTTCAGGAATGAAGGATCTGCATGTACTAAAGATAATAAATTGTCGAAAATTCTCAAGTGACGCAGTTGTTTCGATATGCACCAATTTGCGGTATATAAAAAGATTTAGCCACTTATCAAGTTTATGAACCTGCGTCTTGGAACAACAAAATTGTATTTACTACTCTAGACAGACTCCAAACTCCAGATCTACATCACTGGAGACTCAGTAGGGCTGGTTTCGTCATCGTTTGTCTAATCTTATTTTCTCCCTAGTTATATAAAAGTGATTGTTTGCTGTGAGACTAAACAATGCATCATTAAAAATTATCAGGAAGCATATATTCACATTTGAAGAAAACCTACATAATTTTAACGATTGTACTTCAGTTAGATTAGTACCGCATTTCCTCATTCAGGAATGTGGAAATACCGTCCACAATGCTGAACCCGTAACAAAGACAAAGTGGGCCGAGGCCCAATCTTGCCATGATTGGTTTAGTCTCTGTACAGACACTTGTTTAAATGTTTCTTAAGCTCCAGCCATACCGTTACGAAGCTCGACGCCTCTATGGTCTTCGCCGATCCCTGCGGACTCGGCAGCTGCCTTGTGCATCTCAGACATGGCGCATCCCATTTCTGCTTCGGGTTTACCGCGTCGCATTAGTCCTCTATACAAACCTGCTTCAAGTGTGTGACCTTGGGTTCGCTCCCATTCTTCTACTGGAATGCTATACTTCTTCTGAATTCTATCTCTGTACCACTCTGGAATGACATTAAAGGCACAGAATGGGATTATTCTAAGATCAGGAGTAAGATAATGGATGTCGCATCTCTGCAACCTCTCGAGATCTTCATTATATTTATCTTGAAAGTGCATCATTCCCAAAAATAGTGATCTCCCGTGCCATGACCCGACAGAGTCAAAGTTCTGTTTCAAGAGAATACTTGAAAACATTTTTGCAAGATCCAAGCCGCGCGGCTGTTTGCTTTGGTCAACAAACTGATTAAGCTTGTGCATTACTTTCAATATTGCTAAATATCTGTTAGAACCTGATTTTATTTCATCACTTTTCTCTTCAAAGTATTCTAGCAATCCCCTAATATCAACAAAACTAGTAAGTGGGGTTAATTTCTTTGTCTCCGAGTCTTCAAATACATATGTACCCGCACCGCATGCGAAATGAATAGAAAGCTCATATTTCGGCTTCTTTGAAAAAGCTTCTATGATATCAGTCATTGGCATGCATGATGGAACTGGAAACCATGCATCGGTAGTGATCTGACCATTAGTTTGCTCCTCAATTCTTTTGATACAGTCAGGGATCGTGATTCTATACTTTTCCCGTTCCTTCTTTGACATTCTACCAGTTAATGAAACAGGCTGGAAATTCACTGCATGCACAACATCCATATTCTTTTGTGCATATCCAATTATTCCTCCCAATTCATGATCATTAATGGATTTAATCACAGTTGGTACAAATACAACCGTCATTCCGCACTTTCTTGCAGATTCTAAGGTATATGGAACTTCCCAATGGTTCTTTGGATTAGTTCTAGGAGTAACTCCATCAAACGAAAGATAAAGATTGCTGACACCGGCTGTTCTTATTTGTCTCATGGTTTCAGGAGAAAGCGCCAACTTTATACCATTCGTATTCATCTGAATATGGTCAACACCTTCTTCTTTCATTATGCGAATCAGCTCAGTAATATCATCTCTTAGCATAGGCTCACCCCCGGTTATCTGAATTGAATTTCCTGCAATTGGTTTTTGAGCTTTCAACGTCTTCATCATTGCTCTTACTTGTTCATGATTTGGTTCATACAAGTACGCACCTTCAAGACCTTTCTTGACATAGAAAAAGCAATACCAACATGTCAAATCGCATCTATTGGTCACTATCATATTTGCCAAACCTGAATGCGACAAGTGATTTGTACAGAGCCCACAATTTGTTGGACAAGCACATTTATCGATCATAACATTCGGGGCATGGGCTCCCTTTCCATCCTTCCAATATGTGCTGAATTTTTTATACATGTCGTAAGATCCGAAATACAATTCCTCACATTCGCCATGAGTGGGGCAGTTCTTGGTCATGTAGACCTGACCTCCCCGTTCAAAAACTTCTGCGTCCAATATCATGTTACAATCTGGACATATACTCTGGGTGAACCTTATGGAATGTTTAGATACATCAGTTGTCCTTGTTGATAGATTCGAAATCTGAATTAAATCCATAGTCAATTACCTACAATACCTTTTACGAGTAGCACATTTTATCTATATAAATATAACCTACCTACTCCTAAGGTGAATGGGTAGTTAGACAAAATGTCCAAAAAGATAAATAAAAATATTCTAGAAGTGAGGTTTATCGGCCTTAAAGGTAAATATATTACAAACTTTAACTTGTTCTAACCCCTAGACATGAGTATTAGCGACAAATCGAAGAAGGCGATGGAGAGCCTTGGTCTAACAGGCTATGAAATCCGCGTATATATGGCCCTATTAGAGTACGGTCAAATGACTGCAGCTGCTATTAGCAAGACATCAAGCGTGCCATATTCTAAGATTTATGAGGTATTAAATAGTTTAGAGGATAATGGCTGGCTCGAGTCAGATAGCTCTAGACCGCAGAAATTCTTCCCAAAGTCTCCTTCAACAGCGCTGGATGCTATGAAGATGCGAATGGAGAATGTTATACGCGATAATCAAAACCTTATCCAAAGTGAGCTAATGCCGATTTACGAAAAGAGTGGCATGAAAGAGAAGCCTGAGATATGGGTAGTACGTGGGGTTTACAATATTGCTGCCAAAGTCAATGAAATCATTGAAACCTCTGAACAAGAATTGCTTATAGCATTACCTCAGGCAGCAGAAGATATTGCAAAGCTTACTCAGCCTCTCCTAAGAATGTCTCACGAAAAAGGTGTAAGAATTACAGTACTTGCCTCTGAAGAAACAAGCCAAGAAACCGTGCGGATGATATCTAGAGTAGCCAGTGTAAGACTCAAGAACAATATGTTTGGTGGCGGGGTCATAGGAGATAGCAGACAAGTTGTGATATTGTTGGCTGAGGGAAGAAGTGATAATGGGGCTTTTGAACCCATAGCCATTTGGGCCGATCATCCGGGTTTGGCTCGTTTTGCCAAGGATTATTTTCAATATCTTTGGACTGATGCAGGTGGAGAGGACAAGCAAAATGTCAATAATCTCACCAAATCTAATCCTAGCGCAGTTGATAATCAGGCTTAGTGATTCGTAAAGTTATTACCGATACCTAGTACTGATGCTCTAATGGAATTGCAACATTAACAGATAGACTAAGAAACCTAGGCAGATCACTTACATTAATATATATCTGAATTGGCATCTATTGACATTTGCAAAACTACTTGTGGACGATTCTGGGACCAGGAACTACAGACGAGCCTACATGACGATAGGGTTATATTTAAAGTAAGAGATGTCGGTAACTATGTCCACTGGCATGAAATATGTACAAATCGAACCTTTAGGAGATATCGCAATCATTAGGATCAATAGACCAGAAGCTCTAAACGCCATGAATACGGATGTTATCGCAGAGCTATCTAGGGCAATTGAAATAGTTGGTGTTGATGACGGCATAAAGGTTGTTATTATAACTGGCTCAGGTGAAAAAGCATTTTGCGCTGGTGCAGATATTGCATTCATGGTTAACATCGACCCAGTACAAGCAGAAAAATATGCGAGTTCTGCGCAAAGTGTCCTCAATAAAATAGAAAGGATTGGAAAACCAGTCATTGCAGCTATAAATGGGTATGCATTAGGCGGTGGATGCGAGCTTGCATTGGTATGTGATATACGAATTGCCGCGAGTACTGCCAGAATAGGGCAACCCGAAGTTACAATAGGAATTCCACCCGGATGGGGAGGAACACAGAGGCTAGCCAGGATCGTCGGCCCCGCAAAGGCCAAGGAGTTGGTATTTACTGGCAAAATGATTACTGCAGAAGAGGCGTTCCAAATTGGTCTCGTAAACAAAGTAGTGAAATTAGATGAAGCCCCTGTTGCGTCAGCCGCTCAAGTAGAACCCACGCAGGACCGCGCAAAAAGCTCAAGTGACAAGAGCGAGACTGAAAAGAAAAGAGCTACAAACACTCAAGCTGATTCTGATGTAGCCAAGACCCTTAATAAAATGCTAATCGAAGATTGCATCCAATTTGCAAAAGAGATTACTAAAAATAGTATCAATGCAGTTAAAACTAGTAAAATGTTGATTAATAAAGGTATGGATGTTGATATAGATGCAGGACTTCGGTTAGAGATTTATGGATGGGCTTTATGCTTTGCTCATGGTGATAGACAGAAAATGATGTCCGACTTCCTAAACAAAGGAAAGAAATAGGCTTCAAAGTGATGACGTAGAAAGCTTGACATTTAGTGATGTATGCACCTGATGCCATGAGTCTAGATTGTTCTATAGCATTATGTGGTATGAATGCGATATTTAAGATTAGTATTATTTCATAAATGCTATTTAGATACCTCAACTATTTTCGCGCCCTCACTCGGGCGACATACAATTGCTTTGGCATTTTTTATACCAGCCTCGAGAAATCCCTCAGCCATAGAATTAGCTACACGACTTGCAGTCTTTTTATCATTAAGGATAGAGATCATGGAAGGACCTGCACCACTAATCGTAACGGCTAAGGCCCCTTCATTTAGTGCATTTCGCTTTACCAAATCGTATCCAGGAATTAAATGTCTTCTCGATGGTTCGACGATCAGATCATTTATGCCTTTTGCGATCATCATAGTATCCTTCAGTGCAAACCCTGCTACTACTGTACTTGCATTAGATATGTTTTGTACTACATCGTCCAATGGAATTGTCTTGGGCAAGACGCTCCTGGCTACGGCAGTCTTTTTTAGAGGAACATCCATAACTGGAACTGCTATAGCTAGAAATAGATCTTTAGGAACATCAAGTCTTACGAAATCAACGTCTGGAGAAGAACGTACTATAACAAAACCTCCAAGCATAGAGCCAGAAACATTATCGTAATGTATGGTACCGGCACTTGCTATCTCTCCTTCCGCTGCATACCTAATAAGCCTGTTCCGTGGCAGCCGTAAGTTGAATAAGCCGTCGAATGCAAGTGCAGCAGCCGCAGCAGAGGCAGCGCTACTACCCATTCCATAGCCTGTGGGTATATTCTTTAAGATGTGAAGATCTAGATCCCAATTGGTCTTGCATTCCAGATTAAGGTCGTACATCATCCTTCTAACCACTAACCCGGCAGTATTCTCGCTTGCGTTCGGAGAAATTGTCTCAGAGCCATCACCTGACAAAGCAAGCTTGACATGAGGCACAGGATCTTCTATCTTCTTTCCTCTTGTAATTGTGACAACGTCCTCGAACGCATCAAGGCCTAGTCCAAATACGTCAAAGCCAGGACCTAGATTAGCAGTTGATGAATGTGCAACTGCACTGCAAGTTATGAATTCAGTGTGCTCCTCATTTGAGGCATCGGAACTTCTGGTGGGCATTATGGCCATTCACTATATCAGTCTCTTACTTCCTCGCCTTGATTAAGTATTCTTGCAAGAGCTGCAACCAGATTTACCATTCCACTCATTGTGAGATTAGAAATTGCGAAAAGATCCTCTGCGAACCCCCCCAAGCTATAACTTCTTGCTATTTCTTTGCATAAAAGAGAATACTCACTGTCTTTCTCACTATCAAGACTCTTTTCTAAAGAAGTCATCGAAGTAGACCATTCGAGTATACCCTGCAATCTATCAAGTAATAGATCTCGTTTTGTCAAGGCATTTACTTGTGCCATCTTCAATCGTAACTTTACAGCGGATGACAACAATGAAATGGAAATATAGTTAACAGGTGATGAAACGAGCATCCCGTCAAAAGCAAAAACCGATGCCTTATTATCCGCTTGAAAATTTGTCACAAAATATGGTCCACTAGCTCTAAATGCAAATAATTCAATTTGTCCTGGTGTGTCAATAATGACGTAATCTGGATTTAGCTCGTTTACCTCAGTCTGGATTTCATCCAGTCGAGTTGCTATCAGATCGCTTGCCATGACGAGGGAACCGTTGGGACCTAGATCATATTTTTCCATTAGAGTATTAACTTCAATATAGTCCCTTACATCTACATCTGGCTCGTATGGCAATTTCAAGGATCCGGGGTCTAAATTAAGACTCACCGGGTAGGCGCTATTATCTTTATACCATTGAATTAATCTTGATGTTAAGGCAGATTTTCCTGATCCCGCTGTCCCAGTTATAAATATAGCATCCAAATGATTTCTTTCCAACAATGAGGACGTTTTGTCTTATTAGTTTCTATTGATTATTATATGACTCTATTGTAGACCATGATTGAGCCTTAATGAACTGGCGGCTGATAGCAATTCCGGCTAGTATAGTACCTTTCCTTATTATGATTTTTTTTATTCATATTTCTCCAGCGGATATCTTCAAGGTCGGCCTAGTTCCATTTATTTTTTCTTCTATGTCAATAATGGGCAAATACCTTCTGCAAGCCGTCAGGTTCAAATATTTCATCAAAAAATTCATAGGACATAATGTCGGTACTACAGGTGAAACTATTTGTGCGAGCTTAGGAGGCCAGTTTGTTACTCAAACCACACCATCTTACGTAGGCGGAGAACTGGTAAGGATTGCATGGTTGACCAGAAAGGGCGTATTGACTGGAAAAGCCGCTTGGATCACTACGATGGAGATCGTAGCTGATGTGTTCGTTGGTACTTTCCTTGCATTCATGGCAGGAGCAGTATCGATCTTGCACGGAGGTTACTTCATTGGAATCATAGTCATATTGATTACGATCCCGACCTTTGCTTTCTGGTTTCTATTAATATTCTTTTCTGCTCGACGAGTTTTGAGGCTACCTTCATTCTCTTTGCTGATAGTTCAAAGGTTTGTTCCAAGAGAAAGGGCGCAACGATCTATCAACTCCATCAACACTGCTATTGCAGACCTATGTCAAATGAGTAGAGAAAACTTTAATTCAAAAACTGCCGGCAAGACCTTTGCAGTAGGGATTGCAATCACATTTTTAGCATTTATTCTACAGGGTATGTCGTTTATGGTGCTAATTGATACCGTCGGACCGTATCTTGGCATCTTTGATTCAGTTATGGCCACCTCTGCATCTACTGCGTTATCAAATTTACCCATCACGATAGGCGGATCCGGACTTGCAGAACTGGGAATGTGGGCGTATATTTCGAATTTGAATAGCCTTCCTTCGCTTCACGATCTAACAATAAACTCACACTTGAGTGTAATAATCGCATGGAGGATCGCATCTTATCATGTTCCATTAGTAATCACTTGGATTGCTCTTATGAGACTTGCGTTAGGCAAAGTCACAGTTACGAAAGCACAGCACTCTAAGTTTATAGATAAAGCAGTACTTCCTGATTCTCTAGATTCTCCAGACAGAGAGTCTAACTCATATAATGCGAGCGAGATCAAACACAGAAAGAATATTAATTTGGACAAACCCTCCGCTGAATCAAAAGATTGGAAGAATGAGAAGGACGGAAATGATACCGTAAATATATAGGAATCCTGTTCCTTATATAGTGAACAGGCAACTGCGTCTACGCAACTATTCTATTTTGAATAATTTATTAGTCTAAAGTCAGGCAGGATTAGTCTGTTTCGTTATCCAGACTCTCAGCAGTTTCAGATTCTACATCCATGAGCTGTAATTCCTGCAGTTCGAATTTATAAATCATATTCATATCAAGATTAAACTTTGTCCTCAAAAATTCTGTGACCTTTTCACTAAGAGGTCCTTTGTACATCTTTATCTTAAATTCATATACATAACCTTTCATGAACTCTCCTATATTCATTGACCTAGGAACATCCAAACCCTCAATAATGTTTCTACCATCAGGAAGAGATTCGTAAAGCTGAATATCTATTTTATAGTCATTTCCATAAATATCGAGTATGTAGCCTGTTCTGGTCAAGTTCTCTGGCTGATCAAATTGAACAGATTTGATCTCATCCTCAGCCCATTTAGGGATAGATTCATCTTGATCTTTAGTTTTGTTAGACGCACTCTTAGTCTTTCCCATGTTAACACATGTACCGATCCATACTAGGTAAAAAGTCTTCTATAGAAACAAATGAATCTTCCCTTCGGGATCTCATGGCAAAGCCTATCGTCAGATTGCCTTCAGAGAATATCTACTATTTGCGGTAGATCTTGTATCCGTAATGGAGGAGGCTGTGACACAGATGTTAGTACTTGTTATCCCCAAATGAGTTTCATGCATACTAATTGGTGAGCAAAAATATGAAACAATATTAACCAATAGCGTACAGAGAGTTTTATTATGGACTATGCATACAAGTGTGATAAGTGTAATAACCAATTTCCGGACAAGGAAACCGCTACAGAACACAGAAATGCGACTGGACATCCGTTGAGCATGGTAACCTTGGAAGAGGGATAGCCTATGTATGGGTTGGCAGTGAGCTATTTATTTGATTTCTAAACATTTAGAAAGGAAAAGTAATTAACTATGCTAAACAAAAGTATATCCTCGATTAGGTGTTTATTTGGCATTTCTAAATAATATTAAATAACTAATATTAATTCGGGTGTTTTCTGAACAAATCTATTTGGTTGGATTTCCCAATAAACCAACGCTTTTATCCTCGGAAT
>JBQCDO010000153.1:0-26710 GCA_051961195.1 Nitrososphaeraceae archaeon | reverse complement strand
GTTCTACGTTTGCCTCTAATCTCTATAACATCCCCAGTAGAGGCGCTTAAAGAATCCATAGAGTCATAGTCAATACGTGCTACGCCACGGCCAACATCTCTTGTATAGGCTTCCAATACCTTTAGAGAGAGAGTATTCTGACTCACAATGACATTTAGAACTTTACTCATCTTTATACCTTGTTACCTTCCCATTTGATTCTATTAAGATTGCAGCATTTGAAATTCATGTCTATATAATACAAAACTTAAAATCACCTATTTGGGAGGTTAAATGATCAAATTGGGCAAACGAACACTTGTACGTAGAAGAGGCAAAGGCGGAAAACAGTTCCGTGCTGTTACAGTTGGCAAAATCGCTCCAGCCAAATATCCTAATTTTAGATTAGATCAAAATCATTCTGGTATTATTGTCGATATCGTTCATGAGAGAGGTAGAAATGCTCCTCTTGCTAAAATACATTTTGATGATGGAACTTATTCATATATTCCTGCAGTCGAAGGTGCTACAGTTGGAAGTAAAATAGAAATGGGTGCCAGGGCAGCATCTACAGCACGGAACATTTTGGCATTGGAAGCAATTCCAGATGGGACATTGATTTGCAATATTGAAAAGAATGTTGGCGATGGAGGCAAACTAATCAAGTCCGCGGGTTCGTCGGCCCTGGTATTTGCTCATAGCACAGGTGGGGTAACGATAAAGTTTCCCTCAGGCAAATTTCTGACGACAAATCCAAAGTGTAGGGCAATGATCGGGGTAATTGCAGGAGCAGGTAGAATGGAAAAACCTTTTCTGAAGGCTGGTAATAGAGCCAAGTACATGCAGGCCCATGGCAGACTTTACCCGACAGTCAGAGGGATTGCTCAAGCTGCAGTTTACCACCCCCATGGAGGAGGCAGACATCAACATATTGGTCGTCAATCGTCTGTGGGAAGAACTACGCCACCAGGCCGGAAGGTTGGAAACATAGCACCAAGAAAGACAGGCCGTAGTAGAATAAAGAAACGCTGAAATATGTGTGGGCAAACTCATAGAACTTTTTTTATCATGATATCTTTATTGGAGGACCTTGAATAGTTGACTTGTGACTCATTATATCTTGTGGCACGCTATGCATTTATGTAGGTTTATCCTTTAGGTCTCTTGGAAATTGTTAATTTGCATACCGACATTTCGACTAAAATACTACACGAGATGGAAACAACACTTTCACACGAAAGTTCACCAAGATCTACGGCTCTAGAAAAACTGCAAAAGGAGGAACACGGTGATCCGTACAAGATACTTATTGGAACAATCTTATCGGCGCGTACCAGAGATGAAAGTACGGTAAAAGCAGCGAGTAATTTATTCAGAAGATATAAGGATATTAATCAACTGGCTAATGCAAATGTCGAAGAGATCAAGATACTAATTCGCAGTACTGGTTTTTACAATATAAAAGCAAAACGCATTAAGGAGGTTTCAGTGATGATCGTACAAAATTTCAATGCCGTAGTGCCCGACAATATTGAAAAACTTCTTGAATTACCGGGCGTAGGAAGAAAGACCGCAAATTGTGTACTAGTATATGGGTTTGGTAAACCTTCGATCCCAGTAGATACTCATGTGCATCGACTATCAAACAGGTTAGGACTAGTTAATACAAAAACCCCCGAAGCTACAGAATTAGAATTGTATTCCGTTATAAAGAGAAAGAATTGGATTAAGATCAATGATACCTTTGTTAAATATGGTCAAATGATTTGTCTTCCGGTAAAACCAAAATGTAACAGGTGCAGTCTAAATAATTTTTGCAAATTCTATCACAGTACCAATAATGGCGCTCCTGACGACCGTATTATCAAGCATTCCTCCTCTTGAAAGCAAGTAGCGCAATCAAGAGTCCCCCTACTCCGACTAACATTCCGAGTGGTAGATAAAAGATTGGAGAATCAGCAGGATTCCCAAAAACCATGTCAAATGAAATATTGCCTGCGTATGCATTAATCGGGGATTCTGAATCATCTTTTCCGTAAATTGCTACGGAACTAGGTGTAAAACCATTTACAGATAATTTATCGACTACGATTCTTTTCCCATCAGTAATAGTTAGTCCCTGATTGTTGGCGTGAGCAATGATTATAGGCTGACCACTGAACCAACCATCTTTATCCTTATTGTATACTCTTACATAACCAGAATCCTTTGTATTGACCGCGGCCCAGAATCCCTTAGACTGATTTCCAAACATTGCTATTTCAATAAATTTTTCACTTGGTGCAGGTTCGAGTAGTTTTATAACAGTCTTAGCATCTTGTCTATAAGCGTAGTCTAAATTATTTTGTAGGGTCAAAATCCAATTTTGACCAATTGATCCGGAAAAATTGTAAATTAGAGGCTTATTCCTTTCATAATTTGATGCGTTAAATGGAATAACGAATTTCTCGGAATCCCTTGCTTTTATCGTTTTATATATGCTCTGAGGAGTTGCAATTTGAGCGTTAACATTGGGTATTAAAGGAGTGAATAATAAAACCGATATTACAATAGCCATCAGCATAAGCAAATTCATTATTGACTTTTTGTAGATGGTATGAATTCTATTATATCTCTTCTGATTGAGACGGCTCAAGTGTTAACAATGTTAGATCATGATTGGCCTACCCAGACGTTGTTATGAATTATGAAAATTTTTATCCTGATCTTTTTCTCTTGCTCTCGATTAATCCCATTACTTGATAACCATACTCCAGATTATGTTTGATATGGTTAATCCCGTGTGAATCATGAGGCACAAACTTACCATCAAGGATATTCTCAATATATTTTGCTACTTTTCTAATTGATATCGCAGCAATTTGAACTTGGTTGTCAGTAAGCTTCTTCCCTAGTTCTTTCTCTACTTCGCTTCTAAAATCTTTAGGACTGGTTAAAATTAATCTGCAGTACTTTTCTATTCTCGTATAATTGGTACAAAGGTTGCTTATCTTTCTAATATCTGATTCAGTCAATTTTGTCAACAATAATTCTAATTCTTCCTCGCTTCTGTCGGTAATTTGAATGAGAGTTTGAATTAGTATGTGTTTCCCCATAATTTGATGTTGTGTTTTATCAATAGTTTTTATTTTCGGTTCTGCTAAGACGTTTGCTTGAGATTTTCGCATGAGATAATAATCATATACTCCGTATACTGCCACTTTCTTGCCAGTCGTGTCAAAGCCTGTGTCTAGAATGGCCGCAACATCAACGATGATTCCAGGATAGTTATTTCTAATTATATTGTCTGAATTCTGGTAATTTTCCATGATATCCTGATATATTTTGAATACTATATCTCGTGTACCAAGTCGTTTCTGTTCATGTATGCCTTCTGTTGCTAAAGTCAAAAAATCATAAAGTTGAGACTGTAGGATAATTTGACCAAAATGTGAAGCAATAAAATCTGCGATAAATTTAAGTACAAGAATTCGAACACTGAACATAGCAATATTTTCGGTAGTAATATTTTTGAGAAAATGTTCAGTCTTATTTAGGTTAAACCCTGGCGAATCATTCCTTATTTTTAATGCATCAAGACAATAATTCAAATCGTTTAAGGCTGCATTTGATGTATCATCTTGAAGTATGTTCTCTTTGCGAGTACTTCGGTTATCGAATGGTGTCAATGGTGATTCTCTCATTTTATATCTCACACTACTTTATCGAATTTCTCTAGCACCAAATTGCTCCCTAACTCCTCATCATCATACGTACTATATCCAAGACTCAGATAAAATTCTTCGCGTATGAGACTATGTATTAGGAATTGCCGAGGTTTGTTGTCTTTGTAATCTATCTTAAAATTAAAAGGTAGATAGGAATTATGTGGAAGATTAAGATTGAACAAATTCATTGCTCCACGGCTAATATTTAATTTCCATGGGTTGTTTGCAGAGATCAGCATTAGTATTATACGTCAGTTCACTTTCCTAATAATGAGTTAATAGAATATATTAATAGCTTTATGAGTAATTTATCATTCATCGTACAACGTACTATGAATATTCTATGGAAAACATTACTTTAAAAGTACAGTGCAATACACACATATCATACAGAATTATATAAGCAACTACATGATCAACAACAAGAAAATATAAACTACAGGAATAAAGGCAGACTTTTCTATTCCATCTAATTCAAGTCTTGATAATTTTCTGCTTGCCAAAGATTAGGTGCTTAACTGTATAACAAGAATGAAAAAATTAAAGCCAAGTAATAGTGATTCATTCGAACAGGTTTCTTTTATATAGGCATCAATTGTAGACATTCTTTTATGTTCGCGTCCATTTTTCAGATCCCCCTTGGTAAATATGTGTACTAAATTTTAATTCATGTTATGCAGATATTGAGTCTGCCCATTGTCAATTTATCCAACCAGCTATAATTTCCGTTGTATATAAATTCAAGATAATGTAATGTGGATCGTTCTAAGTGATGGCGCCGAACTATGGAGATGATCTAAATATCACCTGTAATGAAGTATAATTTGTATGCGATATGGCTTGAATTAGGAAAACTGTATGCGATATGGCTTAGAGAGTTTAAAGTCTTTTTAAGAGAGAGAAGCCGGCTCATAGCATCTACATTTACTCCGTTATTGTGGTTATTTGTTATTGGAGGTGGACTCGGGGCTTTAGTGACTAATCCATCCGAAAGTTCAGTTATTAATGATAATTCAGAACTAGGAACAGCGTCGGGAATGACCTATCAACAATTCATATTTCCGGGCATAATTAGTATGTCTGTCATATTTTCTTCTATCTTTTTCGGTTCATATATAATATGGGATAGAAAATTTGATTTTCTAAAGAGTGTCATGGTTGCTCCCGTGAGTAGAACGACGATTTTTGTAGGCAAGACTTTTGGAGGCATGACAACCTCGCTGATTCAAGCCGCCATATTGATGGTAGTCGGATTGTTAATTGGGATTCACTATAGTCCTTTGTCTCTAGTCCTAACAATTATTATAATTCTGCTTCTTTCCTTTGCACTTACATCTCTGGGACTTACTATTGGGAGTTATATGGAAAGCTTAGAGGGCTTCCAATTAATAGTTAGTTTTGTTGTGTTCCCGCTCTACTTTTTGAGTGGGGCATTGTTTCCGCTTAGGAATCTACAAATATGGCTATCCATTCTAACCACACTGGATCCCGCTACCTATGCTGTGGACGCGCTAAGAAACATGATGCTTGGGATAACCGGCAAGAATTCATTTACTTATGATATTATCATCCTATTCATTTCAGTAATAATAGTAGGTACAGTTGGAATGTTCTCGTTTAGGCGAATGAAGGCTGTTTGAATATGTAGCGGTTTGAATATAGAATTCTGAATCAACTTAATAACTATTGATCCAATCAATGAATTATGAATGTTTGGTGCTAGTTTTCGATATTAACAACAATCCGATTAAATTGAAGATGTATTTTATTCTTTAGTAAGCTCCCTAAAGCGCTGGTTAAAAGCGCTACATCCTATTCGCTCATGTATATCTTTCATATCGCTAGCATCCTGATAATCATCAGTTTGTATTTCGAATCCGCAAGACTTGCAAATTAGAATATTGCTACTACCGATGGCATCTATTTCTATTTTAGCCATGTGTATAGATTGCGTAACAATGTCTTAAAGGAGTATGCCAAATTTATTTGAGTTATGTTTCAACAGATCTATCAATCGCGTAGAAGGTTGGGTAATGTTACTGGAGCCAATTATATTTCCCCTAAAATTATTAGTCTAGATGTCTATCCTGTTGTAATGGAAAGCGGGAGTAAGTTACGCCTTGGGCAACCAGTTTTGAATTCCAGTATCATATGTTGAGCACTAAATGTTTGGTAACGAGAAGGTTGCTCTTTACAAGATGAGAATACAACTTGCTTTGGTAAAATACTATTCATTTACGTAATGTTATCTCTAGACTGACCGCTCTAAACTACTGTACATATTAGATAATCAGTGAACATTGAATTATGAATAATCATATATTTTGCCATTAAATAATCCATATCCTAAAAAATCGAAAATAATCATATGATCTAACCAAACCCATCAGTCACAGTAGGTAAGACATAGTTTAGATAAATCATAATAGGACTTACATTTCTATAAATTGATACTTGAGATTTTAAGGCTATCTAACCATCACAATTGCAAGATTCAGTGAATATACCGATACACGATAAAGTCACAAGTCACCAGCATAAGTCTGGTTGATATTGATACGACCTGACACATATTCAGATTAGGTGTCTATTTTCAGACAGAGCTTGTTTTTTCCAAACGGCACCAATTGTTTTCTGCTTTTGAGCTACATTGAAATTATACTCATCTTACTGTCCTTAACGATATTATGTTTTGTTATAAATCCCGATGTAGCAGCAATTACGTACTTGGCAGGTATTGTATTCTTATATGTGCAATTTACCGTATCTAAGGCGTTTTTACAAGTTTGAGCGTCCTTTACTGCATAAACCATGTTTCCCATAGGATCGAACCAAAGAAGATCAAGATTAAAATCAATATTTAAGAGCCACATTGCATAGAGATCTGGTCTATCATATATTAGGATCATGGCCGAGTTCATTGGAAGTTTTTCTCCTCTAAACATTAACCATCTTTGTCTCTGGGCTTCTGATTTCGCGATTTCGACTTTAATTATATCTTGACCTATTCTGATTGTTCCTATGGGGAATTCTGTTGTATGGCTGTTTTTAGTCTCAGAGGGAAAGAAGGTAATACCAAGTGCCCCAAGAATACTAGCTGCAATGATGGTGGGTATCAATACGACTAGTTTGCTTATCACATGAATCTGGGAATTCAAAATCCATTTTAACCTTACTGTCAATTTATAGATTTATAAATCTAAGTCATTACAATGCAGCTCTCAAAGATAGATGGCATTGAGATTCATGATTAGGCCATCAGAATCTATTCCACGGGGATATCTAGTATACCAAGTTTTGACGTAGTAGATAATTTACCCTTTACTGTTTTTCATGATCTTGTTTAATAAGGCTGAAATAATATGGCTACTGTTCTTCGAACGAATAAATATCCTAACATATACGCGGCTAGCTAATACAGTCTATAATATCGGGAATCTCGCCTAATCTGGCAGCTGTATATGTAGGATATTCATATTTATTAATTGGTTCTTGTATTTTGAAAATTGAATTGGTGAGCCTAATAGTTTTCATCCCTAAGCTATTTGCCGGAAATATGTCTGTGTCAAGTCTATCTCCTATCATAATACAATTTTCCGGATCGTATGATGCTTGCTTTAACGCTAGTTGAAATATTTTAAGACAAGGTTTCGCCTTTTCCACTATGGACGAAATTAGTTTAATATTAAAAAACTTGTCAACGTTGTAAATTTGTAATAGATCAACAACGTCTGGCGGCTGATTAGCTATTATTCCTAGCTTGTGAGATTTTACCAAAGTATTTATTGTAATTTCTGTATCGTCATAAAGCCGAAATAATCTTGAACGCATTTCTTTGAATTCAGGCTCTAATTTTTTCAGGATAATTCTACCGTAGCTTGAATGACACACAAGCCGGCAGACCTCAAGTATCAATTCATTAATGCCACCACTACCAATCATGCGATTCCTTATGACGTTGTCTCTAACGGTTCGATAGTTTCGCTTATCAATTTTCGTCCCATATCCGTTCAGCAGTTGTAGAAATCGTTGGTCAAAATAATCGATAAAACCCCATTCATTTATTAGAGTCTGGCCTAGATCAAAAAATATGAATAGCTCCTTCATATGAGTATAAAATTTAGCCCTTTTCAGTTAGATTAACATTTCTTTTTCCAGTTGTGTTTGTAGTTGGCGTTTGATATGACCTAGCGGAATTCATTGTACGCTCAAATGATATGAGATTGTAGTCTTTATCGGTAACCATCTCTTCTTTTAGCATTAATAACTATAAAAATGAGATATATGATACTTTAGTTGTGAGCTCAGTCAGCGAAATTATGTCTTCTAACGATATTGTTACGGTTCCTATAGATTCACAGAAAACCATCCAAGATGTAGCAAATCTAATGATAAAGAAGAAAGTAGGTTCAGTCATAGTAATTGACACAAAAATGCAGCCCCTCGGCATAATTACTGAACGCGATATAATCAAGCGAGTCTGCCTTGAAAATTTTAGTTCGAATAAAATCCTAGTAGAAGAAATAATGTCGACACCACTTATAACTGTAATGTCCTATGACTCAGTTGATACTGCATCAAGGATCATGACTAAAAATAGGATTAAGCATCTTGTAGTTCTAGAAGACGACAATCGAATCACTGGTTTATTGAGTGTGACTGATATAACTAAGAAATTGGCTAAGATTCTACTTAATGATTATAAAAGGCACAGATCGTTACGCTTCGCGATTGATCTTTCATGAGGTATTTATACACCTCGAATCTGACTTATCCGAAATTTACGTACTAAATGATTTTTATTTTTGACCGGGTCTTTGTTTGGAGTTATTGTGCAACAAATGAGAATTTCGAATGTGTTACGCAAAGAAGATCCTATTGTTCCGTGACAACAATTCTTTTTAGATATTATTTTTTTATCAAACCTTGGTAACTATTTCCTCCGATAGTCGTACTAGGCTACAAGTTAAGGAAAATTAGGTATCAGAAGTCGTTATCCTTGAGCTGGATTAATTGGTATTATGACCTCATACAAATATACTATTAATAGATTATATGCAGAATATGTTTCAAGTTTTTATCGGAAGCAGGTTTGGTAATACATTAATATGAAAATCTTCATGAATTTGTCTAATTGCAAGGATTCTAAAAATTCTTAAATGTTTAGAAGACGACTAATAAAATACCGTTTATAAACTCAAGTTGTCTTTGTATGGCGAAAATCAGATGACTACTGGGATTACGCAAGCAATTTACTAACTAAACTAATAGTCCAATTATTGCTAGTTTGGTAAAACGATCCTTGACATTATATATTGCCAGTTAAATAGCCATAGTCATTATGCTGGACAGGCAACTTGCATAGGTCCTGTCATTTGGAACTCCATAAACAATATATTGTTTCAAATAGAATTAAGTTATCATGAATAATAATGTCGCTCCAAACTCTAAATTTGATAGCAATTTGTTTACGAGATCTCACATCAAATGGGGGAAAAAAGAGGAAACCGACAATTTTGCTCAAAAAGTTAAGTTGTACAGACGGCATAGTCTCTCTGACGACGATTTTCGTCGATTCCGATTGCAACATGGTGCTTATGGTTCAAGACTACAAATGGGCTACAGTATGATAAGAATTAAGATTCCAAGTGGCGAGATTACTCCAGATCAGCTCGAAAAAATAGCAGGATTATCTGAGGCTTTCTCAATAGGCTCCGCTCATGTATCTACTCGTCAGAATATCCAACTACATTGGGTTCAACTGGAGGATGTTAGTGAAGTGATGCGAGGTCTTGTTGAGGTCGGCCTAACTACGCGGGAGGCTTGTGGTAATACGGTCAGAAATGTTATGTGCAGCCATTTTGCAGGTGTGTGTGCAAAGGAGGAGTTTGATCCGACTCCATATTCTAAAGCAATTGCTCAATTTTTTCTTCGCAACCCAGTATGTCAAAATCTGCCACGTAAATTCAAAATTAATTTTTCCTGTTGCGCTGACCATGGGTTAGTAAGAATTGCAGATATTGGTCTGGTACCAATGATTAATGATGATGGTGTAAAAGGCTTTCGAGTATATCTTGGTGGAGGCTTGGGTGCTGCTTCATTTTTAGGGCACCTTTTGGAAGATTTCACATCTGAAGATAGGCTGCTTGCAACTTGTTTAGCTACCATTCGGTTATTTGATAGATACGGAAACCGTGAAAACATGGCCAGAAATCGGATGCGATATTTTGTTAACGAAACAGGTTGGGATACATTTCAAAGAATGGTAATCAAGGAACGATCTATAGTGGAAATGACCGTTGCTAACTCCACTTTGGAGTTATTTCGTTTTCATATAGAGAATGAACAAAAGGAAATGTCTAAGACTCAGAGATATCTGAAATTGCCTGTTTTGAATATACAGAACACATTAAGAGGAGATCCATACGAGAGATGGATGCACACGAATGTCGTCTCTCAAAAACAGCAAGGGTATTTCACGGCCTTTGTAACATTAGGCGCCGGAGATATCACTGCGAATCAACTAAGAGTTTTATCTGGAGCTATTCGCGACTTCTCGGTAGAAGGAACTGCAAGGAACACGCCGCAGCAAAATTTTGCAATTAGATACATAAATGAGAAAGACTTGTATAGTTTCTACGCTAGGATTGCGACTGCAGGATTAATAAACCCTGGCGCATTAACTATTGCGTCCGCGGTTGGATGTACTGGAACTACTTCATGTAATTTGGCGATTACAAATTCTCATCGATTGGCTAAGGAAATAGAGTACAAATTTTTGGAGTCACAACATGATATTGATGATGATCTTAGGGATTCCACAATTAAGATCAGTGGATGCCCCAACTCGTGTGGGCAGCATGAGGTCGCCACAATCGGATTCTTTGGTGGAGCTTCAAGGATTAACAACTCAATGGCACCTACGTATACGATGCTATTCTCGGGGAATACAGGAGAACGGGGCGAATTGGGAAAGACAATAATGCGTGTTCCGGCAAAACGTGTGATTAATATACTTAGAAAAATAATCGAGATATATAAACACGAAAAATCCGGGACTGAAACATTAAGGCAATGGATCTCTAAGATCGTAAATGGAATCGGGACTGGAAGCGTCAAAGGCGTTGATGATATAAAGGTTTTGCTATCGCCAGTAGCACAATTAGACCCAGTAGAACAGGATCCTGAATCCTATAAGGACTATGGTAGCGATATAAGATTCTCTGCAAAGACAGCCAGAGGAGAATGTGCGGCATAATATTCTAACTAAGACACGGAACATGATGTATATGAATACCAAGGAACGTGACAGCAGTACGAGCGTTAGTACTCATATCGGGATCCCTGTAATCTGTGATACAGACACAGTACGAGCGTTGATCTTGGAGAATGCTGTAAGGATTGTAGATGTTCGGAAGCTCGACGAATATCTTCAGGGTCATATTAAGAGTGCGGCATCATTGCCATTCTCACAAATATTAGAAAAAGACCCGTCGGAGATCGTAGATATTTTAGAAAATTTGGGCATCACCGACACTATGCCAGTAGTGATTTATGATGATACGTTCGGCGCATTGGCTGCTCGTGTAGCTTGGACATTTGAGTATGTAGGTCATGCTAATACTGCACTGCTCGAGATGACCTTTAGCCAATGGAAAAGTATGGGATTAGAAACTGAGTCAAAAAATAATACCTTTGCAAAAACAGAACATACATTACTTATCAACAACGAAATTCAGGCAGATGCCTCATATGTCGATTTGGCAAAGGAACAAGAAGATAAGTTTTTGATAGATACAAGAGAGCGATTAAATTTTCTGACAGAGCATATACCAAATGCCAAAAACGTCCCATATACTATGTTAAGATCTGATACAAACATACTGCGTAAACCAGAAGAGATAAGAAGATTAATTGAAAATAGAGGAATGTCAGTCGATTCTGAATTTATCACATACTGTGGGAGTGCTGGAACCTTATCTGGCTTGACATATTATGCGCTCAAATTAGCTGGAATAAAGAATGTAAAACTCTATTCCAAATCATTCAGAGAGTGGAAGATGTTAGGTAAGAATAAAGAGGAATTTAAAGACGCTAATTATTGGGATCTATCAGCAGATTAGGGATCCACCTGATCAATTCTGCAATGATTTAGACCTATTGCCGTTTTAGAGATTGGACTTATGAATGTATCTATGTTTCCTTAAATGGTGTCATATTTCTAAAAAGTTGATTCCATAATTCCTATGGCATTAGCATACACTACTTAGAACGAGATGTGTAATAATCTACTACAATTAATTCATAAAGTCGAGCACCATTTGTTTTAAATCAAACACTGAAATTTTCATCAAGCACTTCCTACAAGTTTTCATACATTTTGTAAACCACAAACATGCATTGTACTTTACATGCCCTATTCTCTTTATTTTGTAGACGAGGGCAAAAATGCACCTCTAGAGGAGATCTTTGTGGATACCGGCTATTAGATACGAAAATGTTGAAGGTCTAAAAGATAAATTGTAGAGATATCATGCGATATCGGTTGAAGAAATATATCGTTGGACGCATTGCCGCAATCGCACATCTATCAGTCAAGAAACGAGCTATACTTAAGTTAGTTCACGGTCATTAGCATCTTTTATCTTCTTTATCCTAAAGCATAGATCACAATGTTCTGGACATGAATCATGTATACAAACATTCCTCATACTATTGCAATTAAAACACCATATTTGCTTTGAAAACAAAGAGTGCTTAATAGAATAAACTTTGGTATATTTGTTGTCCTGGCAAGTCTTTAACATTTTTTTCCAAGTTGTACCTAATAGGTTATTCTGATTGTATTCCCATATTATTCATGAATCAAGAGGGATATTTTTAATTTGTCTAATAACTGGGATATGGCTAAATCCTATCAGAACCACATCTCGAAAGCAGTCATTAGTTTCACCGCAAATGTCTACTCAAACGGAACTTTAGGTAAAATCATCTCTCAGATATAGGTTCACAAATTAATCCTATTCTCATACATATTCATAACATAACAGTTAGGAAAATGTATATTATAAAAAGGTCATATACTGTACATGTATGACTGCATTCGAATACACATCTGATTCTAGTACAATTCATTAACAAAATTTGACTGAGCTGAGTCACAGTATACAAACAAATGTATAGTCTAATCAAATTAGCAAAAATTCATATGGTCTTTGATCTTGCGCTTTCTTTCTTGTTTGTTTTGAGCTAACATAGTATACCGAGTAATTTGTTTCTACTAAATTGAGATTTTCAGATAAAGCAGATGCTGTTCTTTAATACAATGTATTCATACTTATAGTCTGAAGATTAAACAATCAGGTGTGATTTAATGTGATAATCTTGACCATAGTCCATTCTTTCAGAAATTGCACTATGGTATAATTCTAGACATTGTTCTAGGAAATAACACTGTATCCTTTATGTCCTCAATATCGACTAACCATCTCACTAAACGTTCGATACCTAGTCCAAAACCACCATGGGGTACTGAACCAAATCTTCTCAGGTCTATATACCAGTCATATGATGATGGATCAAGTCCCTCGATCTTCATTCTTTTTTTAATAGACGAGATATCATCTTCCCTCATTCCCCCACTAGCAATTTCTCCAAAACCTCCAGGAGCTAATAAATCAGCACTGAGTCCAATCCCCCTATTTTGCTCATCCTCCTTAACATAGAAGGGCTTTATCCGGATAGGATAGCCACTAACAAAAAGTGGATTTAAGGTGGATTTTGTCAGTTCACGTTCTGAGTCAATATTAAGATCATCGCCTATTCTAATAGGTCTTTTGTTTCCCTTCGCGTCTACTACTCTGAAATCCCTTGATTGGAGTGTATCAATTGCCTCATAATAAGAAATTCTATCAAACGGAACTCTAACGTCCTTTAGATTAGTAACGTCTCTCTTTAGAAAGAAAAGGGAGTCAGATCTTTCTCTAATAGTATTGTGAATTATATAGGTTATCAGTCGTTCCTCAACTCGTAAAATATCTTCAAGGCTTGTCAATGGCGCTTCTGCTTCTAGATGTGAAAATTCTGCAAGATGCCTTACTGTTCTTGATTTTTCTGCTCTGAACGAAGGGGTAAGGCTCCATACCGGACCCAAGGAGAAGATTAACGCCTCAAGATAGAGCTGTGCACTCTGTGAAAGGAATGCCTCTTCATTAAAGTACCTCAGTTTAAAAAGTGTAGAACCGCCCTCTACCGCACCTTTCACTATGATTGGGGGAGTTACTTCTATCCAATCATTTTCTATAAAAAACTGGCGGGCAAACTTTAAGATTGTGGACCTGATTTTTGCAATTTCAATCATTCTTCGAGTCCTTAGTGCTAAATGCCTATTGTCAAGCAATAATTCAGCACTCTGGTATTCTCCTATGGGAAAATCGGAGTCAGCAATATTAAGAACTATTAAACTATTACCTCTGATTTCATAGCCACCTTCTGGCGCTCTATCATCTGCTATCAATATACCGGTAACTTCAACAGAGGACTCGATGGTTAGATGTGTTATCTGTTGAGTTGGAAATACACATTGAATGACTCCGCCCCGATCGTCTCGGATAAGCAAAAAAGTCTTTTCCTTTTGTTTACGTAATCTATGTACCCAGCCTCTGATTGTTATCTCCTTATCTACATTAATTGGAGTTTTAATATCATTAGCCCGTTGCATACATTCTAGACATCATATGATTCACGTTCTTCTTCTTAAGAATTATGTTAGTACATAATCTTGGATCATCTCGAACATAGAAATGAGGTTTCAGACCTAGTGTCTCTTAAGAAAATGGACCATCTCGATGCTCGTTTTATTTAACCCAAGGGCTTAGACTAAAGTTAGCGCAAAGAAAATCTGTAGTTGTGAAAAAGGATCTTATAACCCCCTCCGATTGGAGATAAAGAGACACCGAGCATTTTAGTACACCGTTTCGTTTGGTTAATTATGACTGGAATTAGTATTAATTTCTGATTCAAATTTAAGAAATATGTATCATTGAATTGTGGAGTGTATACAACTGACCAACCAATCTAATCTGTTAAGTTGTCTTGCGTAAATACCTGTCTGAAGTCAGGTTTCGATCGTATTGGTTATTTGTCATAATAGAATCCACAATTCCACCTCCATTATTCTAATCGATTAGGGGAGAGAATACCTCGCAACTTTTTCACAAATGAGAGTCAATCGACTATTGTTGGATCAACTTAGGATATAAAAAACAAGAAACTAAATGGTTAGTCTCTTTTTGTTCTAGGATAGGATCCTCCGAGCATTTGTCCATAGAATATAGACAGAATTGACAGAATTGACAACCAACATAGGTTTTAGAGGCCCCATGTTTTAAACGAATTATTTTTTCTTTTTGCAAGTTGTTTGGTTCAGGTTCAGAGACTGCATCAATCAATGCCTGGGTATAGGGATGAAGTGGATTCAACAATATTTGGTTGATTGGCCCGGTTTCTACTATTTTGCCAGCATACATAATAGCGATATTATCACCTATATATCTGGACGTAGAAAGATCATGGGTAATGTAGATATATGAAATTTGTAATTTATCCTTTAAGGCTTTCATCAATTGCAGTATTTCTGCCCTGACAGATATATCAAGCATCGAGACAGGTTCATCGGCTACAATTATTTTTGGATTTATTACAAGAGCCCTGGCTAGAGCGACTCTCTGTCTTTGACCCCCAGAGAGCATATGTGGAAACATATTCGATATTTCAGACGCGGGTTCTAATCTTACATTTTCTAATGCTTTAATTACTTTATCTTCCAATTCCTTCTTTGAGAAACATAAGTGATGGATAGCAAGTGGTTCTGACACGATATCCTTCACTCTCCAACGTGGGTCAACGGAAGTATAAGGATCTTGCTGTACCATTTGAATTTTGGTCCTAAAATTTTTTAGTTCTTTTCCCCGTTTTCTTGTAATATCGTACCCTTCAAAGGATATGGAACCACTATCTGGTTCGATAGCTCGAAGTATTAATCTAGCCAATGTACTCTTGCCAGAACCCGATTCCCCAGCAATAACCAATACCTCACCCTTATTTATCTTAAAACTTACATCGTCAACGGCTTTAATGTATTGAGCATCACCGTGCAAATGGAAGGAATCTCTAAGACCCTTTTTAACATGAAAATACTTCCTTAGATTGGATACATTAAGGATTTCGTTCAACACCTAATAATCTTAGTGATTCAAGGAATATATACAATTTCTCAACAAGCGTCTGCAGCAGCTACAAGAGATAGGCATCAATCTAACTATATGGTATTGGTAATATACGACTATATTCATATAACGGAATAGTATCTTGCAAATTCGTTTAGGTAATACGGTTGTAGGAATAAATAAACTATTTAGGATAGTTAAGTTAGAAAGCGATTTGAGATAATATTCATATAGAATTGAGTAATTTTGAAAGAGGCGTTCAAGAATGTCATGCTGATGACGTTTGTTAGAATAGACCATATCTACAATAATAATACTAGAGAGCATTACCTCTACTCGCAAGTTGCTAAGCAATTACGGTAGTATACTTTGAAATTGCAATATTAGAGAATTTAATATTTCACTAATATTAACTGATTTAATTTTCTTCTACTAACAGTTTAGATATTGTTCAACGTTTTAATTGTAATACAAGTGGATACCAAATTAGATTTCAATGGTGTATTTTTAACACGAACGTATGATCCTCATCTCAGTTGAAGTCAAATCATGCTTCTTGGTTCACTCTGATATGAACAAGTATCAAATATTGCTTGAATTGGCCTGATAGAAATTTTGTATTTATAAGACCGTAATATCTCGTTATAGTATGAACGTTTAATTAGATAGATAATAATTGATTTTAGTCATTGAGTGGAAAGATTTATGAGAAGGAGATTGAGGTGAGAGGACACCTTATCGATTCGATGGTTCTCACAAAAATATTCGACAAGGTAATGGATCTTAAGGGTGATTTCCAAGTCGTGGAATTCAGTATAGGTAAAATGAAGAAAGATTATAGTTATGCCCGCCTTTTGATTCGCGGTAACACTTCAGAGCATTTAAACGAATTATTAGAATCATTATATATTGAAGGGGCACAGCCTGCGACGATCGAGCAAGTCAAACTTGAACCAGCAAGGAAAAATATGGTAATGCCTGCGAATTTTTATAGTACTACTAATAATACCACTCAGGTTTATTATAAAGGTTCCTGGATTAATGTTGAAAATATGATGATGGATAAGTGCATCGTAATAGATACAAAAAATAACAAGGCTGAATGTAAAATGATACGTGATATTAAAGAGGGAGAAATGATCGTGACTGGAGAGAGCGGTATCAGAGTAATTCCCCAAGAACGACCAAGGGAAGGAATAGACATATTTCAATTTATGAGTAGCACTAGTTCAAGTGAGCGTCCGACTCAGCATATTGCTCGAAAAGTTGCTTCGGATATACACCGAACTAAACATCTAGAGAAAGGAAAAATCATCGTGGTGTCAGGACCAGTACTAATACATTCTGGCGCATCGGAGGCTTTAGAAAAATTAATCCGTATGGGGTATATAGATGGGCTTTTGGCTGGTAATGCCTTGGCTGTGCATGACGTAGAGAATGCATTGATGGGAACATCACTAGGTATGCGAGTAAATGATGGGACCCTCGTGATAAGGGGTCACAGAAATCATATGCAAGCAGTTAACGAGGTATTCAAAGCAGGATCTCTAAATGCCATGATTAAAGAAAAGGCTTTAACAAGAGGAATAATGTATGAGTGCATCACTAGAAGTATCCCATTCGTATTGGCAGGTTCGATAAGAGATGACGGGCCAATACCGGACGTGGTAACAGATATAGTAGAAGCTCAACGTCAATACAAACGAATACTGAAGAATGTTAAAATGGTTTTGATGTTTTCTACAATGTTGCATTCTATTGCTGTTGGTAATATGTTGCCAGCTTCGGTTAAGGTCGTTGCTGTAGATATAAGTCAATCCGTTGTAACAAAGCTCCTTGATAGAGGGACTACACAAGCTATTGGGATAGTAACTGACGTCGGAACCTTTCTGCCGATGATAGTACAACATTTAGAAAAACTGACATAGTTTCAGCACAATTGAATAATTTTCGTCTTTCCCTGTTAGAACTATAATCACTTTTTGTATTATAGTAATAGTTAAATGATTATTATAAATAAATCGGGTTAATTACGTGCTTTTTTTATGAATGATTTGTGATACAATCATACTGCATTATTTCCTGATTATTCATGTTAGGTAAGTTTAATGACTTGCTAAATATATAGGATTGGTCGATTTCATTTCCATATTGGATTGAGACTATTTCGATTAGCCAATTGAAGATTTAAGTGACTTTTGATGAACCATTCTGCTTATTATAATAATTAATCTAAAGGTATCATAAAACTAAACACGTAAATAGCACTAGCCCAAATCTGGCAAACAAAATTGATGTATGGTACAAAAGCAGCATTGTTTAATACTCAAACTCTAAACGTCATAATCATGATATCCTATTAATAACAAAAGCATGCATGAATTCATCTCGAGCATCACGTTAAAAAAAATGACCGTGAATCTTGCCCCCAGCAAGGATTGAATTGAATGCAAAAATGTAGAAATTGTTAGGTTGTCTTTGGGAGAGAAAAAGGTCCAAAATACTGGATATTGGCTGCAAATGTTTAATTCCAACCAAAGGTATCTTCTTTTGAGCAATTAATTGTCTTCCCGTAATAAGTCTATGGTCAACAAAGAAAAAATATCATCGTTATTAACAAAAATCCCTGAGGATAAAAAAATAGTCGATGTGTTTGGATCAGAAAAGGAACCAATTTGCAATTATCTCAGATGTCATCATAAATTCTCATTTCATAGTTCGGATGCTCACAAAAGAATTTGTACATGTAAGCATCCACAAAATTCGATAATTGGTATAGCCAAAAAAAATACAAGCGATATAGCATTTATTACTCAACCTGACCTGATAATATATGATTAAGATAGTTGATTTCTTATTATCATAAATTAATAATATCGAATAATCCCAGAATATAACTATGCTAAATTTATATGCCAAACTTGACATGTCTATTAAGTTGTCCCTACAAGATGTGCAGCATAAATTATATGAATTGCTTCGATCTCCAGATTATTTTATTGAAATGCGTAATTCGTGATTGAGATAATAGTTATGGGATAAACATGAAGAATATTAACCGTATTTAATAAACGAAGATTAATGTTTATTGTGAGTTGCTTCAACAAAAATTTAATTTGTATTGTATACTCCTATGCGATAGCTGTTAGTTTAAATCAAAATGTAATGTCGAGATTACAATATGAGTATAATGTTACTGCTAATTAGAAATTCTATGAGAATGGAAATTGTTTAGGATTTATTCAATAGTAAATGAAGTTCATTAAAGATCAGGACGCATATAAAAGTAGTGTTCAATTAATGTTTGATCATGTAAATCATTAGCTCTGGATTAAAACTTAAATATGACTAAAATGTTTCTATTATAATGAGCAAAGATTCAAACAGAAAATATATAACAATCTCTATGATTGCAATAATAGCGGCATTGATAGGAACTTTGGCGATAAGTCAGGTTTTACAGCCTTTGCACGCCCAAAATACTAGTGGTCAAATGAGTCAAAAATTAGGAAACGTATCTGGAGCTGCTGCCAACAAGACCGGTAATCAGTCATCAAATCCACTAGCCAAGATTCCAGTAATAGGAAAGATATTTGGTGGTAAATAGCATACCTCGATCGTAGTTTGATCGCTAATCCTGAAAACGAGAGCAAATTTTTTTATCTACTTCGGTAGCTCCATTTCATTCATATCCATAAAAATTGGTCTTCCTCGATTCGTCAGTATACAAAACTTCTCAGGAATTTTATATAACAAATATAAGGCAAAAAATAATAAATGCTCTTAGAGCCCGAGCCTGATTCTTATCTGACACCCATGGTTTAATTTTTGTTAAAATCGATTCTATGCTGGACCTACAGATAGCAATTCACGTCCATATATGACTATCCGATCTAAACCATTGTTTCCAAACAACACTGCATAACCGGTATAGTCAATTCTAAATTCTGTCCAAGGTAATAATAGTAAATATCCTACTAGATGACTCACCTTTTTGATTGATTTCTCAAACCAATCAATCATATTGCAGTGCAATCTTCCAGTAAATTGCGGTAGTCTCAAGTATTATCAATTAAAAAGTATTGATATAGGGCTGATCGGATTAGAAGCAGTCTGATTGCGTCCACATACTGACATATTATTCTTAATTCGTAAGCTTCGGTAGTTGCTTTCCAAAATCGAAAATACTGTAATGTTAATAAGCAAATATATACCGACGATTCGAATACAAAGTGCTCGCCAATGTCAAATAGTGTAGAAAATACTGATAACGAAGAATATGGAAAAAGCGAAAACTTGCCCAAATTATCAGCAGACTTCCAATGTTCTGTTTGCGGATCGATCTTCACTACTGATCAAGATAGAGAGCAACACCTGAAAAAAGAAGCTGAGAACAAGTTACATGAGGGTAATACTTCGGAAGATATTAAAATTGCCAGAAATCAGCAGAGACTAAACGAAACTCGCACACACCATGTGTAAAATAAGACCGATTAGTATTGGACAAACAGAATGCTCTGAGGTATAGGATCCGTCGTCAGATTGATCTTTATGATGGCTTTTACCGCAGTCATGGTTACCGTAGCCTTGATGGTGATGATGTGAATTCGCACTGCTTTATGAGATACTCGACCCTCAATGTGGTTACGTCCGGATTAGACTAGACAAAACAGGATCACTGTAGACACATTTACTTCTACTTCAGTTTGTGACTTTATAGCTTAAGGTATCATCCATGAAAGGTCATGGATTCCCATTGAGTTCCTGGTACAAATTAAACTTATTTTGTATCAGACTTGATCTACAACTGTTCCATTAATTGAGTATATTCTACATTATTACTTGAATTAGGATCGAATACCTTAAGATAGAATATTTAAGGCTCCATCATGGTATATGAAATTTTAAACACATCTACTGACACAACACGTTCTGGATGAAATAGGATTGTGGCGGCATGGTAATTTTGTCATAACTCTATATATAATGAGCACTGCTTATTGTTTGCAATTAGCGGTTCATAGATTTTCGACATCCTGTGTAAAGATAAAAAAGGAGCTTGTGGATGACATCTTTTTGTCGCCATAGACACATTTGCATTCAATATCCTGGAATCAGCATTGATATTTGATCTTATCTCCACATAAGCAGCTGGGTATAGGAACAACGATACCACAAAACCGATATAGGCAATCACAAAATGTATCTCCCTTATCGAAATTACTGATGTAGATGACAGTGAGATAATTAATAATAGTGTATATAAATTATCTATGCGAATAACGATTAATATTTAATGCGTATAAAATATAAGAACATCAGTCACGTAAATCGAATTTTTTAGTGATTTAAACATAATTTTCTTGTGCCAGGAGATGAGACTGATTATCTTTTTGGCTCCAATTATATTGATTATAGTTGATTATAGTAAAATTAATTATCATGAAATTCAAACATTTAATTGAAAATGAAAAGCGAGGAATTCGCAAAAGAACAGACAGAGAGATGAATTAATGCAGGGTTTCATCAGTCTTAAAGAAATCGTTTTTCCACATAAGTTGGCACCTATTATCCAGAGCTGCCTCAGCTCAAATAACAAGCATGATTGATATAAAAAAATATTTATTCTGCAGGCTTGAGAAAAATATCCAAATTTACATTTTACCCCCTTGGTTCTATTACGAGAGATCAATAGTAACATTAGGATACAATGTCATACCAGAAAACAATTCCTCGTTAGTCAGTAACGGAAAGTGTGAACTCAACACGGATTAGTCAATAATCCAGCGCATATTGTGGTGTACAATATTAATTTGAAGTTAATTACATTTTAGGTTCAGAAGTAATTTATTAAAGTTATAATAAAATTAGGCTTGGATATGTAATATGAATCCTAAAGGAACATTCAGAATGGTTTATACAGTCTTGTGATTTACGCTAATCGTTAGAATAGAAATTCATATAGACGGTATCTAATTCAGCTATTTAATAACAAATAAATAATTCATCTGATCCGAAGCTCAACCGTAATCTGGTGCTTTCTTCGCGCCCCCAATTTAGTGATTGAGCGCGATCGCGGTCTATATTGATTATACAATGTTACTTACTCAAATATCATTATAGAACTAAGATCTAGAAAATAAGATATAGAACTTCCACACAAAATCTAGGCACGTACTATTCTAAATGAGCATTTTTAGTACATTAGGTGTAACTATCCATATATCCATTTGGATCATTTCTATTAGAAACAGAAACGCTTGAGATGTGAACAAAGGTATTTGAAAATTATAGGAAATGATAAACTGAAACTGATAACAAAATACAACTCACAATGATATTGTATCAGGACTTGGAACCTAATAATAAATACTCTTTTAAGTTTAATCACACTGCGGCAAATATTATTCCATACTGAACAATAAAGACCGTGGATTTGATTCAATGCAGGTTCTTAAACTTATTACAACAACTCAAAAAATGATAATGACTCATTCTTAATTTATGAATACACAAGGGATTTGGATTATGGCTGAACATGTAAATATCTTAGGAGTCAAATTGCAATTACTAAACAACATTTGACGATTAATGAAAAAGCCAATAATTTATTCGATATGTATTTTCTTGATTAATTTGATAAATAATTCGAAACCGAATTTGAATAGAATAGTAAGGTATAACTTCCTCTGGTTAGTAAATACATTTGTTTGTGACAAGCAACGAGACACAGCAACCAGGACATAATATATGCCCACTATGCGGAAAAGTCTTAACTAGTGGCGAAGAAAAATCCAAATTTGTAGAAGTTTCAATAGATGGGGCTAGTTATAGATTTGACTCCAAAGATTGTGCGATTATGTTCAAAAGATTTTTGAGTGTGTACGGCGACGATTTTAAGCGCTATTCTGGGCAGCATCAATATATTTCAGATCCTTTCTGGGACAGGGCAATCCCTAAAGAAGATGAACTTAAGGAGATAGAGGCAGAGCAATTGAAGAACATTTCTGATACAGTACACGAAAAATCTACACGGGACATTGTAGTTATTTCAGATGCTCTTGAGATACAACAGCTTGGTTTTGATCTTCTAAGATCCGCCAAAGAAGACGTCGCGATAATATTCTCCACAGGTAATGCATTTCTAAGACAGGTGCGTATTGGAGGAATTCAGCTGTTAGAAGAAGTAAAGAAAGCCAGGAAGGATTTGAGTATTAGAATAATAACGCCTACAAATGAGGACATTAGAAAGATTTCAGTAGATTTAAAAAGACGACTAGGGGTTGATGTTAAACATATAGTAGAGTTTATGCAATCAAAAATTACATTGGTGATGGTTGACCGAAAGTATTCTTTGGCGGTAGAGCTAAAAGACGATACCATCGATAGTATTTACGAAGCAGCAGGGTTAGGAATTTATTCAAATCATAAGTCAACGGTCTTATCATATATTACAATATTTGAGAGCCTTTGGAAGGAGCTGGAATTAAATGAACACGTAGCTAATCTATGCGAGCAATTGAGATTTAGGGAGAAGATGCAGACTGAATTTATCAATATCGCGGCTCATGAATTTAGAGCACCTATCCAACCGATCCTAGGATTGGCTGAGATTCTCAAAGCTAGAGAAAAAGTTGATATTGAAAAACAACAGGAACTCCTAACTGTTATTATAAGAAATGCGAAAAGATTAAAGACCCTCACTGAGAATATTTTAGATATTACGAGAATTGAAAATCGGCCGCTTATCCTTCATCAGGAACTTCTTAATATCGAAGATGTCATATCTGATGCTATACAGGACGTCGAAAGTCAATCAGAATATAAAAGATCAATTGTTAAAATAATATACAATCCATCTGGAATTAATGATAAAATTGGACTTGTGAGAGCCGACAAAGGAAGAATAATACAAGTAATTTCAAATTTGCTTGATAATGCTGTCAAGTTTACTGAAGAAGGAATAATATATATAAATCTAGATAAGAAAGCAAACGAGAATGAAATTGTGGTTAGTATTGTAGATAATGGAATTGGAATTAGTTCAGATATCGAACCACTATTGTTCACAAAATTTATGACAAAAGCAAACAAGGGAACCGGTCTTGGGTTATATATTTCGAAGAGTATCATCGATGCCCATGGTGGAACGATATGGGCTGAAAACAATAAGAAAGGCAAAGGTGCGACATTTAGATTTAGTTTGCCAATAGAATCCAATAATAGAATTATTACAAATTAATATCAATCTACAGTACAACTTCGCTAGGTTGATGATATAATGTGTTCATTTCTTATCTTTACTCCCACCTACGTGATTAATGAAATGATCGCTTACGAATGGATTTGTTCCAAAAGGCTTCAAATTGAAATTAGGACTCCTCAACAAGATTTCCCATAATTTCGTTATTGTTTAATCTACAAATAAACTCAACGAGTTCAAGACGTATTTTTTGCATCGCTATCTTTCATACGATGGAAATAATTGAAACACTCGATCCTATTTCTCCTGTTCTTCTTTGTCTTTCCTAGGAAGCTTTCTTTTATTGAGGAACAAATAGGATGTTCAATATTCAGGGATCTATATGTGTTTGTATACAAATATCATAGCCTATTGAAATATTTTGTATTACGTATCTGCTAATCAGATCTTGTATGTCTAAATCTCTTGTTATTTCGCATGATGAATTGGGACCTCCTAGAACGGGATAGCTGTACTTGTTTACCACACTTTTCTGTATTAATTCTGGTTGCAGAGTTTCTTGTAAATACCTATATCCAGTACTAGGATGACACACCTGCCTAGTTGAGACCTGGTCAAGACGCAACGTTATTAGAGAATAGATTCATTATAAGGAAATAAAGATTGGGGCAGATCTTTGTTCATTGCCCCTTTTTGTGTCAAGTTTGCCAGGCATATAGCCTGTGTGCCTATAGTAGCACATAGTCCGACAATATGAATTGTTCAGATAGAGGACTGTTTTTGCTCTTTAATTTGTCATATGAAAGGGAGATATGGATATAAACACACTATACTAACTGTGAGTTTCTTTAAAGCACGTAGAAAGATGGATAAATCTAAACAAATAGCATTTAGGAATAAATTCCGAAAACATATTGTTCATCTAGGAGATAATACGCAGAATCGAATATCCTAATAATTTTTCATGAGGGCGACATTAACGTAGCGAAATCTAAACGGATGATGTTATCAAATTCCTTACTGCATTAAGAAACTGCAGTTGGGTAATTGGTTTTCTTATAATGTTATCAGAGGTCATATCTGGAAATATTTTTACTAGCTCTTCAGCTGCATCAAGTGCAGACACAAACAGCACCTTGACATTGTCGTCTATCGCCTTAAAGGTTTGATATATCTGTAAGCCATTAAACTCTGGTATCCGAATATCCAATACTACAAGATCATAATAAAGGGAATTCCCTACATTATTTTCAAGGAAAGCCTTTAGTGCTTCATACGGATTGGTGTATCCATCTACAAAATACCCTTCATTAATTAGGAAGGACTTGTAGGTGAAAAGTATATCGATTTCATCTTCTACAATCAGGATCTTGGGTTTTTGTCCCTGTTGGTCATTCCTATTAATACTTTGAGAATCTTCTTGAATCGCCATAGTCTTATTTGAGACATGATAATTATCTTCAGTTGAAAGAATTTCCCTAATTATCTGGTTCTTACCTATAATGACATCAATAAACCTTTCTCGATCTTCCTTTGGATATTCATCATATAGTGAATCAATTGCTTTAAGTTTCAAGTGATTATTAGCAGCATTTTCGCCTATTATTTGCAGATAATAGAATACCTTGCCCAATGAAGTCAGGGAATATTTTTTATTCGTCTTGCTGTTCTTAGTTCTCTTTACTAAACCTGTATCCAGTAATTTTGATAATGTATTATAATATTGCTTACGAGTAAGATTTAGTTTGGTTCTTATATCTTTACTGTTATATCGCTCATTCTCATCATCGCGTCGAACAAGAGTATTAAGCAGAGTATAAACAACGGGATTAGAGAGGACCTTATAGATATTGGTGATGACAGTGACCGTGTTCTGCATATTCTTCACTCTTGATTATAGCGTAAATAATAGCAATACTATTACATAAGTTAGCGGCTTTCAGACTGCATAATGTCGTATAGTAAAAAAATATAGACGTAATAGGATCTTATTTTGGAGATTCACTTACGTTCCCTTAGTTAGGTTACTTCAAATTCTAAATCTAAAGAATCAGGATCCTGAAGTGAAGTAAGAAAAATACTGTAATTAATCGTGCATTTGGCCGATCTATCGAGATCCAAAAGCATTTTGTCGTTATATAAAATCTAGTTATGCTATGTAGCTAAATGCCCACGCACCAGGTAAGATTAGAAAATGAAAATGGCATTAATTATTAAGAAATAGGCTACAGGCCAACAAGATATAAAAATTTGGTATTTTATGCTATATGGCTATCGTGTTATAAAGAATCATCTCTAATATCAAATACGTTTAATTTATAGGCCGCTAACTACAATATTAAAGGATACCGCCAAAAATTTACAAATTCCAAAATAAAAATGATGGCAGTTTTTTTGGTATCATCTGATATTAATAGGACTGTTAAAGAAGAGCTTTAGAGTCTGATCAAAGGTCTTTTCATCATCTCTGCTAATCCTAAACACAGGTTCGTTACTTGTGGAATTATGTTCATAACATGCAATATATACTCTATCCCTGGACGAACATGCCACCATTTATTGACTCATGCAGAATTACTCATTACTTTATCTCC
>JBQCDO010000152.1:0-8454 GCA_051961195.1 Nitrososphaeraceae archaeon | reverse complement strand
TGTACTGTCGCCAGGTTGTTTCTGAGCCAGTGAATCTATCATAAGTAATGATAATTTTAGCGTTTATTGAGCTCAGATTAATTTTGTCTTGTATGTGCATAGCTAGTTTGGTTTGTGACCGGAAATACGAGCATGTGTAATTCTTGTACTACTCTTGGAGCGGTCAATGTTGTTGCTGATTCTCTGTAACTCTTTATAATTCCAGCTGCTGCATAACTATGACCTCCGCCACCTAATTTATAGGCGATCAAATCACATCTTATATTTGTTCCAGATCTTCTTCTGATACTTATCTTCCCGTCTTCAGCATATAATACTGCAAGTGTCACATTTGTTCTATCTTGAAATATTTTGTCCGCCAATAAGCTTTTAGACAATATTCTTGGAGCTTTAGTTATAGCAACAATTAAACCCTGTATATTATGTATTGAAAGTGATTTCATCGCAGATAATATAGCACATTCTTTGAGAGGTAGATACTGTTTTTCGTACTCTTCCTGTAATTCTTCGTCCCAAAATATCCCTTTTGATGCCTTCTTTATTATCAACTGTAATTTTCCGTATCTATCAGGGAGGCTACGATAAAATGTAATAATCTCAGGCAGTGGCGGCAAAGTATTGATTTCTGGTAATCTAAAGTCGAAAACGTGTGCAAACTTTGCCATTCTTTCACATGCAGTTCTTTTCTTAAAATCAAAATTTTTGACTACAAGTTCAGAAGCACAATTTTGTTCCTGGCCTTCTGATAAGATAAGAGTAGCAAATGATTGTACTCTTCTTCTTATTTCTCCTTGCCAACAATGATGGTCTAACCAAACTAAATTCCATCCTTTTCTCTTCGATTGATTTGACATCTTCTAAATTGTTGTTGTTAAGTGCTAAATCAAAAATTACAATTGTACCACTCTTGCTTGATCGATTCACATTAAATCTTATTACATCAGCGATTCTTTTTATGTTTTCATGTCCATAATTTGTAAGGAAGACTAGTGTATCTGGAAAAGCATTCTTCAAAATTGCTCCACAGAACAAACTATCAACATCTTGTTCATGAGTAATACACAGTATTCTTATTTTAGTGGTAGTAGTCCTAACCATGCCTTTAATTATCTACTTTATTGGATATTTGGGACAGTAAATATTATACTATCTCATCCAAATCCATAAAGGAGTAAGCAGCACCGTTGACAAAACACATGCAACTCCAACGTATAGAAAAATAAACATACAACACGGTAACATACAACTTAACTTCAGCAAAATGACAAGTAAATAAAGAGAAGGCAATCCTATCAAAGCCAAAGCCAAATCCAAGGAAACTGGTAATAGCATTATATTTTATAATATAATTTGTGCCAATACAGATACACTATCATAAGCATATCTAGTAATTTCTACTAATTTTCATCTTAGAAATAGCTTTCTTGATATATAGATAGGTATTGCAATTGAAATTGCACTTTAAAAAGACACGTAGTGGAGATATATCGCAGAAACACTCTAGCACTAGCCCTTGTTATCGGTAGTGCGCTCAAACAGACGAGTAAACTATAGTTATACAATATAATGTTAAACAGTTATGACACAAACCAGATTTTGCGCGTACCTTTATGAATGAGAAGCAAGAAATATAGCCTTTTCAATAAATTATAATTAATCATATATTTTGTCTGTTGATCTATACTTAATAGATCTAAAAGTTGAAAAAAAATAATACTAACAAGAAAAAGTCATTGGCAAATTAAAATAAAAATATCCTTGGATGCATGATGCATGATCCCATTTTAAGCTACAAAGATATACCCCTGTCGAGCGGGCCGATAACGTAAATCATTGTATTAAATAGTCTCTTAAGCTAATAATGAGATGACCAGAATATAACATAAAACAAGAACCATCAAGTATGTATGTGACAGGCATGTATAATCTCGGTTTGGCTTCAGATTCATCTAAATATATTACATAATATCTCAGAATGATATACGAAGTTCATTATGTAAAATGGATATTAAAATTTTCAATATCCATATGCACCATCGGCTGGTCTACATTGATTGCATAAATTTAATTTATCCGATGAATTCTCCTTTCTAATACTCATTATCTCAACATTTTCCAGACCACAATTATCACACTTTCCAATCATTAGAACGAAATTATGTTACACTGTATGGTATATTAATATGACATATTTACTGCACTGTATAAAAAGAAATCCACCACCTAATCTTAAATTTTGGAATAATAACAGGTCTGTAGACCATTGTATAATTTCGCTCTTCGTCTTTTTGTCTTACATCTTTTGGATCCAGGCAATATTTATATCGTGTAATTAAATTGCTAGTTCCATGGGTTTTTTAGTCTCTAAGGTTCATTATCTGCTTTATAGATTCTATGAAAGACATTATATCTACTTAAGATGACGTTGTGAATTCCTAGCGCCTGTTAAACTACTCATCTATCGGCTCATAGAATCTTGTCTCGATAACATTGCAAGACCATTTCTGGCTAGTGATATTGTATGATATGATCATAAATTCATTTCCTATGTGCTAATTAAGAAAAACATCAAATCAATTGATAAAAATACTGCAGGTTGCGCCTAATTATAATAACTAACCTAGATAAAAAATCTAGTGAGATATAATGTCAGTTAATTCAATAATAATTATCGGAATTGGTTTTAATCTAATAGCATCAGCGTTAATCGCGTATGGAAGGATATTTCGTAGTAAGAGAACTATAAGGAAGGAATCAGAAACTGGCGAATGTTCCTAATGAAGTGAGTTGTAAAATCAACCTTCTAGTCCATGGATCTTATGATATTTATAAACTGTACGCATATTTTTAAAAATATTCTCCTCAAATGGCTTAATAATCCTTACTCTATAAGGAGCTTGAACATGCAAAGTTAAAATGTATTGATTATTATTTTCAAGACTAAGCGAGCGGTTATTCATATTTCTTGTTAACGCTAACAGTAAAATGGTACAGACTTATCTTAATTAATTACCGTATGTTTGTAAATCCTTAATATGGTAATCATGCGATTTCTTATTAATTGATTCTATCTTGTAAAAGGCGGATTCGTCAATTGTTACACATCCATCTTTTTCTATGTTGTCCGCGTACAATATGACACGATTATTCAATTCCAGATGAAATCCATTAACAGATCCTACTAACTTGAATTCGTGATCCCTATGTTGACCTTCTATTATAAACTTCAACTTATGAATATTATAGATAATGATATTTATTAATTGTTAGATTGTCGATAAGGGTTAGCTTTATTCATCCTTTTTGTATATTATTCACTACCCAGCTAATAGTTTAGCTTTAGCAATGATGTGGATATGTATAGTAAGTCATCCCGATGAGTGTGTTCTCTTGTCCAAGACCTAATTCTAGTACATATACTATCGGGGTAGCTATCAGTTTGACAAATGAGGAAATTCGCATCGCGAAAACCACTGGTTCCAGAAGCTAAGTATACCCGTACCTCAATTGATTAATGAATGGTTAGATTATTTTTACTGTCTATTATATATTAGACCACTGGTGATGGAAAGCCCTCTAACTATATGACGATGAAGGATAATTCGAACTGTGCATTTTTCCAGACTGATATCTATTGTTAAAAGTCACTTGGCGTTGCCACTACCTGTCCTTTTACTGTCTGCAAGGACGCAAACTCTCCAATCATTTTAGAGAGTGCATATTGTGTCTGCAAAGATGAGTCTTGTCGTCCCAGTATCCAAATTGAGCATATTTCCTCCAATTGTAATTTGCATTAGGCAGGAAAGGAAATCATAAAGATTAATAACATCATGTTCGTTGCGCCTAAATGTAGATAGAAATAGCGAATAGACTAATCAAGCAATAATAAATAGGAATGAACAAATATCTATTTAATTGGTGAATGACAGATTATATCTAGAACTTATGTATATTTATGGTAAGAAAAGATAATTGATACCTATGACAATTATATCTGTAAGAATATCAGAAATGTGTCAACAACAAACTCGTTTGATGAATGTATAATATGGTTTAGGTCATCTGACAGATTGACCCTATAAGCTAAATAATGTAAAGGTTTTTTTGATGGGAATGCAAAAGTATGAGAGTAAAATACATTTGTCGACAGCAATTAGTGATGATCAGAATAATACCGTTGATAGTAAGGAGGATGCTTTGCAAACATTTTCTAAAACCTGTTCTATGATATATAGCAAGATAAATAAAAAACAGTTCGAATATCTACAGGCCACTGCAAATCTGCAATATGACATGCTAGGCTCTTGTAATAGTTTGGTAAAAAATCAGGTAGATTTGATTGAAGAGTATTCTAAAAATGGCATAGTCTCCAAAGAACAAATTATACCAGTAATTGAAGTAGCAAATAAAATTGTTGAATCATATTTAAATTATTTGTCATTTGAATACGATTTAGTATTAGCACGTGTACTGTTTCATCATAAAATACTTACAATGATTAAGGATTCCTCACCCAAGCTAACTCAGTTATATATGGAATGGCTAAAGTCATTTAAGACACAGAAATGACAAACGAGCTAAAGTACTTGGTATGAGCATATGACAAGAAATAGACTCGTTCTACTACGTGAATTTTTTAAGGCGCATCTGACTGTAAGTAATCTTCAGATATCTGTCTATCATCTTCTACCGTGATGTAGTAGGCCTTTATCTCCATTTGAGGCACATGAGAGTGGTACTGCTTTCTTCTGAATAGGTGATCCTTATTATTATTATTCTAGACATTAGAAGCTAGGCATGGTCAGTTGATACTGCATCAATAGATATGACTCTTCATGCGGCCTTTGAGGTGACATGAATTAACGAATTCTTGCCTGCGCCTCGGCAACTAAAAGCTGGGCGATCATGCCTTTATCTTAGGCAGAATCGACTGAACTCAGTACAACGCCTAACGGTATAGTTCTCCGACAAAGCATAAAGCTTAACTCCTGGATAGATTATTACTCTTTAATGACTCTAAGCTTGAACTGTAAGGATGCGGGCGATCCCGTTTGTACACATACTATGTATGGTGAAACCGAAGAAGAGTTATTACAAAATGCAAAAAGGCACGGTATCGAAGTCCATGGATATAATGAGCAGACTTGGGACGAAGAAGTATCCAAAAATAAAGATCATTTCCGCAAACTCATAAAAAGTTCTTAAATTTATTTTTCCTTCTATTTTTTTAGCTCTTTAAAACATTAGTCCAATAAGCACTTTATTCTCTATGGTCAGGTCGACATTGACTGGTATATGAGTCTACCCGCGACAATCTAATTGTAGTATTATAGAATTTTTAATTCCTATTAAATAGACAGATGTAGGAGATGAATCATCTGAACTTGTTCTTTATAATACATAATGTAGTAAAGGGTTCGAATCCTTAAGACAAACTTATTTGAAGAATGTGCTTGCTCATTCAAATCCATCAATTTTTGAACACCAGAATAATGTCTGGCTTCTAATTTAAAAATTATTTAAATGCTATGTGGAATATCAATCTTTATTACTATACTTGCCAGTATGTTTTGATATAATGAATGCAATAACATTTTCTTGCAATCATTGCAAAATTAAATTTCAGGTAATCAATATTTCAACTAAAAGTAGACCTAGATATTGTCCTTATTGTGGAGATCTTGAGATACAGTCTACCAATATAATCCTCTGTTGAAACATTTGAAATTTTTGGTAGGTCGATATATCTGATGAAAAGCTGAAAATGCCAATGAGCAAACTCTTTCATAATCCTATCTATGACTTTGCAGCCTTTACACTAGCGGTATCCCTTCTAAACAGTGGTACTAGTAACTATTCTGAGGCAGGAGGCCTGATATATGCTTCTAGGACTATAACACACAAGTAAAGAATTTCCTATATATTATAACTACACATACAACAAAAAGATTAGAATTCTTGAGTGAGCTGGCCTAATAGATAGCACTACCAAATCTTCAGTGCATAATTCAGCTATAGTTATTGATGGTAACAAGATAGACAATGTAAGTAACGCAGTCAAATATTTTGACCGAAACAAAAATTTTCTCGTATTTTCAAAACACAACAAATAGTTTAGTAATAGATCTCACTAGAAATATAATACAAACAAGATTGAGACAGTAATAAATGAAGGCAAAATCATATATACGCAGTGGCCAAAATAGATGAATTACCACTAGCAAAGTTAAGCGACATATCGTTGCTCTGACTATCTCGCTCTATAATCACTACTGATCAATATTTTGTTCCTTGTGCAAGATCCATTCTTTCTTCTTAAAATATAAGAACATAACTAGAACTATTGCACCCATGACTATTGCAACTGTTATTACGCTGACAGAAATATGACTGAGATCGTTTAGATCAATTCCGTTCATGCCAAATAAACCGACAATAAAGCTTAATGGTAACAATATTGCTGAAAATAGTGTCAGAAGCCTCATGGTATCATTCATCTGTAAAGACACATTTGCAATGTATAAGTCCCTAGTAGAATTTAAAGTATCACGATAGGATTCTACTAATTCTATTAATTGAGTTATGTTATCGTAAGCAATCTCAATATACATTATTTCTTCAGTGTCCTTTTCCATATGCTTCAAATAGTTAATAATGTCTCTAGTATGCCAGAAGTGTCTTCTTAGAATTATTATTTGCCGAGATAGTGTATCAAGATAATCAAGCATCTTTCTGGACGGTTTGTACAATGACTTTTGTTCAAAATTAGTTACTGTCATCTCGATCGATGTCAATAATTGTTCATATTTGCCTATAACTTCGGTCATTATGCTATAGTAAAGGGCATCAATAGTCGCCTCCATAATTCTTACGTTCTTTTGTTCCAATAACGCATTTACATTTGGTATCAGATCCACCTTAGAAGAATGAATGGTTATCAACCAGTCTTTACCTTTGAATATATACAACGCTTCCGTTGCTAACGTCCTAAGATCTTTATACTTGATATCTAGAATCAATGTAAATATTTGAGCATTTGACATACGAATTTGTGGCTTCTTTGATTTATTCATAAATATTTCTAAAGTATTTTTATCTAAATCATAAATCTGTTGTATATCCTGTATTTCAGACGATGTTGGGTCAATTACATCGAGCCAAAGCTTGTAGCCCTTAGTGATATCTTCTTTAGTACCAGATTGTTTTACTTCATTGTCATTATAGGCAATACTAGTCTGCATTTATTTTGTATATTGTTAAAAATAATGGTCCTTGATATAAATTGGTAGTTGAATTGTTCTATTCTAATTATCCATGCTATTAAGAGGTGCAGATACTGTCAGTCTCATTATCATAACATTCAAGAGTAATCTGAGGTATATTGATTATGACATGTTTAATATTGTTAGGATCGAGTTTATCCCCCCTTATTGCGCTCAGCCATAGACTTGCTTTTTAATCAAATTATAATTAGCCTAGATCTTTTTGAATCTTTGGAGAAGGTTACGAATGTTGTGACTATAAGATAGAGCATTTAAATGCAATTAGTCCTACTTTACAGACCTTTATTTACTAGATTACAAAAATATAAGACATAATATCAAGAATTAAACTTAACCTGATTTCGTAGAGTTTGTGCTCGTATATCCTGCTGACAAATTAGCACCAAGAAATGTGGTAGTCACACTGGCACTTGCCAGCATAACCCAAAGAAATCCCAAAGCCACGAACCAATTAGAGATCATCCTAGTCATTATTATTTGGTGTGCAAACTATATTTAATGTACAACTATATTTAATATCTTTAGTTTTGGGATAATATTAGAGAGACCGCCCGTAATTTCCTTCCCATTAGTCTTACCCACCATAAAGTCTAACTACCAGAATCTCGGCAACGTATGTGTTAACATATTAGTCATAATATGTAATTCTTGCTGTTGTTGTTCTATTGCGAGAGGACCGATTGCTATTATCGCAAAGACTACCTTCAGTAGGACTATTATGATAATTATAACTACTATTATGGTTACGATGGTCCATAACATACCTAACACCATATCCTATCTTGAGCACAATAGTATTTAGCGATTAGCCATTCAATTTTATGATGAAAATGAAAGTAACATTATTTTATATTATCATCAAAAAGATTGTTTGATATTTCAGAGCGTTCGTATTCCATGTCCTGTGACAGGAATAATAGTCTTCATATCGCATATATCATATTGACATCATATCTATATTTGAGGGTGTAATGTTTTGGTAAAAAAAGTTAACGCGAATTTTACTTTATCTCTGGTGACGTAACCGGTGACATAACCAGTAGGTTACTCTGTTACAGTACTTCCAGCAGTAGCTTTACCGGGCTTTTCTTGTCCTAATCTTTCCAACTCTTCTGGTGTAGGGTCAGTATCTCTTGCAAACTTGGCAGCAACTAATCCACTTGGTACCGCT
>JBQCDO010000151.1:0-5231 GCA_051961195.1 Nitrososphaeraceae archaeon | reverse complement strand
AACACCGAATACCCAATTTGATACTTCTACTCCAGTCTAATTATTGAATTGTATTAATCATCACGACTCGTTGCGTACCGATTGGGATTATACGCTACTAAATTGTTGTCTAAATCAAGGATAGTATAGACAAATGTCTATTTTTAGGAGCGACTTTTCAAGATAAGTTTGCCAGAATGCGTTACCTTTTCCAGGAATAGCATTATATGGATTCAATTTAGAGATTATCAAATTATTCCCAACTACAATCCAACAACAACAGACCTTCTCGGTAATCGTTAACTTCAAGTCCATGTCCAAGGACAAACTATTGATTCCAATGACAATCTCATCCACAAAACTAAATTGTCTTCGGGCATACCAGCGAGCAATAGAAGCAGATTACCATCCTATTTATCAATTCTAAAATCGGTCAAGCAAATATCTCATTCATAAAAATGGGTCACCTTTACCCTGGAATTGCCTCCAGTGTTAGGAAACAAGCGTCCGATTGGAGATCCTGATTATTTGAAGTTGTTACAGTTAAAGATCAGCTGCTCTGAAAAGTGAAGTGTCTGATTCTAATGCTTTATGTTCTTAATTCGCATCTGTAGGAAAAGGGATGTGCCTGTACCAAACAGTGTACACAACCTTAACAATAATAGAAATGCAGTATTTCATAACTATTGGTATGTGGTATCAAGCCCTGTCAAAATTCTCGACGCTTGATTAACTTCCATTTTTATTCTCAGAAAATATCATAGGAAGGCCAATTATTACTGAATCAATCACTTGATTATTGTCAAGATGAAGATTAATAATGATACTAGGTCGTATCACGTTGTGAATTGGTCCAGTTAGACATCGGAGATCTTTCTAAGGAATGAGTCCTAACGTGTAAGCCTCAGGCACCACTTCGAAATGGTGATTACAAAAATTACAACTTATAGATGGCAGGATTTTTTGATATCCTAGATACCAGTATTAAAGAATATCTATAGGAGTTACATTTAGGTAAAGTCAGAGCTGGGTTGATGTGACGAGGTACAATTACGTGTATTTATTCGGTAGATGTTTTGGAGTTCCGCTGCTGTCGTGGAGACTAGATTAAAAATACTGATTACATTCCTAGTATTTTCTTATATTCGATTAGCTTGTCATGGACTTACGGTAGGAAATGCTTGACTATTATTCGTGCTGAGTTCAGAGCATTTTTAATATATTATTAAGCCGTTGAAAAATAAGATGCTACGTAAACACTCTATACAGATAAGTATAGTGACATTTATCGCATTATCACTTGCTTTAGTATTATCAGTTTGTTCCTCTGAGTCTATAATGGCTTCTAGTCGAAATGATCATAACAATCAGGACAAAAAATCGCACGATAATAATCACAGTAGAGCAGATAGTCGAAACGATCGTAACAATCAGAACGCAGAGTCAAAGGATAATACGGGTGATAGAGCAGATGTTGCAACGACTGGCAATCAGAATATAAGCTGCATGGGTAGCTTTATGAGTTGTAGAAATGATATTACTAACATAGTATGTTCACATGTAACATATTGCTTTATAGGACCAACTACCCCTTTTATGATGGCGAATCCTACACAACAGTAACTTGCATCGGATATTGAATTCGCACTTGGGTCGCCAATATTATCGACGGTCGAAAAAGCTATTGTATTTTAATTAAGTATATTATTAGTGTGATTTTTGCTATTACGATCAATTCCTTCATATTGGTACTTTGTATTGATTAGCTGAGTTGATGTTACCAAGCTCAGTAATCTATTATGTAGTGCCACGACTACAACAATTGATCGCTGATAAAGTTGTTCAAGATGGTAAATGCACCTCGTTAAAATATATTTGTGGAATAGACGTTTCATATAAAGGTGATCGTGCTTTTGGTGCTGCAGTAGTAGTGGACAGCACAAGTTTTAATACAGTAGAAGTTGCAGAATCTGTAACGCCGATTAAATTTCCCTATATTCCAGGTGCATTTATTCTGAGAGAGGCAGCACCGATCCTGCATACTATGAGATTATTGAGATGTGATTGTGATGCACTGATACTCGACGGTCATGGAGTGCTGCATCCACGTAAATGCGGACTGGCTTCATTTATCGGAGTGCTAATTAATAAACCTACAATAGGAATTGCTAAGAAACTCCTATGCGGTGAAGTTAATAGCAAACATTTTGTTGAAATAGATGGAACAATTTGCGGTTTTATGCATACGAATCCTCTAAATAAACGTGTTTACGTTAGTGTTGGGAACAGGATTAGCCTAACTGACTCGATTAATTTAGTAAGGAAACTAATAAAGACAGGACAGAACATTCCTGAACCCCTAAGGCTTGCAGACCTTTATTCAAGAAACCATTGCAAACTTTTCAGGCCTAACTAAATTCACATGCGGTCTAATTTTCAAAGCCGTAAGAAATAAGTTGGAGATTAGCAAGACGATTTGTATTGTCATTCTTCGGAGGTGGGGATCAGAATAATAAAGTCGACAAGAGCAAATATGAACATCTGACTATGGCTATCCGACAAACTGTTCTGGAAAGGGCACATAAGAGATGCCAGAAATGTTCAGTGAAATTTAGCGGAAGTATATCGCCCCATTTTGAACATATTAATGGTTCCCACAAGGACAATAGACCAGTTAATCTTCGAGCACTGTGTCCAAAGTGTTTCAAGTCTGTAGAAAAGAAGGAGAATAGAAAGGGACTTTTGGGAACTATTCGAAATAAGTTTTCATGATCTAGATGTCAGGAAATTGTACTTGTGTTCTTCGGAACAAAATTGCTCTATCTTTGTAACGCCCCTGTTAGAATCGCCCTCCACGTGAGGCCATCCTTCACCCAGGAAGGTTTTTCCGCAATATGCGCATGTCTTTTCCATTAAATCTTTGTGGAAGCGATGCGACTTATAGAGGTTTGACCAGTCGTTTATTACGTTAATATCAGTGATAAGAAAATTCGAATACTTTTGCATTCCCAGGCGGATTTGATCTTTTGATATTAGATGGCGAGTTCATTCTGTTGATCAGATCACTAAAATCATAACCTCTATATTTTTCTGTTAGTGAATCATCAGCATCATGATCGTGCAGCAATTAATATGCGATGTATGTAAGAGGATATTATTGGAAAAACAAGGGCAGAACGATCTAGATCAGGGAAAATTTCCGATAAGTGAACAAGAAGCCATGGTAATCGACAAGGAACATAGGGGACATCAATGTCATATTGACGTAGTAGAAAAAGAATAAAAAGGATATGAACTATCAAACTTAGCCAATACGTCTACCCCTTATAGATAAGTAGTATCAAATCCGATTTTATCTACATTAATAGATACATGCAAGTATCAGTTGACAGACAGTCATATCTAGCAGTACAAGGTAGATACTAACAACTTGACAGATCATGTAGAACCGATATCGTGGTATAGCACATTTATTGGTGTAGGATATCGCTATCAGGATGTTTATATGAATATATTCCCGTTATTCGAAGACAAGAGAGATGCTATAAAGTTGTGGAAGAAAGCTGTTGATTGGTGGCCCGATGATAAGATTATGCTGACTTTTGTTGAAGCAGAGACTAAATATTGGTTTATTTTATATTGTAAATCGTCTTTATTGGATCAGAATCTAGGTTTTGTAAAGAGCATACCCATGTCTGAGAATTACCAAAAATTTAAACACGGAGTCGAAAAGATCGCACTCTTGCGTTTCGGTATTTATAAGACCAAAGAGCCGAAAGCTCATAGTGAAGGGCCTGAGTATGATCTTGAATTGCTGAAAAAATCAAAGATGATTTGTAACATTCTTTTTCAACGCTATCAGGATTTGTCACCTTATAGTGTTGAGTATAATAGCATAAAGTATAGTGAGCTATATGTATAAGCAATTTCGATGCGTCGATGGGTGTTCAGATTGTTGTATATATAGACAATATTTTCCTTCAATAGAGTACGGTAAAACTGGTGTCTTGCTGTTACCACACGAAAAATCAAAGATTGAGGAAAGTGCCCGAAGGAATAATTTGGAAATTAAAATCCTGCCAAGAGTAGGAATAGGTAGGAATAGCCTTGGTAATGGTCCTGAAGAAATTTTAATATATCAGATCATGGGAAGGGACGCTACTGGAGATAACTGTCCTTTTCTTGATACAAATTCAGACCTGAGAGCCCCAAATGGGGGCTATAGATGTATAATTTATGAAGAACGTCCATTGGCATGCCGCGCATACCCAGTTATCGAAAATGCGAATAATCGGGATCCAGTGCTAGATTCCAGATGTCAATTTTGTACTGCGAATCTAGACAAACCCGAAAAAGGTAGCCTGATTAGGGAATTAGCTGCCTTGAAGACAATAAAGAGACACGTAAGAATTGACAAGAATACTCCCATTTGGAGATACGCTACCCATATTGGCGAGGAGCGAGACACTGCAAAATTTTTTCCTGAGGGATGGCTCCTCCAAGATATATAATCCCTCGGCATTCAAGTACGTATCTATAGTTTGAAGATAAGATATCTAGATCAGACCATTTGAAAAATGTTTATTTCTTATAGAAGAAAAAATAGAACTTATTTGCAGATGCGAATAATGAAACAGTTAAATTTCAGACGGTACCCTTTTTTAATAATGCATAAGAATGAACTGAAAAAATCGTATCTAATAGCAACGATTGCAATCTCTGGATTTCTGCTTTTGTCAGTAACAGCAGCTGGCACACAGTCTTCACATCAGGCATTTGCACAAGGCGGATCAGCTCCGACAAACAGTGAACAATTCAACAATGCGGGGGCATCGAGTAACAATACAACATCATCCTCAGGCTCTACTGGTGGAAACGCATCAAGGCCATCGACTGCTGCAGTAACACCAAATGAATTACCGTCTTCTCAAAGTACTTCAGGAAGCTCAAATACTAGTCAGCAAAGTACTGGTGCGTCAACTCAAAATCAACCACCATTAAACAAAAATGTTGTTTGGCAGGGTTTTATAGCCTCAAAACCAAGCGATATTCCTGGACGGAAAGGAAGTTCAGCTCTCATCCTAGCCCCTAGAAATGATCAAGGTGTTTATTCAGGAATACTCACATATCAAGCAAGTAAGCCTGTAAAGGTTGTTGTATGGAATACTGTGAATCTTAATAACAAGACCGCAATACCAAAGCAATTTGGAAGTCAAGAAGACATGATAAAAATGGGAAAGAATACTGTCTCA
>JBQCDO010000150.1:0-8169 GCA_051961195.1 Nitrososphaeraceae archaeon | reverse complement strand
CTATAAAGGGTAGTAGAGGATATTATCGTGCACAAATGAGACATGGCGTGAGTGAGGTACATTATGGGAAACGACATACACTCGGCATTATTTTTCATGATGCCCTAACCTAATCTCATGATATGTGACAACTACATTAACAATTTTGAACCTGAAAATTCCAATTGGTAAAGCATCTTAGCGAATAGCTTTACTTTGACAACTTTGATTCAGGGCGAACGATTGCGCTTTTGATAATATTGACGGCTCAATATGGTTTTAGGCCCGCGCCTCATACGTACAGGAATATGTCGTCTACACTTAGCACGCACTATTTTTTGATAATATCTATAACCTTGCTTGCTGCATATCTTATCATAACGCTTTTTCCGATGTAGGTATGTCATATGTTTTAAGAATCCGATGTTTCAATGTGTTACTTATCGGGTCTTAACAGAACTAAGTATTTTGATTCGAATTGACTAACTGCTGTTACTATCTATGGATATCACCAATTAGAAGGTGATAGAGATCAAGTTCATCACGGATCCCGATACTTTTACCTATCAATAGAATCAGCCAGTCCTGAATCTTACCATAGTCAGGCTGCCGGTTAAGATTTTATCAAGGATGGCATATCATATCTGAGTTAATGTAGCCGTAACAGGTTTGATAAGGCCTGCAGATTACAATGATATTCGATATTATAGGCCGGAAGACGATCGATTCAACGCACTAAAAAAGGCGGATTGGTATATGTATTCTATGGGCTATGAGCGACCAGTTGCTAGTCTTGAACCTTTCAAGTATTGCCCATGGTGTGCTAAGAAGCTATGCAAGCCCTGAAATCGTTCATAAGTCCCTCGCAAATCTTGATGTCTCCCTATATATACTTTTGCCGGAAAAACGTTACTAGCAAAGGACTAAACCCTCGAGCATAAAATCACTTGCGATATCGCTAATGATATTTGGGTATGCAAAGGGGCCCATTAATAGAATCTTGCTAACATTTTCTTAGCAAACTAGCCCTGACTACTTAGACATAAGTTTAGTCCTATCTCTGTTGCTAGAGTATTTGCAGCAGCTTTGAATTTAGCGTCTATCATTGGGCTGGTAGTATTATTATCAGCAGCAGAATTGTTAAAAGCAGCGTGTATGATAGTATCAATACAATACCATTTTGTGGCTGATAACTCTACCGACTTTCCAATTATGCAGCTAATATTCGGTGAACAATGCCGTCCTGCTGTTGTTGTTTCTGCCATTGCCACCGATGTAATAGGAGTTGCTACCATAGCAGCGATAAAAAAGACGGTTAACACTAGGCTCACAATAGCGTTATGTTCGTCTTTTGATTTATTCTTGTCTTGACAAAACCGTTCCGTTTCTAGACAGACTAGACAGACTAACTATGGCGTTACAAAGCTAGCAGTCATATATTGAAACTGATTAACCTGTGCTGGTGTGTAGTTTGTAGTTATATCGAATTTTACTGAATTGCCAGGATCAAGTGGATGGTCTATTAAGTCAGGTTGTAGTGATTGGTTTATTGGCCCCATTGGCGGATTTATCGTATAGTATGACGTTTACAAAGGGACTCATGATAGTTGTATGAAGTATGTTTGTCGCTATGCCTGCTATATGATATTTCATGTCTGTTTTGTTTAGGTAGAAATATGGGTTTGTTATCTTTAATGCGTCGCGGCTTGTATCTACCAATTTGTCAATCTCTATAGGTATATGTTGTGTCGTCGTTGTCGTCGTTGCCATTGCCATTGCTCTACAGATAGGATCTCAGAAATGAAGAAATGGGCTAGATTTCTTAAGAGAGCAAGAGATGAATAAAGAGACAAACTAAACCTAGCAATTGTAGCAGCAAACAATCATTATGCTGTCTTTGGATCTGGCACTGCTAACACATTAGGAAATGTTGGATTTATCAGAAGTAACATAGAATGAGGATGTTCAAGTCCCCAAGACAGAAGAAAGAACATCTCATAATACAAAACAGACAAAACAAACCAGTCTATCAGATTTTTTGAAATGATGAGATAGATTGAACTATGTGTAGCATCAAAGAATATTTAGGCACAGTTGTTGCAATGTAGGTGCTTCGAATTCAAGAATATAGATAACTGGTTGCGATGACAGTCTAGCGGCCAATGGATAGAACGCCAGCATCTCATTTATCTAAATCCAACTATTTCAGATCAATGACTACAGATGCATGGTGACTTGAAATAATATCAACGACTAAATGCTGAGGGGAATTATCTATGGTTTTGCCTCGTAAACAATATTAAACCAAGTCTGAGTTACTCGCCTAAAGCGTCTAAAACCACCTGACTTTACTACCTGTGATATACTAGGCTCACCTGCTAGTGCACCTAGTGCCGGCCCATTTTGGCTCAAGGATGCAGGGATACATACCATCGTTGAAGCAGCATAAGACAATCGACCAAGAGGGTTCAAATTATCCTGTACCGTATCATTTGCAAAGCCTTCTACTATCATGATTGTTCCTTCGGGCTTCTTTATCGCTTTTAGTGCATATGCCGCTGCCCCTTCCGGATCTCCCATATCATGTAAACAATCAAAGAATGTTATTAGGTCGTATCCATTAGCGTCATCGGTAACTGTGGGAAAGTCAGTAGAAGATGCAACTTTAAATGTTATTCTATCTTCACCTAAACCCTCTTGTTTAGCCTTATTTCTTGCATGCTCTATTGATTCTGCATGATTATCAAATCCATAAAATTTTGAATCAGGATAAGCCTTTGCCATTAGTATCGTAGAAATTCCATGACCACATCCAATATCAGCAACCTTTAGGCCACCTTTCTTAAGTGCCTTTTCTACATTGCCATTATCAAGTGCAGGGATCCAGGAACTTACTAGGTTTGCTATATAGCCTGGCTTAAACAATCTTTCTGTTCCTTCAAATAGATCCTTATCATGATCTCCCCATGCTATTCCTTTGCCAGTCTTAAATGCTTCTAATATTTTTGGTGCATCTTTATAAAGTGCCATTAGAATTTGAAAACCCCCTGCACAGTAAGCAGGACTAGTATCATTAATTAGTGCCTGTGCTTGCTCAATTGGAAGTGCATATCTGTTAGTTGAAGGATCATATATTATATATCCGCCGGCAGCTTGATTTGCAAGCCATTCTCTTATATATCTCTCTGATGTTCTGGTAACATTTGCAAGTTCTTGTGATGATAGTGGTTTTCCAAAATCATGCATGGCTTTATACAAGCCAAGCCTATCACCAATGTAGGTTAAAATTGCACTTGCTGCTCCACCAAAATCAGATAATACCTTTTGCATAAATTGGCCAAGTTTTTCCTCATTAATCGCTGGATTTGTTGTTGTTGCCATATTATAGCTCTGAATTGTCAGAAGTTGAGAAATTATTTAAAGGATGCTATATTATATCACTAACGCTCTTTTACAGTAATGACTTATAGGATAGGCTTGTCTTCTAGATTATAGCATCAAATAATAAGCCTTATAATCAGCGCTTAGTCTGACTATTATTCAATCAGGTGAATCTATGCAGTCTCAATCTTATGTCATTTTAGTCCATCACAATAACTAATTCGAAAGATTCGAAAGACTGTCTGTTTAATCCATCACTACCCAAGCGTAAGTCTGATAATGGAAAGTGTCCCGATGGATCCTTCCAGAATGAAGACGATAACTGCTTTCCTCAACATGATAAATACCCTAAAGGTTATCATAGTCATGAAAACGATGAAACAGGTAGATGTATTCCTGACTTAACACCTTGTGAACCTGGCTCCACAATAGACCCTGATATTCCAACATGTTCTCAGAAAGAGTGTGTATGTAGTAAACATCCAGAACTAGAGGCATGTGGAACACATTTGATAATCATAATCAAGAAGATTATTCACAGTAGTAACAGCGGAAGTAGTAATAGCGGCTCAAGTCACAGTCTAAGCAAAGGTTGCTTTGCTATCAAAATAGGATAGTCAGGCAAAATACATACAGGACAGAATCAAGAAGTTAATAACTTCATAGACAAGTGCTTAAGTGTGCATTAGTTAGCGAGGGCACTGTTAACTTATTAGCGCATCGACTTTTTGGGCTTGTTGCTACCCCAACGGAGGACTGCTTCAACAGTGTCGCTGGGACTAGTATTGAAACATATTTTTGAAGATGGTGGTGCCTTCTGATGGATAGCATTGATTATTTTCTCAAACAAAACAGTATGCTGTGGCAATATTCTAACGCCAGCACCGATCATGATGCAGTCGAATTTTTGTCGTGAAAGTCTGTCTGAAGCACCCTTTCAGCAGCCTCCCCAAGGTCAACTTAACAGTTTTGCACCTCGTATCCCAGTTCCGTTAGTTTATTATTTGCCTCTTGTGCAACCGCCTTCACCCGGTTGGCATCCCATTCAGTCGCAGTGACTAAGTTGACATCAATAAATTTGGGTTCAATGCCTAAAAAGAGAACTTTTTTCTTTGCCATACTCTCCATGTTTTCATTCGTTTCGGCCGAGTCTTAACATATGTTCTAAATAGTTCTGAGATAGGTTTCCTTCGTAGCCCAGCCTATCTACAAGCCACCAGGTCAACAAATCTGGATCACTTCGGTCTGCATTGGGTCATGCCCATAAACCAGCGTCATGGAGGACAACCATGTAACTTTGCCTCTATGGCCGTTGCAGCTGTGATTTTTTCAAATGGTGGAGACAATATCGGTGTTTATACACCACTATTTGCAAAATACAATTCTGCAATCACAGTAATCTGGGTTGTAATTGTTTTCATGGTAATGACTGCGATTTGGTGTATAGCAGCATATTATCTAGTAAATCATCCACTAGTTGCTTCTAAATACGTCACATTGGCCACTTCGTTTTACCTTTTGTCCTCATTGGGCTCGGTATATACATTTTGGTTAAATCTTTTGTTTCCATTTAGCGACAACTATTATGTTGCTATCGATTATAACAAGTTGATACCTGATTTGAGAATGTTGTCATGTATGTCAAGATTAAAAAACGGTAAAAAAACGATAACTGAATGATTATGGAAGATAGTTTGAATGACCACTTAATCAGTAGATTGTCTGCGTTCCCATCAATAACTTGAATTATTTCTTAAGGATCGTTAACTATTTTATAAGTAAAAGGCCACAGCGCTTCAAGGTTTTTGTCCTAAGTAAAGCAGAACAGGTTAATATTCTATCGGCTCAAAAACTGAGGCAAACGCATCAGATCTTAAATTAGAGCATCATCTTTTCAGTTATGTTGATAAGGAACACTACACGACGAAGATGAGGGAGCATCGTGCTGGTTTGTTGGCTACTTCCATTCCCAAACCTTCAAATTGAAGTTACCTCCTTCATCGATGTCCAACTCCCAAACTCCCGGCAAGCTATTTAACCTTGCAAATTTCGGCGAGGAAGCCTGCCAGATAACTCCACCCCGCCAGCTCGCCTTTAGGCCACTTCCGGTAGGTCGCCCCCTTCCATGAGCCCACACACCTACAGTGTCCCCATCTTTGGTTGTGCAGATTCCATTGAACTCTGCAATCAAGGTTCCTCCATGAGGGGTTGCGACGCCTGTATAGATAGATGAATAGTCTGCACCGAACAATTTGCCAGTTCCCTGATAGGTCGCTTCCACTTTTCCGTCGGGGAGTGCCCTTATTCCTGCGAACTTTCCAGTTTCTTCGAATGCTAAATCTCCTAGAGCCATGTGACCGTAGAATCGATGACTGCTATTTATGCATTCTCAGTTCCCTTATGAATAGTAATATAAATTCAACAAACTATTTCACCATAGCAAAAAATTCTCAATTATTTGTTTAATCATATCTTGTTTAAAATTTTCATAACCTAGAATCTAGTTAATCTCATGCAATGCATCACTCATTACAGTAACTATTATTTCATTAAATTTTGTCGACATAATTTAAAAAGACAGCCAGGAATTAGAAAACCTTTGCATAGCCGCTTGCTGCATTACCAAACGAGCCTATACAACGCCAACATATAGACAAAAATATAATTGGGGATGAATCCAAACCCGATTCATGAGTGAAGAAATCCACTTGACAGAAATACTACTACTAACTTAGGGCATTCAGTTTTCTGTAACATTCTTCCACCTCTTTATACCTTCGAATAATTTCTTCATCTTCAATTCCACAAATTCAACTCCAAACTTAGAATAATACCTGCACTCAGGAATACATTCACCGTTATTGCAACCTTGTCTATCATAGCCGTTATCATGACGCATACACCAACTTGATTTATGGAAATACCATGCTTTCTTCTTCTGCTGATATCTTTCTTCTGGAGACCTGCTTAGATTCATTTTCAAATAATAGTCTGATTCATCTTGAGTGATATTGTCCCAAACGTCTTCGAATGTCTTATTTCCAAATGCATCAGTAATCTTGGCTCGTGCTGCCCTATAATCTGCAATCCTTGGAGGTTCAGATCCTATTTCAAGATAATATTGATCATCGTAGTAATCAATATTAACACCTGCTGCAGCAGCGGCAGCAGAATTAAGTCTATCCGAAATATCCTTAATGTATCTGTCTATTTTCAATTTGAATTAACCTCTCCTGTAACTGCTTAGATACATTACTGAAGGCCCTTCATCGACCAGGTTGAATATTGCCTCATTACATTCCTTGGCCAGTTTCAAAGCAGCTAGTCGCCGAAACCGATTGATTTTGTTATCATTTGACTGATAAATATTCCAACATTCTTTAAGTATGGATCTAATGCCCTCAATCGAGGTTTGATACATAAAAGGGACCATTTTTAGTCATATTATTATTCGTATATGTCCTCTGTTAGAGGTACAAATAATTATTTTGTTTTCTAAATAAAAAAAATAGTTATTGATTTTTATCTATTTGTGGGATTGCGATGTGCTAATCCAGAAGTAAATGGTCCATTACCAGCTGAGGAAGTTGCGCATGTTTGGGCAGGATCCATGTCTTTACAAACTTGCATGTAATGTTGAACTAAATCCATTATTATTTACTGCTTGTCATACCGTGTTTGCATTACTTGGAACATCTGCATTTGCGGCTTGTTGGGCGACTATGAGACGTAAAGATACTCCTGCAATTATAGCTACAGCAATTGTAGCCAATGTGTTTTTCATAAGATTAAGACATCTATGGACCGAAGCCATTAAAATATGTTGACTCTTAAATGTTTTAATCCACAGTTCAGTTTAAAAATCACTCCACTTGTATGTCTTTGCTGTAGTCGTGTGGTTTTAAATCTGGATGATTATCGGCAATACCAGCCCAAAGATTATCGACCTTGAATCTAAAACGCATATCATGTAAGACGTGTTTATCTGCTGGTAGACTATCTATAAATGACACTGATGACACTGGAAGGCCCAGAAATGCATTTGGCACGCGCCTCATTATATTAGCACACATAAATTTTATCGCCATCCTGGGATGTCAGTCTACACCTAGGTACGTAGCATTTTTGATAATATTTATAACCTGTTACCTCGCATATCGGGTTATAACATTATTTCCGGGATAATTATGCCAGATGCGTTAAAAAGTCCGATATGTTATACGTATAGGGTATTAAAGGAAACAAATACGTCGATTCGTATCGACTAATTGATAAAATCTATAGATATCACCAATTTGCACTCCAGATTGTTTCTGGGTGAGCTTAGAAAATTTTAATAGCTCTGATTTATGTGTCCAGCTTCTGTGTAATTGATATAATTGCTCTATCGATCCTAGCTGTACATTTGTTACGTCATGATGTAGTCTACAGTAAAGGTATCCTTGCCTTATAGTTATTATTGGACGACATAGGGTCTTCTAAATCATGTTCTGGTCGCATAGCGTATTGCATAGAATTGGATGTGGTATCATTAACACCCGGGATACCCGGGTTATTTCCAACTTGAGAAGAATTAGGACACTACTGAATATAGATAATAGAGTGTAATTAGAATACAAAACTATCCCGGGTATCCCGGGTGCAATAATAGACGATATCGGAAGAGTTTAACGCACACGCGCGCCTACTTATAGCAAGGCATCCTGACCGACTTTCCTTAGGTGTGCAGATTGCGAACGTTCAAACGTACTGCTAAAGTATATCGTTATAATTTATGTGTTAAAATTTTCGATAGACCAGAAAAAATTT
>JBQCDO010000149.1:0-7130 GCA_051961195.1 Nitrososphaeraceae archaeon | reverse complement strand
GCAATAAGTCTAATAAAACCATCCCTGTTTGATAACCATCTCTCGAAATATGACCGTCTTTCTGGTACGACATCATGGTTAATATCGCCTAGCCTGCAAATAATTCCTAACTCTGTCAATTCCCGTACAAGGCCACCCATTGAAAATAATGGAAATTCAGATCACCTCTGGGATTACAGATATTTTGATATAACGCTAGATAATAAATATATATCTTAGTATAATTTAGTATTATCAGCAGGAAAAGTCCACTGTCTTCCTGAACGCGACTTCCGTTGTATACCAACGAACGTCTTAATACCATATCTTTAGTCTTGGATCTAGTAAAGATTAAATAAAATATATACTGCACTTCGTTTTTTTAGTAAAAAATTAAGGACACATTTAATTCTCAGCTGATCCAGCTTCTCGCAAAAATTTTACCAGTGTTCTTACTCCGTATCCTGTTGCGCCCTTAGGAATATAACTCCTCTCATAGGTTCCGTCCTGTGTCCACGCGGTTCCTGCGATATCTAAGTGAATCCATGGTTTTTCTGCAACAAAATTAGCCAAAAAGGCGGCGGCTGTGATTGCCCCTCCTTGTCTTCCTCCTATATTCTTGATATCTGCTACGTTGCTTTTAATTTGATCATGAAATTCTTCGTATAGTGGGAGCTCCCATAATTTCTCACCAGTCTTTTCGGAAGCCTTCTTCAATTTATCCATGAATGATGTATTATTGCTTATTGCCGCCGCAACATTTGCTCCCAATGCAATTATCGCCGCGCCGGTCAAGGTTGCGACATCAATAATTGCTTTAGGATCATATGTTCTTATTCCAAATGCTAAACTGTCAGCCAAGATAATTCTACCCTCAGCATCAGTATTAGCCACCTCAACAGTTTTTCCATTGTACATTCTGATTATATCTCCAGGTCTGTAGGAACTACCAGATGGCATATTTTCTACGGAGGGCACTATGGCGACGATGTTGAGGGGCAGATGCAATGCCGCAGCAGCCCTAATAACAGCCAGTACACAACACCCTCCGCATTTATCAAATTTCATTTCATCCATCTTCTCTCCGGGTTTTAAAGATATCCCGCCAGTATCGAAAGTGACAGCTTTACCCACAAAGAGATAAGGTTTATTGTTTCCAGACGCACCGTGATATTCTAAGATTATAAGCTTTGGTTGATTGCTGCTTCCCTTTCCTACCGATATAATACCATTTAGGCCTAGCGATTCCATTTCATAGTGCTCGATCACTCTAACCTTTAAGTTGTAATCATTTGCCAAGGCCATAGATACTCTTGCCAGTTCCGCCGGAGGACAGTCATTAGGAGGAAGATTACACAAATCACGTGAAAAGGTCACCGCATTAACTATCAAAGTTGATTTATCAAAGACTGCTTGGATGCTTGGATCATCTGTATCAACCAGTATTGTTACATCGCTTAGTTCGGCCAATTTGCTACATACAGATTTGTAATTACTAAATTTGTATGTGGACAAACAAATACCTTCGAAAATTGCTTCGGCAAGGTCTTCGTCTAGCACAGAAAACGGCACAAGACTGAATTCCCCTAGTCCAAGCTCCTGAACCCTGAGCGATATCTTTCCAGCAACAATTCTTGCATATTCCTTCGAATACTTTTCTTTTTTGCCAAGTCCTGTTAGCATGATTCTTTTAGGACCGATCTTCCCAAAAGTAGGTAACAAATAATTAGACCCGAAGGTACCAGTAAATTCACCATTTTCAACAACCTCCTTTAGTACAGGTGATAAATCGTTTCCTAATGTCTTGAACAGCAATTCTGATTCTCCTTCAAAAAGGCCCAATACCAAAAGTTGGGTTTGTTTAGTAATAGGCCTGATTTTTTCGAGTTTGATTTGGACCATAAGATGATGGTTGTTTGTATACTTTATTTTAAACTATTCTACATAGATAAATTCCGCTGTGCCCGAGACATTTATCGGTATACAGTTAGTAAATATTCCGGTTAATTAGTGATTCGGAGTAAAAAACAAAGCTCATGCAAATTCAGCCAAACATAACTAGTAGCAGACATGATTATAGTCAATCACTTTGGCCTCTAGAATTCAGCCATATCTTTTTATCTTGCATATTGCGGCATTTTAGTGTATGCAATCAGAGAAAATGCTAGGCAGGTATGTTATACAATGGGCCTGAAGATGCGTTATCTTAATTTGAAGCAACAAATTCGTGAAGTCCGCATGTTGGCGATCCGGGGTATAGCAGAAGCTGGATCCGGTCATCCAGGTGCATCCTTTTCTGCGGCTGAAATTATGGGTGGACTTTATTTTAGAAAAATGAGACATGATCCTCTAAAACCAGATTGGCATGAGAGAGACTATTTTGTAAATTCTAAAGCTCATTCTGCTCCAGGATTCTTTGCTACTCTTGCTGTTTCCGGATATTTTCCCATCAGTGAAATGGATACCCTGCGTAAATTTGGTGCTAGGTTACAAGGACATCCCGTAAGATATTCAAAAGAGCAAGAAAAGCATAGTGTTCCAGGCATCGAGTACTCTGGAGGTTCGGAAGGAATTGGCCTATCGGTATCTTTGGGGATCGCCTTAGCAACGAGACTTGACGGGAAGAAAAATCATATATTTACTCTTATCGGTGATGGAGAATCTAATGAGGGTCAGGTATGGGAAGCAGCCATGGCTGCTTCAAAATTCAAGCTTGACAACATAACTGCCATTCTTGATCGGAATAGAATACAGCAAGACGGATTTACTGAAGATATAATGCCTCTCGACCCAGTTCGTGATAAATGGATAGCGTTTAATTGGAACGTCGTGGAGATAGACGGCCACAAAGTTGAACAGCTTATTGAAGCCATCAATAAAGCCTATGAAGTTAAGGATAAGCCTACTATCATCATCGCGAATACCATCAAGGGTTATGGAATCAAGCATATGACCAACAATCCACAGTGGCATGGAAAGGCGCCTCCGAAGAAGCATATTCCAATTCTCCTGCAAGAGCTACAAAGTGAATTTCTGATCGCTCCATCTATTATCGCTGGCAAGCGTGAAAACTATGAAGAAAAAATTAGAATTGCAGAACGTTGTGGTGCAGATATGATCCACCTTGATGTGATGGATGGTAAATTTGTGCCCAACACTACATTCTTCGCAGACACCATCCGAAAACTCAGGCCTCTTACTAACTTGCCGTTTGATGTTCACCTCATGATTGAAGATCCGCTCGAACATATCCAAGAATATATAGATGCTCGATGCGATATCGTCACAGTACACGCTGAGGCATGTACCGAAGACTCCTTTTCGGTAATTACGTCAGAATTGCTCGAGAATGGAATTAGTCCTGGTATTGCAATAAACCCATCAACAAGCATCCCGAGTTGGCTATATCACCATCTATCGGAGATAGATGTAATTATTGTGATGTCTGTAAATCCAGGCTCTGCTGGTCAAAAATTCATACCAGAAATATTACCCAAAATGAGAACGATAGGTCAGGACCTGCGAGAACATAATTTTGTTGGGTACCTGGAAGCTGACGGGGGGATCGACGCTATGACGCTCAGGGAGGTCTATGGTGCTGGAGCCAGGATAATGGTTGCAGGTAGCGCTGTCTATGGTAGCTCTGATATTAATGGCGCGATCATCCAGTTAAAACATACAGCAAACGTCGCATTAGAAAGAACTCTATTGGAAAATGCAAGTCAGATTGGGACCAGATTGGACTGGATAAAGGCGCGTAAACATATATTGATTCCCTTTGCAAGTGAGTTAGGAATAGAGGAGGAAATTCATGCTATTAAGTAATGAAAGAAAAGTAGCCGATATGAGAGAGGCATTTGGTCAGACACTCGTCGAATTAGGCACTGTGAATTCCAATCTTGTCTGCGTGGGCGCAGATACGACTGACTCACTCAAGACAAAAAAATTCGGTGATAAATATCCAGAAAGGATGTTTAACATCGGGATAGCAGAGGCAAACCTTGTGTCTATTGCAGCAGGGCTAGCAGTGGCAGGTAAGATAGCATTTGCTAGTACATACGCAGCTTTCCTTCCTGGCCGTTGTCTTGATCAAATTCGAAATGCTATTTGCTATCCCAACCTTAACGTCAAGCTCGTAGTTTCTCATGCCGGTCTTTCCGTCGGACCGGATGGTGCATCACATCAACAGATCGAAGATATATCAACAATGAGAGCAATACCCAACATGAGGGTTCTTGTCCCCGCAGATGCAGCTTCAGTTAAACACCTAATCAGAAGAATCGTTGACACTCCTGGACCATTTTATATGCGACTTGCGAGACCATCTGGGAAGATAATTTATAGAGAAGGTGACGCTATGTTCGAAATTGGAAGAGGAAACATTCTTAGAGATGGCAAGGATGCGACTATAATGGCCTGTGGTCTGATGGTTGTAACCGCGTTAGAGGCAGCTGACTTGTTAGAGCACAACCACGGTCTAAGCTGCCGAGTAGTAGATATGTTTTCAGTCAAACCAATCGACAAAGAATTAATAGAGACGTGTGGTAGAGAGACTGGTGCAATTGTTACTATTGAAGAGCATAACGTCTTGGGTGGTCTGGGTGGAGCAGTAGCAGAGGTGTCAGCTGAATTATATCCTGTCAGTGTCAAGAGATTAGGAGTTTTGGACACGTTCGGAGAATCCGCAAGAGACGACGAGATTGGCAGTTTATTTGAAAAGTATGGTTTGAGCGCAATGAAAATAGTCGAGACGGTACTTGGTATAAGAAGACAGCAAAGAAAATGAAGATATTCTTAGATACTGCTAATTTAGCATCAATACGAACCTATAATGACATGGGAATTGTGGACGGGATCACGACAAATCCTAGCCTTCTTTACAAGGAAAAACAAAGCCCAGATGTAATTATGCGAGAAATAGTTGAGCTAATAAAGGGGCCGGTTAGTCTGGAGGTAATTGACACAAAGTCAGAGGAGATGATAGCGGAGGCTCACAAGTTTGTGAAATACGGTAAGAATGTTGTTGTCAAGATCCCCATGATTCCTGAAGGCCTGATAGCTGTCAAGAGACTAAAAGATGAAGGAATTCCTACTAATGTAACTTTGATATTTTCAGCCAATCAGGCAATTTTGGCAGCGAAGGCAGGCGCTTCATATGTGAGTCCTTTCATAGGACGGTTAGATGACATAGGGCAAGACGGAATGATTCTCGTTAAGGAGATAGTTCAGATTTTTAGAAATTACCATTACGACACTCAGACGCTGGTTGCAAGCATAAGACATCCATTGCACGTAATTGAGGCGGCCAAGCTTGGCGCAGATGTAGTGACCCTTCCTCCTGATATTTTAGGGAAAATGATGAAACATCCTCTTACCAATAATGGACTTGATTCATTCCTAAATGATTGGAAGAAGATTGATAAGGGCTTGTTGATTTGATCAATGACGAAGCAAGTTTATCACCTTTTGCGGAATGTCCTCTAGTCTACTGGCGGCCAGGCTCTTTTCATAGTTCAAATATTTCAAGTTTTGACCAACGTTAATCGAGTCATGCAGGTTCCTTCCCAGTCCTAGCGCAACCATGTGTATCCCAGATTCTTTATAAGACAAGACCATAGACCGTACAGCATCATAATCCGAAGGTTCACCATCAGTTAGTGTCACCAGTATATCTGGTTTGAACAGGTTAATCATCGGTTGGAGCAGGGCATAAATCTCAGCCAGAGGAGTGCCGCCACTTGCTTTGATTTGTGCCAAACGACGTGCACAAATACTTGACCATCTTAGAGTGGCTGGTTTTATTATCCAGCACTTTACCTGCCTTGATTCGGTACTAAAAGCATAAACTGAGAATTTAATATTCAAGTAAGAAAGTGCCTCGCAAAGAGCTACTGTAGCTTGCTTGTATTTTAGCTCTACATCTTGTATACTACTAGAGTGATCAAGTAGAATGGCAATTTTAGTTTTAATAGAGAGTTTAAAATCAGTCAAAAAAGGTTTAGGAAGCCTTTCAACATAAACCTCTGGATCTAACTCCTCGCCTGCAAAGTCGTGTCTTTCTATCCACCCAGTTTTCCAATCTCTAAATTTCGACTTTATTTTTTGAATAAGAATTGGATCGTAGAGAAAGCTCTCGTCAATATCCATTTTTTCTGGAATACTCAGACCAAAATCTTCCAGACTCTCATAGCCCTTATTTTCAGTCTTTTTACTTTCCTTGATAAGCGTATCGAACTCGCCTAAAACCTCATTTCCTTCAATTATTTCCTTGGAAATTCTTTCAATATTTTCATCCTTGATCCTTCTTTTCACGAATTTCTCAACTTGCTTTAAAATGTCGCTTTGGTTCATGGAAACTCCAAATTTAGTTCTGGGTACTGAGATCGGGATTGTAAGTAATGGATTAAGTTCCAATATCTTGATCAACTTTGGCACATGTTTTTCGAGCCAATCGGTTGAATACGAAAAGTCTATTGCCTCTTGTACTATATTATTAGCGTATTCCGTAGCTTCTTTTACCTTTTCAAATTCCCGACCAAATAATTCGCCCTTGATATAGCCAGTAGAAAAGTATTGGGAGAAGGCTTCAATAGTCTTCTGACGCCCATACATAGAATTAAGAAGTGGTCGTCCTAACCATGACATTGCCTCATTATAAATTAGCTCATTTAACATTCCATGCCAAAGTTTCAGGCCTAGTATTTCAATTCGCTTAGTCTCTATGGTATTAAGTATGAATCCGTACGCATGTTCGTAACTAAGTACCTTTGAGGAATAACCCATGCGCATAGATTCGTACCATAGTGCTACCCTCCATTGTCGGTATTTTTGGAAATCTGTTCCAGCATAATGTTCCAGAAATGGCAGGGTAATCTGATTCTTATCAGGCTTGGCCAGTGGAATCTTGTCCTGATTTAGAGTTATTACCGTCTTACCTCGTCCTGACCACCTCCTTGCCAAAAATGTGGCAATATCAATTAGTACATCATTTCGCATTTTCAAAAACGTCAAACTTCTTTCAAAGTGGCTACACAATGACTCAGGTTCCAAAAATCGAAGTTATCATATCCATTACCTTGCGATATTCAACTTGGCCCCATTGATCATATGCATTGGCATAGACCACCTCCGCGGATTCTCTTGCAGAAAGA
>JBQCDO010000148.1:0-4305 GCA_051961195.1 Nitrososphaeraceae archaeon | reverse complement strand
TAACATATAACCTTGATGTACACTATAACATCAGATGTTATAAAGACAACTTTACTAGTAAATATTTAGTTGCTCAAATTTTTTTAATTTGTTCTCCATGATAAAAATAGGGTTTCTCATTTTCGACTTAGCCTCAGTCTTGGATTAGTACATGTGGCTATAATTCATGCAGCTTTTAAGTAATTTATTACGATTTAAAAATCCCAAAACTAAAGTGTGGTTTAACTCTAGTAAATAGTTCAATAACTTGTCTCATTTAATATTTCAGCATATTACATCTAAAGGCAAGCATTGGTGATCGCTGCATTACCACAACTATAATCATCGATAATCTATAATTGTGCAGCAATTATATTCTGATTAATGGTATGGACAAATTAGTGTCATTTTCTACTCGTATAGTTGATGTAAATACTATAATGAGGAGATCTCAAACCAGAGTTTGGAAAACTCTAGAAGGAGAACCAGAATTTATTATTTCTGTTGCCGATACCCAAAATATTCTAGGTAAAGCTGCTAGATCAAAAATGAACTTTGTTATTTTAAATGTCGATCTTGTGGCATCAACAAAGCTATCTATGATCCTCCCTTTAGATAAACTCACAATGATGATTCAAGCCTTCAATCAGGAAATGTCACTTGTGGTTAAAGAATTTGGGGGATTTATTCTAAAATATGTAGGAGATGCTGTTCTCGCCTTTTTCCTCATTCCTAACCATCAATCTCAACCAAGCATAGCATGTACCCATGCATTAAACTGCGCAAGATGCATGCTTCAGGTAGCCAACGAAGGGATAAATCCGATTCTGAATCAGTACGACTGTCCTGTAATGAATATAAGAATAGGAATAGACATGGGTGAAAATGCAATAATACAGAGTGGTTGGGATATTCACCCTAATATAACTAATGTAGAAGAAACTAGTAACAATAACAATATTTCCAAAAAAGAACAACCTCTCATAAAGAAACCAGTTTACGACATTTTAGGCTACAGTACAAGTATTGCAGTAAAAATGACCGCACTTGCCAATCCTAATCATATGGTGATAGGTCAACTAGTTTATGATGTAATAGATGACAACCAAAAATCGCTTTTCGAACAGCTTACCATGAGTCATGAAATTTGGAGTTATGTTAACACTAATACTGGAGGGAGTATTTATAATGTTTATACAAATAAGTGAATTATGCAGCTGCATTACACTCTCTATACCCTGATGGCGGCGTTGCCGTATGTTACCACGACCGAAGCAGTTACGTGCCAGTCTTATTGTTATAGTGCCTTGGATCTCACGGAAGGCTCAGGTAACTACAACGCTCTTGGTGAATGCATATCCCATTAGTCCTGCACCCCCTATTCGTTCTTCACCGAACTCTAAAGCTTATCTTAAAATGCAATTGAAGTTCTGACCCATTGGCTTAGTATTCTTTTTAATCGTGATGTTTCATCCATTGGGTTGCAAGCGTGGCCGGCAGTTCACCGGCGGTCACTGATAACTTCCAACATATAAGGACGAGGTCATTTACCTCAATATTAATTCGGTAATTGGTAAGATACCGAAACCAAAATATCGGAAGCCCTGTAAAATAGAATGAACAGCAACTAATGCATAATGTATAGATAGCATCTATGATAATACCTCATTAACCCTGAAGCAGCATATTACTCATCCCAATTCAACTCCTATTTACTTTCAATGAATATCCAAGTAAGGTGATATTCATGACCAACTTACCTAATCGTAATTTAGTATTCGAAGACTAACTATCATATTTATATGTAATTACCTTAGTATAGTTATATATAGAGATGAAATATAAAAGGTGAATAAAGGAGAAGGAGCTGATCAGACTATATCATTTACTAATGAACAGCGGCAACAGTATTATCGTGATATGTTATCACAGATTAATGACTTCAATGGCGCATTTGAGTTAGTGAAGACGGCAGTTAATGAAAAGTTCAAAATGCATAGAGCTGGATTAAGCCTAATACTGCAGGGATTACCAGCTAATCTTGGAGCCTATCATGTCCTAGGTTCAAATATGATAATAATAAACAGGAGGATACTGGATATAATTAGAAAACGTAAATCTCATGAAGAATATAATTCATACTTGTTCATGGTACTCGCTCATGAATATCTTCATAGTTTTGGTGTTGTAAAGGAGCTGCAGGTTAGAAACATGACATATGATTTATGTAAGTCTTTGCTTGGAGAAAACCATCTTGCATCTATAATGGCTAGGTACCAACCTTGGGCTGTGTTTCCAGAGTTGAATTTGTATCAAAATTATGATGATAGTACTAATAGTATTAACAGCTTTGAGAAGGGCTTCGAAATCGTAAAGAATTTTGATAAAACTACTCAGTCATATATTCATTAAAATTTTAGTTGCTATGTTCTGTAATGATTACGAGTTCCTGACTTTCGTACAGAGTATTGTATGCATATAATTGACAATGAAAAGTTAGAAGAATCAAGATTTTACTAGTAATCAATAACTTGATCTCAATAGCTAATAACCATGATTATTAATTTCATCCATCTGCTTATATAATTTGGAAGCGTTATTTAGGTTAGTATGAAGAACAATAACAACAGTTTCATTATAATGCTGTTCATTCTAACTATATCTATTTCGTTAATATCTTCAAGTACTATGATTGGCAGTACTATATTTGGCTACTCGAGGAAAAGCTTGTCAGAGAACTTCTCTGGTGGAGGTCCAAGTACTAATAGCACTAGTAATAGCAATAATTCATCATCCCAACTATCAGCAACAACATCTCAGAATTGCAACAACACCCAGAATAAGTCTGCTTGTCAAGAACAACACCAGTTACTACTAAAGCAGCAACCAAATCAGCAACAAGAGCAACCCAAACCTGACAATAGCTGCCTCTTTCATCCAGAGCAGATGAAGTGTAAACCAGATCCAATAACAGATAAATGTCCAAAAGGATTTTCAATGAATGTATACAAGCATTGTTTTCCAAATGTACGCTGTCCGAAGGGATTTGAAAATCGTAATGAAGACGAGACAGGTACTTGTTATCCAATACTTGGGCTAAATTCTACTCATATACCCGTATCAAAATAACAAACTGAAAACCTCTATAAAATAATTATTACTTATTTCAGAAAGTCTGATAGACTAATCTGAAATCTAGAAATCAATTAACTATCCATCTAAAAAGATTGAAAGATTTGGTTCTTTGAATGGTGATGGTAATGATTCAAATTGCGTAAGAGTCAAAGAAATAATCCTATTAAATGATTAGATTCATCTCAAAGGAACACCTTACGTACATGAATATTTTCCTGATGATTTTGTCAAGTTTCTAACGTTTTCAACAAAAAGTGAACTAAAAGATAGTAATGAACAAATAAGGAAATGGTATTCTGATTATTGGATTTATGGATTATAAAAGAAATTCAAGTCATGGTAGGGCAAAGTGTTTTCATTGTTTGTTAAGTCCAGTTACTGATGATCCAATATTCATTGGTATTAATGGATTATTTACTAAAGGATTGGAATGTGACACGGATGAAAACAAGAACAATTCTATACCGTGTCCTTGTTGTATAACCAACAGATTTGAATGTCCTTATTAGAATGGAATCTAATTGGGTGCAATTATCAGATCTTGTATTTTTTATTAATGAATCAGAACTCATGAAGATCGAAAAAAAGATAGCAATAATAACGTCATCATAATCAGATTAACCATATTATTGTTTGAAACAGATCATGCCAATTTTTATGAAAAACACTTTTTATTTCTACAGTTTTACAAAAACTTTATTTCTTTTAAAATAACTAACAGGAATTAGTTAAAATCATAACTATCTTAATTGTATAGGTAAAATAAGGACGAAGATATTTGATTTATTATGAAACAAAAGAGGCACGACGATAAGAGACAAAATGCCCTTAATACGAGAAATAAGCGAACAGCACCTTCTTCTGCTTATAAGCGAATCAAACGAGCTACTAAAGATTCTCTAAAAAGAAATCTTGATAATCAAACTGATAATAAGGGTGATAGTAGAAATATGAGCGTAGGACTAGGTAAAGAGAAGAAATTAAAGAGTAAAACGATGGATCAAAAGGCAGAAAAGCCAATATCATTAAAAACAGTCACAACAACGTCTTCATCATTAACTGCATCCAAGTCGTCGCCACCATCTCCTCAATCAGAAGTATTTGATTCGTCTAATGATAATGCTATGTTGGAAATGAAAGAAGTAGATAATATGAGGCCAGATAAGACAGCTAAAGTATTCTTACATATTG
>JBQCDO010000147.1:0-2445 GCA_051961195.1 Nitrososphaeraceae archaeon | reverse complement strand
TAAAAAAATCTTAATTCCTCTAATTTTATCTTGTCTTCAATGTTAATAAAATAATTTATAATTTTATCCTTTTTACCTTTCTGTGATTGATCGAATCTAGATACATAATTGAATGCTTCTTTGTCCCGATATATGCAATCATGTCCTTGTTCCGGCACCGTATCCAACATTTCTCGATTTGTTAGTGCTTGATAAAGATCTTGTTTATTTATATTTGAACAGTAACAGTATCCTTTCTAGATATAGCTAAGGCAATTTCTTCTACTGTAAAAGCCATTCTTGTCAACTCAAATAGATGATCCAAGCTTCGCTTTCACAATAGGCAATATTTTATTTAGTATGATGTTATCATGATCCGAACGAGTGTCAAAGGATGCCATTAGGACTGGATAATCATTATTTCCAATGTATATAGTGGCACGTTTAAGGTTTTCATATAGTGTGAATGAATAAATCACCTTACCGAGCTTCGACTCCATTTCCTTCCTACTATTCATTCTCATTACAGTATCAATGGAGTATATCTCTGACTCTGTCTGATTCAAGTAAGGAACAAGACCGTCTCGATACTTAACAACTACTTGCTTGCCATATTTGTCTGCGATACCTACAAATCTTATGGAGTCATCGGATTGGATAATCTGATTGCAGAGATCCTCTAGTTCGGTGCCGGTCATTCAACTACCATTTGTGTGGCGCATTTAATAAATGAATATAAACTAATTCCTCGGAATAAGTCATATTGAAAAAGGTAGACGCAATCGTAAGAGCAGAGAGAATGCCTCATATAAAGGAGCGTCTAAGGGATATTGGTGTTGCAGGAATGACCATATCAACTGTGATGGGTTGGAGCAAGACTAGAGAGCTTCACCTCCAGTGGAGAGGTCAACTTGTATCTTATGACTTAATCCAGAGGGCCAAATTTGAACTAGTCCTTCCTGATTCCCAAGTCAAAGAAGTCATAGAGGCTATAATAGAATCTGCAAGATCCGGGAAGAATGGTGAACAAGGAGATGGAATAATTTTTGTCTCAAATGTCGATCATCTAATAAATATCAAGTATTTGGGATAATGAATATCATTAGTTATGTTACTTTATTGACTACTCATTTTTGATTAGCTCACGATATGAGCATCTTATCAAAGATTTATCATAAAAATATTCTTTCGCTTTTCTGACTGTAAACTAGGTTATATATGAATGGGCAGGCTTTAAGATACTCTATTAATATGTACAAGACAGCAATCATCACTGGCGCTGGCAGAGGCATTGGAAAAGAAACCGCCCTTTTATTGGCTAAAAATGATCTAAATATTGTCGTGTGTTCTAGAACTCAGGGTGAAATTGACTCAGTAATAAAGGAGATTAAGAAATTGAAGAATAATAATGCTATTGGTGTAAAATGTGATGTTAGTAACCCACTAGAAGTAAGCCAACTGGTTCAGAAGACCATTGATTGTTTTGAAGGTGTAGATGTTTTAGTGAACAACGCAGGCATAGCATTTATCAGTAAATTAATTGATACCTCGGAAGAACAATGGGACAAAACTATCGATATAAATTTGAAAGGGACCTTCCTATGTACCAAAGCTGTTCTGCCTTTAATGTTGAGAAAGGGATCTGGTGTAATAATTAATGTGAGTTCAGGAGCAGGAAAAATGGGTTTCCCCAATATTTCTGCGTATTGTGCGAGCAAATTTGGTATGATAGGATTGACCGAAAGTCTAGCGTGGGAATTGAGTGACACAAATATAATTGTCATGGCAATATGTCCAGGCGAAGTAAATACCCGGATGCAGGAAGATTTAGATAAAGACTATTACAGAGAAAATAAGAATAAAATGTTAAAGCCGGAACAAATCGCGCAAAGAATTGTCGAAATGATATTTAATAATCGGCATAAATACATCAGCGGTCAATCGGTTATAATCGATACGTGATATTACGTTGTTGTTCTGGTCAAATAAATTCAGAACAAGTATTATATGTTTGGCTGCAATACTTGGTCCATTTTTAAGATACACTGATTATGCTGCATATAAAAAAATAATAATAACAATAATAACAATAATATGAAGATTGTGACCAGTGAATATATCTTATTCTTGTAATTATGACGACGGTTATAAGGGCCTTCCTAATCAGCTATTTTTGATTTTAGTTTTATTTTAGATTCTTTAGATAATATTGCCACAGTTATTAGTATGTAAGCGACTTGCCCTAATTCACATATCAAGGCAGTAATATCTACACTTCCTCCTTTTCTTGTAACAGGATTATCAGGAAACAGTGTAATGACATAAAGTATTATAAAACCTGCATTTCCTACGATTCCTATATAATACCAAAGTCTTCCCCACCTTTTTAGCATAGGCAATATCCAAAATATCTGTGCAATTCCGGATCCTAAAAAGAATATTGCAACTGCCAGATTTTCAAATACC
>JBQCDO010000146.1:0-9903 GCA_051961195.1 Nitrososphaeraceae archaeon | reverse complement strand
AGAATGAAGAGGACCTATTAATCCTTTACAAAGATTACCTCAGGAAGGCTGGATGCGAAGTCATGGCCACTGCCACTACCGCCGAGGAAATTCTCCTTGATTACAATTCCTACCGACCGGATTATTTGATAATGGATTATAAGCTGCCTGGAGCTAAAAACGGACTTCAGGCCGCAAAAGATATCCTTGTTTCGGATCCCGGGGCAAAAATCATTATCCTAACGGCCTTTGATGAAGTAAAACGAGAAATGAAACGTGATAACTATTACGAGGACAAGGATATAAAGATCATAATAAAGCCCATTCAGATGTCCCAACTGAAGAGTTTAGTAACAGATTAGCGCACTATAATTAACAACTAACTCGCAATGTTTTTGCCTATCTTGGAATTATTGTAAGTTCGTCTGCATCGTTCCCCAGTGACAATTAATAAGCTTTCTCCTCGTCTTGTGCTAATCGGAGTATCTTTTAATTTAATCATTACAATACCTAATTAGATGTTCGTTGTAAAGAAGATGGGGAAAAATGGAATATGGTCGGCAATTTCATTTATCGATGAAAATGGGTCATTTAGGGGTGAAGCACGGTTTGACACGGAGAGTGAGGCTAGATCCTATTTAACCAAGTACACAAAAAAAATTAAGAAACAACTTGATCTGAGAGTCTTCGAAGAATGAGACAAAATAATGTAATTTATTCTTAACTGATAAAATATAATTCGATAAACTTTTACGTCATTTTTGCGTAAAGCTACCAATGATGAGCCTTTGCTATATCTGTAACCTTAGGAAATACATGCTAATCTGTCCTAATTGCAAGAAGCCAGTTTGCAAACACTGTTTAAAGACCTTCCCCTTCTCAGAAAGCATCTGCCTCGAATGTTCTAACCAAGTGAAGACTGGATTGGGCGGAATACGGAAGGATGAGGAGATCTTTTAGAAAGCTATTTTTTTTGAATAGTATCTCCGTTTTTTAGTATCACACATGACAATTTTTCATCATGATAAATCATCGAGTTGAGAGTCAAAAAATACAAACCAACAGTTTACGCAATATCCAAATAAAAGAATTCGATTCGATTTGGTCCAAACCCACGTACTCTTTTAATCTTGCCTTCCTTTGTCAAGCGTGTGATTGCATAATGGACTACATATTTATTTCCAAATTCTTTCTCTAATAATTTCGCGGTCAATTGTCCGCTATGCTTTTGAATCATTGAATAAACCGACTCGACTGTATTATACTTGGAACTTCTGTTTATCTGGACTGAATCCACCATAGACCTTCCCTATACTCTGCTTAAAAGGAATTTACTTCGTTTTTTTTAACAACACGCGGGCAATGAATGAACTTATGGTCCCAAACCGAATTTTAGAAGAAAACCGAATTTGGGTGTCTGCCGAAAAACACTATCCGACCACTATTGAAGATAACCAGAAGAAAGTGGTTCAGCAATAGATTTGGTGATCGATTGAGCGATGCTATCTAGGTCTGCAAGAGAGGCAACTTTTCTAGATGGCCAGTTTCCGTTAGGACTATCATAGTTATAACGGGGGATAATATGCACATGAACGTGTGGCACAATTTGATTTGCCGCGCGACCATTATTCTGACCCAAATTAAATCCATCTGCCTTGACTGACATTACTATCGCCTTTGCTAGATTCGCAGCCATACAATACATTCTACCAATTTGATCTATAGGCATTGATAACAGATCTCTGTAGTGTATTTTAGGTACCAGAAGAGTATGTCCGTAATTAACTGGATATTTGTCCATCAGAGCAATAAACTCATTATCAGTATAAACAAATACACCTGGTGCATGACCTTGAATTATAGAACAAAAAATGCATGATGCTGTTTTATGCATTACTCTACGGATAGTCATTTGTATTTTATATATTTATTTCAGATTAACCATAGACACCTTAAACTAAGCGGTAAAAATGATAATACCATAATGGTTGGCAAGAGGGACACCCCGCCTAGAATTTGATACTCAACTGCGAGCACTTTACCTATAGCTAATTGCTCTAGGAATTGTAGAGTTTTACAGCTATCGCACAGCATATCTTAAATATAATATATTCATGCTAGTAAATGCTATGACTGAAACAGTAGAACTTGATAGTTTTGATATTTCCTTTTCATTCCGATGCCCAAAATGCGACTATCAGAATGAAGAAATTTCAGCAAACGATATGTCCAGTGGCAATGCTGAATGTGGAATGTGCGAAACCATCTTCAAGCTAGAAGGCCTTGACGCAATCAAGATCATTGCCTTGCTCGAATAAAATTCTGGTAAAATAAAGTTCAGCAAAAAGAATCTTAAAATAGATAAGAGAATATAGGATCCGAATTGAATTTACCTAGTAGAACAGTTCTTCAAGGTCCATCAAGAGCGCCTCAGAGAGCAATGTACAAAGCCATGGGATTGCTGGATGAGGACTTGGATCGGCCGATTATCGCAGTATGCTCTTCGTGTAATGAAGCCACTCCCTGTAATATTCACTTGGGAAGGTTAGCACAAGTTGCTAAAGAGGGAGCAAAGGACGGTGGCTGTACTCCTAGAGAATTTACCACAATCGCGGTTTCAGATGGAATAGCTATGGGCCACGAGGGTATGAGGGCATCTCTTGTTAGCAGAGAAATCATTGCCGACTCTATAGAGGTCATGATGCGTGCACACCAGTATGACGGAATAGTAGGTATTTCTGGCTGTGATAAGAGTCTACCTGGTACGATGATGGCTATGGCAAGATTAAATTTGCCCTCAATTTTTGTATACGGCGGTACCATTTTACCCGGGTCTTGGAATGGTAAGCAAGTTACTATTCAAGATGTCTATGAAGCAGTAGGTATGTACGATTCAGGAAAAATGACAGCGGACGAACTCCTTAGTCTAGAAAATGTCGCTTGCCCCTCTGCAGGTTCTTGTGCCGGAATGTATACGGCAAATACTATGGCATCTGTAGCAGAAGCAATCGGTATCTCGTTTCCTGGCAGCTCATCTCCACCCGCGGAAAGTGATAAAAGGACAAAGTTGTGTTACGACGCTGGCAGACAAATTCACAGACTAATTGAAAGTAACATTAGACCCAAGGATATCATGACTTTTGATGCATTTGAGAATGCAATTGCAATCGTAAATGCTATTGGTGGATCAACAAATTCTGTACTGCATCTATTAGCTTTGTCAAGGGAGGTCGGAATCAAGCTAAGGCTAGATGATTTTGAGAGAATACGACGCAAAGTACCCCATATTGCAGATTTAAGACCCGGTGGTGTGTATGTTATGCGAGATTTGGATGATATTGGAGGTATTCCTGTCGTAATGAATAGTCTTTTGAAAGCAGGATTGATAAACGGCGACATAATTACCGTAACCGGCAAAAGCATCAAGGAAAATATCAATTCGATCCAGTTTAGTGGTACTCAATCTCAACGAGTAGTAAAGCCAATAGGAAATCCTATCCACAAAGAGGGAACTTTGAAAATATTGAAGGGAAATCTAGCGCCAGAGGGAGCAGTGATAAAAATTTCCGTAATTAACAAAACAAAATTTGTCGGCCGTGAAAAAGTCTTTAATTCCGAAGAAGCTGCCTTCGACGCCCTATCGAAACAAAGAATAATTGAAGGTGATGTAATAGTTATTAGATATGAGGGGCCTAAGGGGGGACCCGGTATGCGAGAAATGCTTGCCGTAACGGCTGCAGTGGTCGGCCAAAGCTTGGGTGAAAAAGTCGCAATGATTACTGATGGCCGCTTTTCGGGGGCAACTAGAGGCTTTATGGTGGGACATGTCAGTCCCGAGGCTATTGTAGGTGGACCAATTGCATTTATAAAAAATGGCGACATAATCGAAATAGATGTTCCGAAGGGAAAGTTAAGCATACAATTAACTTCAAGTGAAATAAAGAAAAGAAGAAGAACATGGAAACCAATACGACCACGTTATAAATCCGGAGCACTCGCAAAATATTCTACCTTGGTTCAATCGGCTTCAAATGGAGCCATTACGATTCCTATAATCATCAGATGATGCTGTTGTGTTAATATAATCAACGAGAAGAATATATTTATAAGCTCAAGTCAATGGGGAAGGTTTATGATAAAGATTGGTTTGATTGGTAAAACTAATACTGGCAAGACGACTTTTTTTAATTCAGCTACACTGGGATCGGCTGAAATATCCAACTACCCATTCGTAACCAAACAACCTAATGTTGGTAACGCAAGTGCCATAACATTATGTGTTCATAAGGAGCTAGGAGTGCTTGACTCGCCGCGAAATTCAAAATGTATTGACGGTTGGAGATTTATACCCATAGAACTCGTCGATTTGCCTGGACTTATCAAAGGTGCATGGGAAGGTAAAGGTCTTGGGAACCAATTTTTGTCTATAGCAGCTCAGTCAGATGCCCTCCTTCATATTGTAGATGCCTCAGGGAGTATTGACTCATCCGGTAAGATCGCTGAAGCTGGAACAGGAGACCCTGTTGCTGATATTGCAGATATTGAAGAAGAAGTTATAATGTGGTACCTGAAATTACTCGAAGGAAACTATGATAAAATTTCAAGATCAGTAAATTCTTCTAATGATATTGTTTCGTCGATCACCGAGATTTTTAGGGGGATTGGAGTTAGGGAAGATCACGTCAAATATGCCCTGAGAGTGAACGAACTTCAGAATATAAAATTTGATGATTTCAATCCAGAAAATCGGAGAAATTTTTGTTGGAGCTTGAGAGAGATTTCAAAGCCGACACTCATTGTGGCCAACAAGGTGGATCTACCGGTTGCAACAGAAAATTTTAGAAGGTTGCGAGAGGAGTACAAGGACTCGATTATAGTTCCAACAAGTGCAGACGCTGAACTTACATTGCGCCGCGCTCAAGCTCGCGGACTTATAAAGTATCTGCCAGGTGATGAACGATTTGAAATGACCAACCAATCAAGTTTGAATGATAAACAAAAATGGGCCCTTAATTTCATTCGAAAAGACGTACTAAATGAATATATGCGGACAGGAGTCCAGTTTGCCATTAATGTGGCGGTATTTAAATTGTTAAGAATGAATACTGTCTATCCTGTTGCAGACCCTGCGAAAATGTCTGATAGGTCTGGAAATGTTTTGCCTGATGTCTATTTGATGAAATCTGGATCCACAGTAAAGGATTTGGCAGAAGATATTCATACTGATCTAGCCAAAGGCTTGCTCTATGCGATAGATGTTCGAGACGGCTTGAGACTGCCTACCTCTTACCATTTGAAGGACCGAGACATCCTCTCAATTGTCTCAGCTAGAAAAAAGAGGCAAACCTGACCTTTGCAGCTGCTCAATTTCTCCCATAATGTTTCATCTTTAAACTTTTTAATTACAAAAAATCAACTGTTCATTTGTTGGCTGAACCCAAAAACCGCTACTTTTATGTATTCTATACTTTATTCTAGCTGAAGGTGCGTTGATATTTAAATCTCTACAATAACTATCCATAGATGTAGGCTTTTTATGAAGTAGTATATGAATTGGATTCACAATCTTTAAATTTACTTTAAGCTAATTCTTATTATTAATGGCTGAAGATCTTGGGGACGTAATTTACGATTGTATGAGATGTGGCATGTCTGTTTCAGTCGAAGAGCTTTCACGGTTACCTGAAATTAAATGCATCTGTGGTTTTCGCGTCTTTAGAAAATCACGTCAACCAATAGTGAAGCAGGTGAAGGCGGTATAGCCCTTCCAGTTGCTTTTTTCATATCGGCTGAAAAGAAATACAAAACATGAAATTAGTTAGAATTTTATTATTGTTCAACTTATAGCCTCTGTTGAAGATTCATTGTCCAGATTGTAAGAAAATAGCTGAATTATCGGACGATTTTTCATTTGTTCGATGTAAAAGTTGTCCTTTTAATATGACTTATGGTGAGTACGTGAAGTATATTTCATATAAAGATCCCAGGTATAGGGATATATTAAGCGATTATAAGCACTAGCATTTCGTCACTTTTTGTACAAATTTTGGATCGTTGAAAACGGAAATCCCTGATAAGAAGTGAACTGCAGGTGTCATGAAAAAAGTAAGTGATCGATAATAAAAGGCACTCTATAAATTACAGATTCTCTTCGTCATCAATATCCTCCTCCAGGTCATCTTCAAATTCTTGTTGCGCTTCTTCACTTACAGGTTCGGACATTCTACCAAAAAATGTGCTCATTTCGTGTATATTTATTTTTCTAATCACTTCGTGGCATTTGTAGTCCTCACAGCTTGCAAAGATGACGCTTGTCTCAGATGACACGCTAGAAACTCATCGTTTCCTCTGTATGTCCCCTACTGGTAGTAACAATGACATCTAAGCCGTCGCCACTAGCTGAATCTCGTTGAACAGATGACTTGATCGCCTTGATTGCTAATTCTCGAGCTTTCTCCTGGGTATTTTGTTTTTTAAATTCTGAATCTAACACTCCTAAAGCCATTTCTGCTCCTGTTCCAACTGCTGCGTAATCATCGGGCAGAACCGAGCCAACGGGATCTAGAGTATATATACTGGGTTTATCTATAATACCACCTACAATCACTTGGGTCAATAACGGGAAAAATCTTCGCTCGAACATTATTACAGACATTAGTTTTGCAATGGAATTTGGCGCCACATTGCGTCGAGTTTCGAGTTTTCTTATTTTCGCCAAAGCTCCGACTTGCCTGACCAGGACTTGCATGTCAGCGATCATTCCAGCGCAAGCAGCCCCAACATGTTCTGTTACCAGAAAGGTTTTCTTTGTATTCTTATTTATCACAAAATTTCCGTATGAAACACGTTTTTCAGCGGCTAGCACAACACCTTCAGAAAAAGTGATTCCAACGGCGGTTGCACCCGGCATAAATTGAAACGCCATAGATTTTCATGATATATCTTATACAGGTTAGATTTAGTCGTTTCTATTAAACTCGGCGTCTCAAGGTAGTTATTCTAAATTAAACAAGCATGTTACTTCGCTATGATGGTCTCCTAATCTCTGGATCGAATTCGAAATATCAAACTGGATCTAGCCCTACATTTCTCACTTTCTATTTATAGAGCCATCGTGTATTCTTATCGCTTCGGCTATTAGACGGTTTTGAAGTTCTAGTGCATCCTTTCCTTCTGGATGTTTTGTTTGTGCAACAGCTTCGGCAACCAAATTAATAATATGCCTTAACAGGAATTCGTCTCCTCGGTTCGCCTCTGCTTTGTATGTAGAATTTGCTTTGTTGACAAATACCACATTTTCGCTAGTAAAACTATAACGTGAATCGCTGCCATCTTCATATGGAATGACCTTGTAACCCACTTTTTTTAGGGCGAACGTTCTTTTTACAACTGGTGTTCGGATTTTCCTAACTTTTAGTGATGTATCGTCAGATCTACTATTCATCTGGCGATCTGAGTTTTCGATATCATACGGTCTTTCATTATTTACACCGCCAGTCACATTAGCTGATCCGGTAGTGCTTTGAGATTGAGTGATTTGAGTCTCAAGTTCATCGCGGATAATAGACCGATCCGCCGGAATAGCGATATTACTATGAACTAGATCAGCTGAAGATTGATCAAATTTACCATGGGATTCATTTACTGGCATCACATTTTCTGAATCAATAACGGCATTTTCGTTGGAATTACTCAGATGATCGGACTTTTCAGATTTTACCACCTCGGTAACGTCAATGGTACTCAATTCTTCTACTTCCTCTTGTGTCTCGGAACTCTCAATTAAGGCCTGCCCCAATACCTTGTCAATTTCCTTATAAATTCGTGATTCTTCACGGGTAATTAACACATCCTCATACTGACTTAAGCTTGGTAGAACAGTCATGTCTACGAAAGACTTCATTATATCCATAAATTTTGAATATTCGGCATCTTCTATGAGTGCTGATTTATCAGCAAATCGAGACGTTAGTGAGTCGCACCTTATATATCCGGATACTCTGTTTAATTTGGCCTCAAAGCCAAAATTACTTCGAGTTACTATATGACTTCCGATCATTATAGCTATTCCTCTTTCATCTTCAGACAGGGGCCTTCTGGCGATAACTATTTCACCGGTTATTCTACCGCTGTTTAGGTTTACTGGAATTCTATGTCCCTGAATTTCTGGTGGCCTGATCACCTGCGCATCCTGGAAATTCCACTCTTCAAACTTTTCAGATAGCTTAAAAAAAACTTCAAACATCGGATGTCGAAGTATCGCGAGCTTTCTAATTTCTTTTATCAATTTATTGCTGTCAATCGCAACCTTTGGATTGCTTAGATAAAGTTCAGTACCATTTCTTCTCAGAGGTGACCCAGATTCTTCGGGTAATACCACATTGCCGCTGTAGAGTTTGTCAAGAGTATCAGCATCTATCAGTATGGACTTTATAAAATCACCATGTTTCGTCCTAATTTTCATTTTTTCAAATGATGTCAGAAAAGATAGTCTACCGGTTCCGTATCTACCAGTTCTGACCCTTTTAAACTTTGGGGATATTTGGTCATACTTCTTGTGCGGTGAACCTAATAGCAAGAATTTTTCCATAGAAAACTTATTCATTCCTGCGTCATCCTCTATAATTATGGATCCATTGGTTAAAATAGTAAGTAGGACCTTTGTCGCATCTTCGTCAAAGGCATTTTCTACAAGCTCTTTAACTATCTCATTTGGGGAAATCCAAGTCTTAGTCGCAAACTCCCTAAAAAAGGACGGATGAACCTTTAGTTCCATAGCCATGCCTATCATGACTTGACACCAGCTTCCCTTTATTTATTACGTCTTGGATTTGAATTGAAAATCAATAAATGTATTACCGCATGTGTTTAAGGTGATCTTCCCAAGCGGACTGATTCATAGGGCCAGGCTTAAACCGAGTGGCCTCCTGACACTAAAATTAACATTTATGGCGATCTTATTTTTACCGTTATTTTCTTATTAGATAGTAAGTTTTTCTACGACTCCCGTCTCAATTATCTTTGAGACCTTAGCTTTAATATTATGTAGATCAATTCCAAAGTAACTGCCCTCAATCTTATCAAGCTTGAGTAAAGCCCTTCTCAAAATGGAGATACATATATCAATTTCAGCTTTCTGATAGTGGACAAGAGCTGCAGAAATCAGAATAATCGAGTTAAGAATTAGTTTTTCAGTATTTTCTGAATTCTTCCATATTGCTTCGAGTACCTCGTGAGTTCTCCAATACTTTTGCGAGTTAAAGAGATCTCTTGCGTATTCGATTGAAGCTTCTTTTTCCATGTATCTGTCTTCCACTATTTGATATTCTGTAAGCGGGCTAATCGGATTAAGTAAGCACAGCGCGTCTTCCAATTGAATATCATCTGGAAGACTCATATCAATCTCCAAAAAATCAGTCGCCACTCGGACATCTCGCACGATGATACCCGAATTGATAGCCATGTCGCGAGCCTGCTTCAATACCGCTCTGGCATCATGCGGAGTAAATTTATCGTTAAAAAGATAGACCATGAATCTTCTCATACCATAATTTAGTAATAACCGGATATAAGGCCTAACACTCATTACGCAGATCAACTCAACTAAAATTGCCTTGATGACTCATAACAAGAGATTATTACTGTGGTCGGAGATGGGAAAAAATTCTTATAGATCAATACACCGATTCTGCAGACGGTCGTAAGGACCGCTTGATGCTTCGACTGCCACACTGAATACATCGGTATAAACGTTTTCGTTTATATGTGTACAATATATCAGGATCTTCCAGGATTTGGTGTAAAGTCTTTGACAAACATTTATCACAGAATCTAATCTCAGAGGACATTTATGCAAAGGATATCTAAATATTCTACATGTCTCGACTTAGGTTTGATCCTCGAACTGGTACCAGTTGTAGCCTA
>JBQCDO010000145.1:0-6931 GCA_051961195.1 Nitrososphaeraceae archaeon | reverse complement strand
CTGCTAATCCTAAACACAGGTTCGTTACTTGTGGAATTATGTTCATAACATGCAATATATACTCTATCCCTGGACGAACATGCCACCATTTATTGACTCATGCAGAATTACTCATTACTTTATCTCCAAGGCATTCTCCATGATCCGGTGCTAAAAGAACAGGTGTTATTGCTTCGAGACAAGAGAGGTAGAGTGGCCTTTTGATTGCACAATTGCACAATCTTGGCAAAGACGTTCTATAATATATAATCATATCTGTCCTATTATAATTGGTTACAGAGACGACATGAATATAATTGGAAGTAGGTATAGTAAGCTAGGGCTATTGTCAACATCATTATTTTATTCATGTATGCTATTCTGAGACTGGTTATTACACATACTACTTGTTTTCCCTAGATGTAAATGACATTACAAGACAATTCTAATTCTATACCTAAATCAAATGATTCTTTTCAGATAAGAGAATGAAGAAATGTCGAATCCAATACAAATTCATATCTCTCTTTAACTATTTTCCGCAGTTTCGGGTAATTAAAATGTAAGTCGAAAAGACGCCTATGAATCCTACAAGAAGGATCAAAATTGCTGTCCAAAATTTCCTGATCTTTTCTCCAATCTTCATGGTGCTAGTATAGACACAGTTTGATTTGTTTTTGTATTAACACATCCTTATGTCTGTACTAATAAGTTAAATCTGGTAGATTAATAAATTTAGAGTGAATAATGAACCAGTTGAGATATTTACTAACATTGTATTTGTATATTGACCTATTCGAGCATTCGCTGGAACTACGAATCTATAAGGCGCAGGACATAACCTTCATATGAAGAGAACTTATTTATCCTATCAGGATTAAATACAACTTTATATTTGAATTTTTTGCATGGGTAGCCAAACTGCTGTTGTAAAACACCAGCACTTGACCTCAAGTGAACTCCAATGTCATTTTGACCTTCCTATCTTAACACTATAGGTATGATAATACAGAGAAAGTAAATTCTGGTAGAGGAATATCAACCCAGTTAGTAAGATCTGAAACTATTTTAGAGCTATTATTATAAATTACTGTCACATAGAACAACACTCCATATTTATTTGAAGTTATGGAATTGAGATCTAGTGGCAGAGAAATATAATTTTGGTTATCAAATGTTATGCCTTTTTCTATTACACAGTTATGAAATGATCGGGAGACGAATACTCTACTAGGGAACACCCCAATTTCTGGGTTTATATTCCACTGAACCTTCTTTTAGTAATCGATACCGATTTTTCCTGTTGTAAGGTTATTGTCTGCATCGAGTGGTATCCAGTAAGCTACCTTATTTGCTCCTAAAACAGAAGATATTCCTCTTATTTCACGATCTAGCAAGAGTCACGTTAGACGCTTTCCCATTACTTGAATATGTATTTCTGTATATCGCTTGAGTTGTCCAGTAACGCCTAATAGTCAGCCTTTAATTGTGTGGGTCTATACATTTACTTTAATGCCTTTGTGAATGTCCGCATTATCTTCTTGTCGAGGAAAAGCAGACAAAGACACCGGTTGAACCTGGAGTTGAACAAATGTCTTCACAAATGAGTGACGGCACAAGACCAAATAATAAGATAACATCAAATACATCTTGAAATGAAGAATGATATTCAGATGTCATACTTTAGCTAAAATACTATTTCATTCTGTATATATTCCAATGTTAAGTAATTGTAGAACCTAATAGAATAGACATTGTTTCGTCTATAGATGCAATTACACTATCCATGAGGTCGTAGGAATCATCTGATAGTAATAATCTACAGAATAGTAGTCGTCGTTTATCAAATATCATATGTAAGAATGCTTGGTGACAGTTTAGCACATATCACATAGGATATCAGCCTAATTATCCCGTAAATAAGTGCCCCATTTTTGCCTATGATTATTTACCTTATTCTCTGTTCAGTGAATATTATATTATATTGAAGTTAGCATTTTGGGCTAAAAATGTAATATAAATTTGTTGGTTGATGAAATAAAGATTTATATAAATATCGATCTAATCTAATGACAGGAAAGTTCAATAGACAGGTTTACATTAGATGGGATATCCTTGTGAAATAAGATTGTGACAAGACATCTCGATCGCATATTATCGCATAATTCGTCAGTATTTGTTCCTAAATATGAAACCCTAATTAAATATACTCTTGTACCTTCTATCCCACTGTGTATTATCGCTATAATATCTTTAGATTCTAATATTTGGGTGGCGTCGGAGATTCATCATTTCTATATTGAATTAATTGCAGTAATATTCGCCGCAATCTTGGCTTTTTATTATATGTCTAGGGCACATACACTAAATGATAAATTTAGTCTTTTTATCGGAATAGGATTTCTCGTCAATGCTGCTATCGATTTTTTGCATGTTATAATATCATTTAGCTTTGCAGATCAGCCCATATTTTTAAAGTTTTTTATACCCCAAACATGGTTCGCTGGCCGAATATTTCTTAGTGCTATGCTGGCTATAGCAATTGCAGGTTATCCGATTCTAGCCAATCCGGATTTTCCTGACTCAAACTCCTCAGGACAAAGACAACAAAAAGGAAAAAACAGAAGCAAGAAGCTTCCAAAACTGCTTGTAATATCCTTGATAGTCCTTGCTATAGTTTCTGTTCTACTAGCACTTAGCTCGTTTGTAATTATTTTTCCTGGCGTAGTAATAGATAACCCTCCAATACATCGGCCTTATGAAATCCCATCGTTCATCCTTTTCTTAATAGCCTTAGTTTACTTTTATAAGAGAGGGCTTTATAAGAAAAAGGATATTTTCTATAAGGGAATACTTCTGGCTTTACTTATTGATATTGTTGGACAAATAATAATGGCATTTTCAGTCACATCGTTTGATACTGCGCACAATGTAGGACATATTCTCAAAGACGTAGCATATTTTGTCAACATAATAGCATTAGCATTATCAAGTATCCAATATAATGCTATACTGAGTGAGAGAAATGCGGTGATCCAAACTCAATTTCAGAAGCTAAAAGAGTCTGAAAAAATGAAAGATGAATTTATTAATGTGGCTGCGCATGAATTGCGGACTCCGATACAGCCTATTCTTGGACTGACTGAAATTATACATTCTGAGACAACAGATCCTAGACAACTTGATTATCTGGATGTTGTTATACGAAATGCAAGAAGGCTTAAGCAGCTTACAGATAATGTATTGGATGTAACAAAAATCGAAAGTAAATCATTAAAGCTAAACAAAGAGCCGATAAATCTCAATATTATAATAGCAGAGGTTCTGAAAGAATATACTAACAAGATACAACATAGGAATATGAGTGGCGAGAGAAATCGACAATATCCTGGTCAGGTAAAAATATCATATGAATTGAAACAGAAGGATGATGACATTATTGTGGAAGCAGATAAAAATAGACTGGCACAGGTTATGTCGAATTTAATTAGTAATGCCTTGAAATTTACTGAAAAAGAAAGCGAAGCAAGAATATCCATAGTTGTAGAGAAAAACGACCCAGAGGTAGGGAGGAATCAAGACATAGTTGTGAGTGTAAAGGATTCAGGGGAGGGCATTAATCCGGTAATATTTCCTAATATGTTTTCCAAGTTTGTGAGTAGTTCATATTCTGGAACAGGATTAGGTTTGTATATTTCAAAGAGTATTATCGATGCACATGGTGGCACAATATGGGCTGAAAATAATAAGAACGGCAAAGGGGCAACTTTTTACTTCACGTTGCCTCTTTCTACTGATAAACAGCTCAATTATAAGCTGCAAGAAAATGAACAAGAGATAAAACGTATTACAAGATGACCGGAATAAAGTAAAAAGTAATGGTGATAGAAAATAAGATGAAAATTGGCGGCTCAAGTCGGTGGTAAAGAAAATGTATTTCGAACCGTTTAGGATAATAAAAAAGACTTAAAGTCTACAGATGCACCTCATCTTTATGAAAGATAAGCCTAAAATTTGTGATAAAATAATGAAGTCCCGCGATCATAGATGAAAGGCTTGAATCTATTCGACTAGAATGATAATAAGATAGCAAAGATGATGCATGTCTACTAACTGAAGTTTACTATCTAGATATAGAAAAAGTACTTTTTCTAGTAGAGTATCTTTACCGCGATTTCATGAAGAAACATCTTAAATAAGATAAATCGTATTATAGATTGCCGAGTCATGCCTAGCCTCCTAACAAAATATATGGATGTTGAAAGATACATTCTGCTTAAACAAAATGGTCTGTGTCGTCACTGTAAGACGAAATTTGATAGAAAAGATATGATTATCAGTTCTGGACGAGTTCACAAAAAATACTATCATAAAATATGTGCGGATAAATTAAATATTATCTAAGACAAGTAGACTCATTGTGAAATCTGAATTATAATTGTCGAAAACAGTATTAATGAAACTATTCGATCGTTAGTCTACAATACGTTTTCAAAATTTCGACCTGCGGATCTTAATGTTTTAAATAAATTTCTATTTATCTTGTGAAGTTTGGTTTGAAACCACACTCATTATCACCAATGAGCCTGGACAAAGAGGCTGAAGAAGTCGGTAGAGCAAATCTGAGATCCTACATGGGTTGATTTTGTATTCATCTATCCACCATAATTTGTTTGTTTGAGGATTTTAATGGCTAAGGTTTGGAAATATCACAAGTCCTGTGATCTCTCCATAAGCAAAACATGTCTACTTGTATACTAAACACTGGCTTGACATAATGATTTTATATCACTAATTCTTGACCGTTCAATTGATTTCAAGCGAAAATATAAATTAGCTACAGTTGATTTGAATAACATCAATTTCTTGTAGGATTAGTAGTACTCTTCTATAGAAGTTATACTCGGCTCAAGTCAAGCCATTACATTCAACTTATGCATAAGAAACTGGTAATATGATCGCACACAGATCTAAAGATGAAGTATATTCACTGTAACCTAATTCGCGTAAATATACTCTCTGAATCCTGCCTTGTCTGCTGTGGATCCTCCAATCTTTATGAGTACAAACTCGCGACGATTATGAAGAATAGATTCATTCAATGTCAGTACTCGCCCATCGTGGAGTCTCTCATATTCTTCCATAGACAATTTGGTACGAATCCCGATTTCTTCTTCCAAATTCATTTCTTTCACAACCTCTTTATATTCAGGTTGTATAGTGCCACTAAACACCATAGCACTACTCCCGCTACCATACGATCCAAAACCGACTCTCTTGCCTTCTAGTTCAATACCCTTCTTGTGTTCAAATTCAAGGAGGCTTCTAAATCCCATATACATGGATGCCGTATACAAGTTTCCAATGATGGCAGAAGCCTCTAGCGAGCTAGCCATTTTCTTTTTGTACACCTCATTATAGAAGGAAGTCTGCATGAATGCACGTCTAAATTTTTCATCAGCTTTCATAAATTCAACATCCGCCAATATGGATTCGATAGTACCTCTAGGGTCTTTGGGCAATGGCTCTTCCATACCTAATTCTCTTATAACCTCCTTCCAACGAGGAAGATATCGCCATTCGTGGCGCAGTAGGTAAGCCAATGCCTTCTCACCCATTTTCCTATAAGGGAGATGTACGCTGAAGAAGTCTATATGGTCTGTAATGGACTGTCCAACCTTCAGGGGAATTAAACCATTTTTGATGGCCTTTTCTTTATAACTATCAAATGCCTTTCTTACTTGAATCAAATACAGCAAATTCGAATAATTTCCATTTACTAAAGGTGTCTCTTTTCCGAATGGCCTATAAAAGTCATACTCGTTCTTTATGACAGTAGATGTAACCTTTTGATCAAAGCTCAGCAATCGAGGATTCTGCTTGACGAGAATGGCAACTGCCCCCGCTCCTTGTGTGTACTCGCCTGCAGATCCTATATCATATTTTGCTATGTCACTTACAATTACAACAGCGGCCTTACCATTGTTTTCATCAGCTCTTATCCAATTTGTGTTATCATATATAGCATAGGATCCGCTAACGCAGGCAAATTTGCATTCAATTCCGCCCGCGTGTTCAAAGGTATCCTCCCCATAGACTTGCTCTAACATACCTATCACGAAAGAATTCATAGCTTTAGACTCATCTAGGCCAGACTCAGTAGCAATATACATACGACCAATGTCTTCAGGATGCAAATGATTTCTCTCCATTAATTTTAAGCAGGCGTTAGCAGCCATACATGCTGGATCCTGATTGGTATCTACCAAAGCCATCTTTTTTATTCCAATGCCGTATTCTAGCTTTTGTGGATCAATACCTCTCGCCTTAGCAAAATCCTTATAGTCGACGTAAAGCTTTGGAATATAGATAGCCAGGTCATCAATTCCTACTGGCATATAACACTGCTGTAAATATTACCAATTTAAAGTTATTCGTAACTAGATTTGACAAAATAGGTAATAACTTGATTAGTGCTAATCACCTATACCAGATGAACTACCGGTAACTCATGCTACTTTCCTAGTTTCATCAGAATTCATTTATTAATTACATATTGTGATAAACTAACTAATTAACTAATATAGCAGCATCCAATAATTGACTGGTCTAAAAAGCAGCTAGTTATATGATGCAGCACTTGTTACTATTACTATTTAAATGAAGGAGTATTTCGTGAAGAACTCGTGTTGGGATGTAATCTATTTCACTCTAGCGGAGACGACTGATTAATGTATCTATTCATTAGATTGATTGTAAAATATAGGAGCTTTTGATAGACGGTCTATGCTCAAGATATAGGCTAATGTGTCGATAGATAGAGATTTGGCCATCTGTTCATAGACCTTCAATATAATCACATCTTGAACTGAAGCACAGAAATAGCTCGTTTGCAATAGATCATTTATTTATCGTTAAATTACAGATTAGAATGTCTTTTTATGCTCTAGGA
>JBQCDO010000144.1:0-33265 GCA_051961195.1 Nitrososphaeraceae archaeon | reverse complement strand
CTGTTTTTCACGTTACTCATTAGTGATGTAGCCATAGGATGTGCCAAACTTCCTAGATATCTGACCATTATCTTTTCAGCTAATGGTATATTATGAGTAACATTATCATGTATTCTTACCTTTCCCTTTCCTCTGACTCCCTTATATGGTTGATTCGGATCATCTACGCAGTAATAAACCAAATCTCTAGAATTTACATTTTCTATCTTCTTCGATTTCCTTGAAGTCTCGATATAGAATTTTTTGTTTTCAGAATCAAAGTAATACCATGTCGGATGGATAATTGGTTCTCCTTTTTCATCAAGCGTAGCGATATGGATATTAAGCTTACTATTGGTCAAAAAACTTATTGTTTCATCCTCTGTTAGTGGAGTGCCCATCCCTGGATTGGCATTAATGATTTTCATGTATTATTTGCACTAAGAGAACATCATATATTTGTGATTGTACTCCTTTCAAATCACTTAGAAATTTGAAGTAAGATCATGAGGTGTATCAGTATATTATGATTCATCAAAGAGAATCTTGCAATATTCTTCGTGATTTTAGAAATGCTTACTGAGAATAGTTTAGGATATAATTCAGACAATTAACAGCGGCTACGAAGATTGTCATAAACTGAGAAACCTTGTCAAAGGAGCGCCGATTGACCTGTAAATACGCTTCTAAAAATCACGAATCCAATACTTAAAGTTGAGTTTCAAATGTGCGTGAAATTCGAAATTAGATTAGGAGATCAATACACGGTAGAAATGTTGTCCCGATACCAGAAATTATTTATGAGATCTAGAAATGTGACAATTCTTATTCTGACATTAAACTTTATTCAGCAAATTTGAAAACAAACAAATACTTAGTAAATCAAAGGCACTTAATTAGAAGTGTCACGGAATACAACAATTACAACAAAAATAAGAGATTATTATTCATCCATGAATTCCATAGTTGTTATGCCAGATTTCTTTTTAGACAGAATCATGAGATTAACGTCAAAGGAGGAATTTTTTAATGTTTTGACTGAAAAGGCAAGGTTTGGCGGTGGCAGTATTCGCGATATTCCTACGAGGGATGTCAAGGGTGGAAATGCTGTAAATATTGCCTATAGCCTTGCAAGGTTGGGAGCTAATGTTGCATTATTTACAATAGGAGACGAAATCGCATCAGCTATTCTTCACCAAACTTTTTTGGAGTTTAGGAACAATGTTGATCTTTTTATCGTACCTGGAAATCATGGTCGGACAACATCCTTAGAATTTCTAAGCCATGAAGATATCAAATTTAATTTAATGGTAAGTGACGTTGGTGACAATGCAAATTTTGGACCTGAGAAGGTTAATTCTGAGGAACACCTTAAGATATTAGGTAATGCAGACGCAACGATAGTGACGAATTGGGGTAGCAATTTGAAAGGGACAGAATTAGCAGAGTATGTATTTGAAAATTCCTCTAAAGCTCTTCATTTTATAGATCCAGCAGATGTTGAGTCTAGAAGGTTAGATTTTCAAAAATGCTTGGAATTAATTTCAGAAATTACCGACGTCTTAAGTATTAATGAAAATGAGTGCAATTCTCTCGGAAAAGCTATCGGTCTAGGGACTCTGATTCCAGAACATTACGAGTCGGAGATAGTCAAGAGTGCAGCAAAGACAATTGCAGATAATGTCAAGATTAGTACAGATCTGCATACACGAAAGGGATCAGCATGGTCTAACGGTAGAGAAGCTGAATTTGTTCACTCCATTCGAGTTGAAGCGAAAACCTTGACTGGTGCTGGTGATGTATGGGATGCTGCGGACATAATTGGATACATGTCAGGTTTGGATGCAAAGGAAAGACTGGTATTCTCTAATGCGAGTGTTTCGCTATATGTTAGAAATTCTTCTGCACTACCGCCAAGATTGGATGACGTATTTGATATGCTAGATAGAATTGGGGCATAGCAATAATGCTAAGAATGAATACATAGAAAAAGAAGAAAACCAATCTAGTTGTTTGAACCATAAATTTCGCGCAATGGCGTTACATAAGAACTGCAATCAGAATCAAGTCGTTTTTGAAACAGGTTTGTAAGCAAATGCAAGATCCTACGCGAAGCTATCATAGCATCTACTTTTTCTCTCATACTGATAGCATTAGTTTCAATTATGATATAATCAGACATCAATCTCAAGTTTACCATGAATGGCGCAGATATATTGGTTGTATTGCTGACTGGACCAGATTGAATTCCATTTTCGACACTAACCCATTGAAGTATGTATGATGATCCGTCATTTAACAGACCAGCCCATCTAAGTTTATCAAACCACTTACCAACCAAATTTTCTGCTATCTCGCTAGTCTTTATCCTTATAGGGATGTATGTTTGGAGTAGGGGAGAGTACTTTCTTTGAATGTTAGTAGTGATATTTTCCTTTAAGAAGTGATGATTAGACGTCATCGATTTCCCATCCTTGGTTAGTCTAAATCCAGATGTGGACCTTTCAATTAAACCCAAATCTTCCAGTCTATCCAAAGCTCTGGCTAGGCTCTGTTGGTGAATATTGAGGCTTCTCATTAGGCCTCTAAATGAGTAATTAGAACCAGATTCCTTGCTAAAAAAAGAAAGAATTCTGTTGTCATTCTGCCGTAGATCCCTAGTGGAGATCGTTTCGGTATCGTTAATTAATAGTTGATAGGCCCGGTTTTGATTAGAAGTTGTGTTCTCGTGGGAGTGTTGAGAATCACCCATGACAACACCATCCATATTAGTGGTATTTGCAGGTCCAGTCTTCTCGCTATTTATGAATAAGTCACTCTCCAATATTGACTATTACTAATAATGATAAATCAGGATATAAATCGTTATCAACTATCAACAATGTCTTTTTTACCTTCCTTGTCATATTATCTTATTTCCACACTGACAGATATTGACCACTATGAACGCTATCTAGTCACAGAACGCCACAACTCATATCTTATGCTTTAACCGACTCATAACTTATAGTCATATGGCCTGGAATGTTCGATCAACAAAGGTTGATCTCCCATAAGCTAATCTATGGTAATCACTCAAATTACTTGATAGACTTCTCTGTAAACCTGTGGGTCTAAGGCCTAGGGATCGCTGCCAATCGAACAGCTTGTCTTTTAATATACAATCTATTCACTCTGAAATAAAATTTCATTTTTAGAAAGCTAACGAAATGCATTTAACTATCTAAGTCGGATTTTGTTTGATTATATGTCATTAACTGAATCGCAAAATATTTTTCTCTCCCCTCGATCCATCGCTGTTATAGGTGCTTCAGAGAAACCTGGTGTTGGGAAGGCTATATTTTCAAATATTGTCAATGGATATAAAGGAAAAATCTATCCGATCACGCCTTCCAATGATTTTATTTCTGGCCTCAAGGCATACAAAAGTGTCTTAGAAGTGCCCGACCAAATTGACCTAGCAGTGGTCGCTACTCCTAATAAAATAGTACCCAAAGTAATGGAAGAGGTAGGCAAGAAAAAGATTAAAGGAGCAATAGTAGTTTCGGCTGGGTTCAAAGAAGTTGATAAGAACGGGGCCCAATTAGAAGAAGAGATTGGCATCATTGGTAAGAATTACGGGGTAAGAATCATCGGACCCAATTGCCTTGGAATAATGAGTCTATCACACCGAAATATGATGAATGCAACCTTCTTAAAAATAACTCCACAGTATGGCAATATTGCACTTGTCTCTCAAAGCGGTGCAATTTGCGCTGCCACAGTAGAAGATGCAATAGCACAGAATATTGGTTTTTCCAAAGTAATTAGTATGGGTAATAAGGTTGATATGGACGAAAATGATATTCTCGAACTCCTAGCATACGATAAGGAAACTAGAGTGATAGTAATGTATCTCGAAGACATTCATGATGGCCGAAGATTTATGCAAATTACAAAAAAAGTTACAAGAGAAATGAAGAAGCCTGTCATAATATTAAAATCAGGAAGAACACCCGAGGGAGCAAAAGCTGCGATGTCACACACAGGTGCGCTAATGGGAAGCGATGAGACTTTTGACGCCCTATTCATGCAATGCGGAATCGTCAGGGTAGATACAATGCAAGAATTATTCGAGCTTGCTACTGTATTTTCAAAACAACCCGTGCCTAAGTCTAATTCTGGAATTGCAATCGTGTCTAATGCAGGCGGCCCAGCCATTATTTCGACTGATGCCTGCTCTAAATATGGCCTAAAAATGGCCGATTTATCTGGATCAAGGGATACAATAAACAAGATAATACCACCTCATGGTTCATCAAGGAATCCAGTAGATATAGTCGGAGATGCAGATTCTGGTCGATTTGAAAAGGTCATCCTTGAAGTATTGTCCAATAATAATGTTGGATCTGTAGTTACTATGTGCACCCCTTCGGCAACATTGAATTATGACGATCTCGCTAGAACAATAGTAAAAACATCTAGAACAAACGGAACAGGCAAGACCATGGTTGCTGCACTTATGGGATTAGCTGAGGGGCTCGGAAATAAACAAATATTATCTGATGGTGATATCCCGCATTTTATGTACGCCGAGCCAGCTATTAGAACTCTCAATGCTATGTATGCTTTTAGAGAATGGATTGAAAGATCGTCTGATGAACCGAAGCAATTCAACGTCGACAAATCCAAAGTTAGACAAGTGTTTGACGAAGTCAGGGCCCAGTCTAGGACTACTTTGTTAGAGGAAGAGGGATATAAAGTCCTTGAAGCTTATGGATTTTCCATACCGAAAAAACACCTAGCACAAAATGAAGAAGAATGCATAAAAGCGGTTCAAGAGATTGGCTATCCGGTAGTAATGAAGATAGCTTCTCCAGAAATCGTTCATAAATCCGATGCGGGTGGAGTTAAAATTGGTCTAAAAAATGAAGATGAGATAAGACAAGCATTCAGGACAATCATTAGTAATGCCAAAAAATACAAACCAGACGCGAAGATTGATGGCATACTTGTACAAGAAATGATAAAATCTGGTAAGGAGACAATCTTGGGTGCTAAATTTGATCCGATCCTGGGTCCGCTAATTATGTTTGGGCTTGGCGGAATTTATGTTGAGGTTCTAAAGGACGTAGTCTTTAGACTTGCTCCGCTAGAAGAAAGAGAAGCTACAAGAATGATTGAATCAGTAAAGACTATTAATTTGCTCAAAGGTGTTAGGGGAGAAAAACCACATGATCTTGGTGCCATAAGGGAATCCCTACAAAGGCTATCTCAACTAATTACAGATTTTCAAGAAATTGAAGAACTCGATGTGAATCCATTGCTAGTATTAGAAGACGGCAAAGGAGTACGTGCTATAGATATCAGAATAAGCCTAAAAAAAAATAGTAATAGGTAGTATTGAAAGATTAAGTTACTTCAATTTCATTATCCTTGTTTTAATCACAACATATTCGGCTGCTCCATGATTTTATATAATATGTCTTTTCATTGCATCTTATTTTCGATGTCATTATCGCACTCGAATGTGCTAGGTATAGTGCTTTTAGTTTGACTACTCTCCATAATCTTAAATCAGGATATACATTTCTTGCTTGATTGTATCCATCTTATCAGCAGCAGAAAAAGTATCTTTTCATAACACGAATTGAATAGTAATTCTATGTTAAAGTCATTATAGTCCTTAGATAGAAGTCCAAAAATAAGTGAGATCTTCGACTTTCTACCAAGGCAAGCATGTTATAAATTTCACTCGAATGCCAAAAACTAGGTTATTAAACACCAAATCATCACCGAAAGACAATTCGATAGGGTATTGATGAATGTAAAAATGGGATTAGTGAGCGTGCCTAAAATTTAAAGAGCATATATTCTATAGCAGACTACGTAGGAATGATAGGGCATCCATAATATATCTAAATCCACTTAAGCTGTTACTGAATTCGGAGTTCTGACAAGCAACTCAATTTGGCTGATAGAATACAAAAAAAGGTATAGACAAAAGGAATGAGTAAAACGTATTGACTTACCTGATTAATCCATATCCATACCGCCCATACCGCCCATACCGCCCATACCGCCCATACCGCCCATACCGCCCATACCGCCCATACCTCCACCTGGAGGTCCAGCGGGCATCTTGGATTTGCTTGCAGCGATTACGTCATCAATTCTGAGGATCATACAGGCCGCTTCCGTAGCAGACTTCACAATCTGTTCCTTTATAGCCAGTGGCTCTAGAACATTTTGTTTAAACATATCAGTAACAGTAGTAGTTCTTACATTCACACCGGTCCATTTTGCACCCTTGTTTTGCTTAGCTTTTACTTCAGCCATCGTATCAATTGGATCCATGCCTGCGTTCTCTGCTAGAGCAAGTGGGATTGCATCAAGAGCATCAGCATACTTTTGTACCGCTAGCTGAGCACGCCCTTCCATATTACTTGCCCACTGTCTCAATTCGTTACTAACATATACCTCAGGAGCTCCACCTCCTGCAACGATCACAGGCTTCTCAAGAACATCTTTCATTACATACAGAGCATCATGTACAGACCGATCCGCTTCATCTACTACCCTCTGGGAGCCGCCCCGAACAAGTATTGTAACTGCCTTGGGATTTTTGCAACCTTCTATAAATACCCATTTATCAGTTTCGACCTTGCGTTCTTCTACGAGATCGGCTGATCCAAGATCCCTGTCTACTAGATCGTCAATATTGTTAACGATCCTGGCACCGGTAGCCTTCGCTAGCTTGAACATATCACTTTCCTTTATACGTCTGGCGCCAAGAATACCGCTCTTCGCTAGATAATGCTGCGCTATATCGTCGATTCCTTTCTGACACAAGACTACATTTGCGCCTGCTCCTGTTATCTTTTCGACCATTGCTTTTAGCATTTTGTTCTCTTCTTCTAGAAACATTTGCATTTGCTGCGGATCACTTATGCGTATCTCAGCACTCATTTCAGTTTTCTCAATTTCAAGGGGAGAATTGAGTAAGGCAATCTTGGCTCTTTCAACTCTCTTTGGCATACTTGTATGAACGACTTCCTTGTCAAGTACAATTCCCCTTATTAGCTGAGTATCATGCATAGATCCTCCAGCCTTTTTTTCGACTTTGATATTATCCAAATCTACCTTAAATCCATCCTTGTCGTCAATCTTTTCAGCAATTTGTTTTGTAGCATTGACAACAATCTCGCTTAGAACTGGGCTATCTTCTGATACCAATTTAGAGTCCATACTAGTTCTTGCAATCTTTATCAATAGCTCTTTGTCGTTTGTATCAACTTTAACTCCAATCTTTTGTAGTAATTTCAATGCCTGATCAGCGGCCGAGTTATACCCATCTACAATCACGGATGGATGAACATCTTGGGCTGTCAATTCCTCGGCTTTTTCTAACAGAGCGGCTGCAAAAACTACGGAAGATGTTGTTCCATCTCCGACTTCATTATCTACAGACTTGGCGACTTCTACCATCATTTTGCCTGCTGGATGCTGGACATCAATTTCTTTCAGAATGGTTGCACCATCATTTGTAATAGTTACATCTCCTAATGAATCAACAAGCATCTTATCCATACCTCTTGGACCTAAACTAGTCTTCACAATATCTCCGACGATTTTAGCTGCGGTGATATTATTCTTTTGTGCGTCCCTTCCCTTATTTTCCCTAGTACCCTCTTTTAGGATAATTACTGGCATTCCACCAGCTGTAGTTTGAACTGCTGACACTCTCATTTTCACCTAATAGAATAATACAGGAGTTATCAAGCCTCTTTTATAGTTTTACCAAATGATCGTAGCATCATTTTAGATTTTTTTGAATCAAATTTGGATTTAAATTTAGGTATATTGATTATGAACCTTTGATGTTTTCCTGATCCTATCTTTTCCAGACCATCAGATGCCTCGACATCAAATGTGATCCGTCTACCATCTACTGAATATATCTTAGACCTGATCAGAACTTCGAAACCTATTGGTGTAGCTGCTAAATGTACAACGTTTACAAGAGTCCCGACTGAATCCCATTCCGTATTATTTAGGAATTGCTCCTTTAATAGGAGCCTACAAGTTTCTTCCATTTCTGCGATCATAGAAGGTGTAGACAAGACATTTTCTCCGTCCCAAAGAAACGATGTAGTTTGGTTTGAATTTGTTCTAACTCTCCTTTCCAGCCAAGCCCCAACCTTGACTTCTTGAATCATCTTTTTATTTAGAACAAACTCAGTCTTAGACTTTGCGACTACGGATTTAATCTGCCAAAATTGTGAGTATAAACACTAAGATTTCACCAGTTCAATACTGAATCTACACAATTTAACTTGCATTTATTAGGCAATTCATTTAGGAATATAGAAATTAATTAGATAATCTGCAATATTATATAATCATAATTCATTATTATAGAATTTACGTACCATATTATAATGCCAAAGTGAAAAAGAAAAAACTTTGGGAATTCACTTTACCTGGCCCGCCGTGCAGCAGATGCAATAACATAGGCGAGACCTACAGCCAGTCCGAAGGTCAATGGAATCCATACACCAAAGCTATCAACACTGAAAGGCACTATTTGCTGTAACATACTTTCGAATACCATTGTTCATGAAATAGAGCATTTAGTATATTAGATTTACTCAAAGGCCTGACATTAGTACTACGGTGATTAATCTGCAGATACTTTATTTCTTTTCTAAAACACTTGGAAATTGCATTGAGTTGTGTCGGCAATAAATTTTACTTCAAGTATCAGCGACGTTGTCCTTAAATTACGGCTAATCTGACAGTGAATACATGAAAATGAAAAAGGAGTTAAATAAATTTTGTCCTAAATGTAAGAAATTTACAGTTCAAGCTGTTGCAATTTATAAAAAGGGTAAAGATAGAAAAATGGCAGAAGGTGCGCGAAGACATGCAGAAGATAAGAAGGGTTATGGTGGACAAAAATTTCCAGAACTAAAACGTACTGCGAAGACATCAAAAAAAATTACATTACGTTATACTTGTAAGAGCTGTCAAAGAAAAACAATGAAGAACGGCATGAGAATACGCAAGTTGGAAATCCTTTCATAGGTGTAATGAAATATGCGTAGGAATAATATCATGGTTCCAAAACCACATAGCAATTTTCTCTCAGTTCAGTGTTCAAACTGCGAAGAAAGGGTGGTTATTTTTAACTATAGTACAACGGATATTGAATGCAAGGCCTGTGGTCAATTAGTTGCAAAAAAAACTGGCGGCAAAGCCAAGATTATGGGAAAAGTTTTGTCAGTGCTTGATTAGTCCTTATGACATAACGACTCTGCAAGTTCAAGATCTTTCATTGTATTTACATTAACCGCAATTTCTTTTTTATCCATTAGTACATAGGATTCCGACAATCTTTGGTTCATATCTTTAACTCCTAGAGAATCAATAATTGTGATTCCAGAATGACAATAGTATATGTTATCTTTACATATTATTACACTTGGCTTGATACCTATACTTTCTACAAACCTCTTTCGTAAAATCACGGAAATGCACGGGGCATCCCAAGCACAGTTGTCAATTATTTTCTTTATTATTTTTGCGTTGATAAATGGAAGATCTGCCCCTAAGAGGAATAATTTGGAAGGCTTAAAATACTCGACAAGTTGCATCATATCAAGCGAATAACCCAAACCGAGCGATTCAATAACCTCTATCTTATCAAAATTACGATAAATATTACGTACAAATTTGCTTGTCATGGGGGTGTTGCGACTGGGCACTATCACAACTTTATCAAATATCGTGCAGCGCGCCAAAGCGCTTACGACATATTCTATCAAGGTCTTTTCTCGTATCATCTGTAGAGGCTTCTCAATCACTGCAGAATCTGCCATACGAGAACCTTTTCCTCCACACATTACCACCGCGATCATACTCACCTACTCCACTAGATTGTTGCGATGCATGACAGGACAATCAGAGATGAAAGTCTAACAAGCTCGTTTGAAGCACCAAGAACGTCGCCGGATATTCCTCCGAAGCTTCTATTAGATTGGTATCTAATAATGATAGCAATAACAACAGATATGCCTAGAGCTGCAAGGCTCCAATACAACCCAAATAAAAATATTATTGTAAGAGTCATAAATGTGGCAAGCAGAAATTTTCTCTTGTTCTTCATTGCACGTGTAAATGGCGAACTAAACCCGTCCCACGCAGACGATCCACAGTATGCGTGCAAGACCATCGTATATTTAGCAAGCACCTCTGCTACAACAATGCTAGTGAACAGTCGTATTGAATGATACAGGCTAGATAGAGTAATCACCATTCCCAGAATATACAAAATTAATGCAATAGCACCTGCAGAGCCGATTGCAGGATCTCGCATTGCCCTCTGTTTAACTTCAATTGGGCCCTTTGCGGCCAACCCATCAGCAAAATCCGCAAGTGCATCGGTATGGCTAGCGCCAGTTATAATAATAATACAAGTGCTTATTATTAGGCCTACAAGCTGAGATTGAAGATAAAAAGAAATTTCGTATGCCAGATATCCGATGACTATACCAATAACTGCACCCACTAATGGGAATAGATACATATTACTTGCGATGTAGTCCAAATCCAACATTTTTGTACCCTCGGCTTTATGGTAAGAAGGAATAACAGTTAGGAAAGAAATTACAGCTCGCAATGAGTTAAGGACCAAATAACAAATTCCACCATCCAAGAGTAAAGAGTACACTTATTAACGGAAGAAAAATGAGAAAACAAGATAGGATCGCCGTTAATTTCATTATCGTAATTGCACATTTACACTTCTCGATCGATAGAGGATCATAAGGTTCACCCACAGAGTAGTGGCCAATCTTTTCAAGTTTTACGCGTAAGGAGCCAGCCATAGTAGCAATTGGATAGCCTGCGTTAAGACTCGATGTTTTATTATGATCCTTTATCATCGTTCTTATCGAATTCTTCCAATCTGCTGAAATTATTAAGGCTGAGATTACAATTAACACCCCAGTTATTCTCGACGGAATAAAGTTAGCAATTGTATCCAGTTTTGCAGACATCCATCCGATATTCTCATAATATTTGTCTTTATAACCAATCATCGAATCTAGTGTATTAATTATTCTAAAAATAAAAGACCCTGTAGGTCCAAAAATGGAGTAAAAGAACATAGGTGAAACTACACCATCTACTGTACTCTCGCTGATGCACTCGATTGTTCCTGAGAGTATTCGCTCCTCATCCAAATTTTCGGTTTCTCTTCGCACAATCATGGAAAGAAAGAATCTCGCATTATCCAAGTCTCTCCGTTCTAATGCCTTGATTATTCTGATGCTATGCACTTCCATTCCCTTTATTGCAATGGTAATGTTTAAGATTATTGCATAAACAGCTATTACAAGAATAGATCCAAATAAATTTGAACATATATACAACCATAGTTGTAGAGTAAAACCAAATATTCCTAATAAACAGAACACGAAAATTGTTCCCTTTACTTTCTCATTCATCAAATGTCGAGTAACCTTAACACCATGATGATCACTCGCAGTTTTGACCTTTAGTCTGGGAATGAATAAATCTAAGAAATTTCCTAACCATCTCACTGGATGGTATTTGTTTTTCGGATCACCTAATAACAAATCTAGTACAATCGCCAAAATTAATGCGGCAACCAGTCTTTCTTCTATCATGGCATATTTGGTCTTATAATGTCTCTAATTACCAGTGGAATGTTAATCGTACCGCGAACTACGTCTGCTATAGAATCTATGTTTTTGTCCAAAGATGGTATTGAAATGGTATCAAGATCACATTTACTTCCATCTAGTGAATCTTCATCGGGAATTTTCAAATCAATCTTAGGAATAACTCCTAATATTTTCGTGTTTAGCATTTCTCTAACTATTTCTATGGCTGGAAGCAAAAGTGCAACGTCCCCCCTGAACTTGTTTATAATAAATCCCTTAACGAGGTTTTTGTGATGGCGAGGTAGCAACCTCATTGTACCTACGATGCTTGAAAAGCAACCTCCCCTTTCTATATCTGCAACAATCATTACAGGAGCCGAAACCTTTTCCGCAAGTAGCATATTTGCTATGTCGTATTTTGAAATATTGATCTCGGCAGGAGATCCTGCACCTTCTATGACTACAATATCATTTTCGTTTCTTAAGCTTTCCAAGGAATTCAGAACAAGCGGAAAACCATTTTGCATCACAAAATTTTCGTAGTAATCTTTCGAAGTTATCGTTGAATTGAACCGGCCTGCCAAAATAAGATCGCTCTTATAATCTCCTAGTGGTTTCAATAGTATAGGATTCATTCTTGAATCTGGCAATTTTCTTGATGCCAGCGACTGTACTGCTTGTGCCTGTGCTACAATATTAGCAGTTCCAGGTATGAGATGAAGCTTGGAAGACATATTTTGTGCTTTGAATGGAGCTACAGTATATCCTTCATCTGAGAGAATCCTGCAAATCGCAGTTGTAATAATGCTTTTTCCCGAACCAGATGTAGTTCCTTGTATCATCAGCAATTTTGCCTTCATAAGTTTATCGATTCCAAAGCTTGAAGAAGCAATGCATTGTCATCATGTTTCTTCACGGAAACTCTAACATATTCTCCGGATTCCAATCCATTGAAGGTAACACAATCTCTAACAAGGATTCCATCTCGATTTAGAAGAAAATTTCTTAATTTGGTTGATTTAATGTTTTTAAGCCATATTAAAAAATAGTTCACATTGGAGACAATAGGGACAAAAGATTTAGTCTTTCTTTTGATGTAGCTTTGCATAAATCTCCTCTCTTTTTCAATCAATGCTCTAGCCTCTGTCAAATGACGATAATCCTTTAACGCACAAACTGCTGCACTCTGTGCAATCCCATTTACATTCCAAGGTATTTGATAAGAAGATAGTTTCTTACCTAGCTTTGGATTACAGATGCTATATCCTACCCTAAGACCGGCAAGACCAAATGATTTAGTTAGCGATCGAATAATTACTAAATTATCAAATTCCTGGATTTTTCCAACTAAGGAATCTGACATCCCTCCCTTGGAAACTAGTTCGATGAACGACTCATCCAGTAGAACGATAGTGGGATATGTAACAGATTCCAAGATTTTTTTAATACTATTCGATGAAAGCAGTCCGGTAGGGTTATTTGGATTGCACAGGTATATAGCGTCTGAGTCTTTCGCCCGTCTTATTATGGATTCCGCATCTATATTCAAATTCTGTAGTGGAACGAACGTAATTTGCGCATTCATTAGTTTAGATGCGAGTTCGTATTCGCAAAATGTGGGTGCTGGGATGACCACCTTATTACGTACGAAGGCACGAGCAAAATTATGGATTATCTCTATTGCCCCATTTCCTACGCTTATCCAATCCTGGTCTAGATCCAATCGTAAATATTCCAATATTCCCTTTTTTAGTTCGCGGCATTCTGGATCTGGATAAACCGAGGACAGCGAATCAATACTTTTATGGATAGCTTCTAAAACGACCGTCGAAATACCCAGTGGATTTACACTCGAGCTGAAATCGAATTTTACTAAGTCTGGATTTACAGAATAAATCCCCCCATGGATACAGCTATTATGCATGTTCAATATGCATAAGGGGTTCAGGTATCTTATGTTTGTCATTAAATCTAATTAGGCAAAAGAGTGGGTGCCTATCATCAGCATCTCAAATCTTGCTAATATAGAACTAAAAATGAGATTTTGAAAACGATTATTAAATGTAAGTAAGCTAAGGCGGATTTATGCTAAGAACAGCTGTACTAGGAGCTACCGGCGCAGTAGGGCAAGAGTTTGTAATATCTTTGAATAAACATCCTTGGTTTGAATTAACACAAATTGCATCATCCTCTAGATCCGCAGGTAAAAAATATGTAGATGCATTACGCGATCCTGCTTCTGGGATATTAAAGTGGCACAACTCTGAATCAGTGCCAGACTATGTACAGGATATGATTATTAGTAGAATAGAAGACATAAATCCAGATAAATTTGATCTAATATTTACCGCTCTTAACTCTGATGACGCACAAACGATAGAACCTGATTTTGCAAGGTCAGTACCGGTGATCAGCACTGCTGCGGCCTTTAGATATGAAAATGACGTCCCTATTTTAATACCAGGTATTAACGATGAACACCTAGAATTGCTAAATGTTCAGAAAAAAGTTAGAAAATGGAATGGATTTATAGCCCCCTTGCCGAATTGCACCACCACAGGCCTAGCAATTACATTAAAGCCAATCATAGATAAGTATGGAGTAAAGAGCGTGTTCATGACATCCTTGCAAGCCTTGTCAGGTGCTGGTCGATCTCCTGGTGTAATTGCTCTAGACATTATGGATAACGTTATCCCATATATTCCAAAAGAGGAAGAAAAGGTCCAGATCGAAACAAGAAAAATTCTAGGCAAGTTGAATCAAAAGTCAATTCTACCAAATAATATAAGAGTGAGCTGTACTTGTATGAGAGTTCCAGTTTCAGACGGCCACACAGAGTCTGTATTTGTAGAGACCAGAGAATCTGTAGATCCAGACCTAATAAAAAAGGAGATGTTAAATTTCTCCAAAAATGTGTCAATTAAGGAGTTGCCTACTGCGCCAAAAGACTACATTCTCGTCCATGATGATCCTACCAGGCCACAGCCCCGTATTGACAGAGAAATTAATGATGGAATGACTACAGTAGTAGGAAGAATAAGAAAAGACACTGTTTTTGAAAATGGAATTAAGTATGTTCTACTTTCTCATAATGAAAAAATGGGCTCGGCAAAAGGAGCAGTTCTACTTGCGGAACTCCTAAAACGCAAGAATATGATCTAGCCTCTTTTATTGTAAGAAATTAAATTAAATTTGAAATTAATAGGTTTATTAATCACTCAATTAAAGTTATAATGGTATAATATATGGGAAGGATAGATGATTTAGATCTGAAGATTTTAAGCGAGCTTGCTAGAGATGCTAGCATATCAGTGCCAAAGCTTTCAAAAAAGATTAATGTTAATGCTTCTGTCGTATATAGTAGGATAAAACGGCTGGCCAGAAAAGGATTAATCAAAAAATTTACCATTATGATTAATGACGAGGCATTAGGTTTCAATGTAAAAGCCCTTACTGGTGTTAACATGGATTCAAAAATGAGAGACAATGTCCTCAATGAGCTATTTAAGATATCAGAAGTAAGAGAAGTAGCAGAGGTTACCGGAAGATTTGACATTCTTGTAACGATGACCGCTCGGTCCCTAGATGAGATGCATCAATTGATATCTGAAAGGGTAGGTCGGATAGAAGGAGTTCAGAAAACAGAAACCTTTATAGAAATGAGAAAAACAGTTCGCGAAATTCTCTACGCTGCACCCATATCCAAATAGATAGTTGTTTATCTTGGAAAGATCTATATAATTTACTAGGATAATGCCTTTTATAACAGACTAAAGAAGATCCTATATGGGTACTTTAATCCCTCAGTCATCTGTACGCAATTTATTAAAAAATTATTATGAGCTAACTAAACCTAAGATTTGGTATCTGTTAGTTTTTACTGCGTTCGGTTCAGCGCTTACGGCGTCATTCTTATTTGATATCCCTGTTCAACCGCTAACTTGGATACTGCTCATCGCAGGTGTAGCTGCAGGTTCGGCTGCAGCTGATACCATAACAGGCTATAATGATCGTGACATAGACGCAATTATGGAAAGGACTAAACAAAGACCGATTCCCTCAGGTAGAATTTCACCAAGAAATGCACTCGTATTCGGACTGATTTTGACCTCAATTTCTTTGATATGTTCATGGCTAATCAATGTCTGGGTATTTGCCTTGATGATATTTGGATTATTTGATAATATCATAGTTTATAGCAAATGGCTGAAACGTACTAGCCAGTCTAATATCATACTAGGTGGATTTTCTGGGGGTGCGCCAGCTATGATCGGTTACTTGGCAGTAACAACACAAAACCTTGAAGTTGGTCTGGTCATGGCTGGTCTTGTCTTTTTATGGATACCTACACACATTTGGAGTCTGGCCTTGCATGTTAAAAAAGACTACTTGAAAGCACAAGTTCCAATGCTACCGGTTGTCTCCTCCGAAAGATCTTCAGTCAGGGTAATTGCTGGAACAACTCTCCTAATGGTCTTGTTTAGTATTATTCCGTTTTTCTTTGATCAATTCGGCCTGATTTATCTAGTTACTGCTTCTATATTTGGGGCAATTATGATTTTCCTTTCGGTACGGCTCTTGGTAAAACCCAGTGAAGAAGCATCCTGGCGGGTATTCAAATTTTCAAGTCCATATTTGATGGCACTATTCATAGCATTTATTGTTGATGCGTACTTTCACTAGTTGATATGAGCAAAAATCAATCGCTTATCTAGATAAATTATTGCAAACATGGTTACTGTACTGAAAGTACTTTTTCACATTCGTAGAGTATTCTTGCGATAACCACGTGAGCTTCTAGACTGTAATTTCCTATTGAGTATAAATAATCGCAGACCCTTTTCGTATTTTCGGTGAAATGACCACTTGGAAAACCGCCTATTATGAAGACACACCGACAATTATCTTTGCTTATGTGTGTGGAAATAATATTTTCTGGAGTACTTTGAACCCCAGTTCTAGAAAACCCTATCACCTTGTATGGCTTTATAATGTCATTTATCAAGGAGTTTAAGGAAACATTATTTTGCAACTTCAGAAGAGTAGCAATTTTTCCTTCTTTTATATGATATTTTTTGAACAAATCGATCATTAAGCCCTGAAAACGAGGGTAAGATTTTGGTATCCTCAGGTTTTCACCAATATAGACTACTTGATTATTTATTGTTGATACATATACCTGTAATAAGTTATTAAAGAATAGCGGAGTAGACAGTGCCTCAATTAAGGCAAAATGTACTAGATCAGGTCTACCACGTTTCCAGGCATATTCGAGTTTGGAACTCAGCATTGCCGCATGATGATAACTTCTATCTAGTAATATTTCCGATGGTCTCCTTCCCAACTTCCTTGCGTGATTTGTAACCGACGGATGATCTATTATGTTAACTGGAATTTTTTCAAGCGCAGCTTCCGCAATCACTAGCGATATAGCTTTGGTCATTTATTCCAATTATAATAACATGTGCTTCATAACCTTTCGTGTAAGACCTAAGGCTTCGTGTACATCATAATCGGGAATCAAACGTCTATAGTCAGTCTATTTTAATGTGTCTTTTTCCATGTATAAGCTTCTTTAATTCCTCAATAGATGAAGTCAACTCTTGACGTGCATCTTTCTCATTATCAATACTAATTAATATTTCTCCCGGTCCAAATTTGGTTTTATTTATATTGATTGGTACTTCTAGATGTAAAAGTTCAGATAAGAACTCAAAAAGGTTGGGACAAGCAATATTGTTAATGTAAAAATAAGAAGTTGTTCCTTCGCTAACAATTCCTTCTTTCTCTATTGGAAACGTAAAAGAGGGTAAACTGAGAGATTCAATAATTGAATTAGACATTTTTACCAAATCAGAGTTCATTCTGTCGTGATGCTTTAAGTCAAAATACCTTTTTGCGGTATCTTCTAGTTCAGCGATTTTTTCCATCTGTTGGTAACCACTTCACCCTGACTAATATAAACAGTTTTAATTAATTCTTCAGTGTCTTAAGATACAGTCAAGAGGATGAAATTTAGTATTTAATGCATGATAGATTGTTACTTAGGTGATTCTTGCAAGATTTGCCTCAATACTTCGATATAGGAATAGTTTGATCCAGTCGATTAGGGAATCGCGTTATATCGTGCTAATATTAATTGCTAAGTATACTGTTCTTCAGGTCAAACGAATCCAGTTTACAGCATCCAAGTGAGACTTGTTTGATTAAATTTATCTATCCATCTTCCCTTGTCATGTTATGGATGAGGCAGTATTGCGTACATTTCTGTAGGAGCCAAAAGAATTGCATAGTAGATTAGGTGAGCTCTTCAGGTTGATGATATGAGCGACGAACATCTTAAAACTCTTCTTTTAGTGCGATCGATCTTGTTTACAATATCTCTTAACAATCTCTATGTTAGAATTGGCCTATATGTCATTATTTTTTTGTACAGTAACTTTGAAATGTGTACTAAAATTTACTGTCCACTTGATAATTCATGAATCATCATTCACGGCTATAATGTTTTAGCTCATAATGAGCTACTTATAATGATAAATTTCATAGAAATACAAATAGATAGTGGTGGATACTCAAAGCGTAGTCCAAGAGAACAAGTGTAGGTCGAGGCGAAGTCACCTATATCATAGATAGTTCAAAATTAAAGTATTCGCAGATACCAATGCCACAACAAGATGTATCAATCAATCCGCAGAATGTACATGTCCAATGACTTCCGGCATTTGGCCTTCTCAGATACTCTAGCAAGACTGTACACCAAATTACTGATTTCAAAACATACAATCTATCTCCGTACCGACTCTTAACCATTCGACTTGCATTCAACACTGTTAATTAGCGGCAAAGGATTTATTTCCTATTTCTATTACTCAGCCTATTCATGTGAAGAAAAAACTCGCAAGAGAAATTGGGAGAGAAAGGATAGATATTGTAGTAGCTAATGCTTTAGACTATTCTAGAATCAATGAAGATCTCGCAAACGCTCAGGCCCAACTAGCAAAAAAAATTGCAATGCGAGTTCGGTTAAAACTTGATTATGAAATTCGACAGTTGTATTGTAAAAAATGCAAATATTTTATCATTCCTGGCAGAAACAGCAGAATCAGGATTGGTAGATATAGGATAAAAGGGATAAGAATTACCTGTTTAAGGTGTGGTCATGTGTACAGAAAGATCATTAAACCTAGATCCTAAGTACATTTCTATTGATAAAAAAAGAGTTTATAAGGGAAATGTAGAGTGATTAATCAGTATCATTATGGCTAAGGCTTACGATATACCAGCAAACCATCTAATTATACGACTGGCCGACCAGTTAAAAAAAGATAAGAAAATTGAGCAACCCGGCTGGGCCGCATTTGTAAAAACAGGATCACACGTAGAGAAGGTTCCTCAGAATAAAGATTGGTGGTATATCAGATGTGCGTCTCTAGTCAGGAAGGTCTACATACGTGGACCTGTAGGAGTTTCGGACCTCAAGAGCATGTACGGTGGCCGGAAACGCATAGGGTATTATTTAGACCATCATAGGGACGCAGGTGGTGCAATTATTCGTAGGGCATTACAACAGTTAGAAATGTCTGGTTATATAACTAAAAAAAATAATGGCAGAATTATCTCCAATGAAGGCATGAAAAAAGTTGACAGATTAGCAACAGAGATCTACAAGGAATTCGCTGGTAGTCGTCTGGGATTGCAAAGATACGCCTGATAGAATCTAATAGGAAGGGTGTCATCCTGTGTCTGTACCTCAATCTCAGCCAAGTGACGAAGACTCGAAGAGGCGTGAGGCCGAAGCAGCAGCTATGCGACAGCGCGTCTTGACGGTTCTATTGGATCCCAATGCAAGACAGCGGCTAGCGAATATAAGAATAGTTAAACCGGAACTCGCTATGGCAGTTGAGAATTATTTGATTAATGCAGCTTCATCTGGGAGGCTAAATAGACCACTAAATGATAGCGAGCTGAAGCAAGTTTTGCTCAGTCTGCAACAACCTAAAAAAGAATTCAGAATAGATAGACGATAGCAAGCTTAATAGTGCTCTTATTTTTTGTCTCTGAAAGTACATTAAACTAAACGATCGTCGTTTGGGCGAGTTAACTATATTAAGTATAAGTTGCGCTTCAAAGTTCATGAAGGCAGCCGTATTCAGGGAATATAATAAGGATCCGACAAACGTTGTTAAGATAGAAGCTATAGATATGCCGAAATTGAAGCCTAACGAAATCATGATTAAGGTAGAGGCAGCATCATATAATTACAATGATTTATGGGCAATTTGGGGCGATCCCATCAAGACTCCACTCCCGCACATCTCTGGAAGTGATGTAGCAGGCACGGCAGTTGAAGTAGGTGAAGATGTGTTGCACATACGAGTTGGAGATAGAATAGTATCCCATTCGAACATGAGTTGCAGGGTATGCGAGATGTGTACATCCGGCAGAGAATATGATTGTGCAGATAGAACAATTTGGGGTTTTCAAACAGGTCCGCTTTGGGGGGGCTTCGCTCAATATACACATTTGCCAGAAGTAAACGTAGCAAAAATCCCTGATAACGTTTCCTTTGAATCTGCTGCGGCGATTTCAATGGTAGGGATGACTGCATGGCACATGTTGGTTGGAAGAGCAAAAATAAGACCAGGCCAGGTGGTTTTGATAATGGGAGGGACTAGTGGCGTAGGCATGGCAGGAATCCAGATTGCAAAGCTATTTAATTGCCCTGTAATAGCCACGGCAGGTAATAAAGAAAAGATGGATAAATGCCTAGAAATTGGTGCAGATCATGTAGTAAATCATAGGGAGCAAGATTGGTATAAAAAGGTTAGAGAGATTACAAAAAAACAAGGGGTAGACGTAGTCTTCGAACATATTGGCAAAACGACGTTCCCATATGAAGTAGGACTTCTTAAGATGGGAGGGACACTTGTAGCAACTGGTGCAACCACAGGTTATGATTCAACAATTGATTTACGATACCTTTTCTTCAAAGGCACGAATCTATTAGGATCGACCCAGGGAACAAAAGCTGAATTAGAGCAAGTCATATATTGGACTAGTGAAGAAAGAATAAAGCCAGTGATAGGCACAGTTTTGCCATTTGAAGATATGGTTAAAGGGCATGAAATGATGGCCAAGGCCGAACAAATAGGAAAGATAGTTACTACCCCACAAAAACTATAATTCCAGACGTGTTCCAATGAATCGAACACTTATTTTTGTTCCTGGTAACAGTGCACGATTTATTAGTAGTGCTAAAAAATCAAATGCAGATATTGTATGTTTTGATCTAGAGGATTCAGTACCTTATCACGAGAAATCTTCTGCAAGAGAAATGATAGGAGAGGCCATCAGCCAAACAGATGATTTCAAAAATACATTCAGTTTGTACGTCAGGACGAACTCATATGATTCTGGACATCTATTCACAGACCTTACGGCAGTAATACAGAAAGGAATTACTGGCGTCGTCATACCAAAGGTCAGTGATAATACTGAAATCAGCGAAATATCATCGTTTATTTCTAGACTTGAAGCAGAGAGAAAAATCGGGCATGATGTTATAAAGGTGGTACCATCTATAGAAACAGCCAAAGGAGTTGTAAATGCATATTCGATAGCAAAGTCAGATATTCGAGTGAATCTATTGGTGTTTGGTGTCTTCGATTTTCTTAATGATATGCATCTTGAGTATGTTGAAAATGGTGGAATCGAATATTCATATGCGAGGGCCAAAATTCCGGTGGATGCAAGGGCAGCTGGAGTTGCTGCGATCGATGCTATTTGGCAGAACGTAGATGATATGAATGGTCTAATAAACGATACCATCCTTGCGAAGAGACTGGGCTATGTAGGAAAGTGCATCATTCATCCTACTCAGATTGAACCAGTTCACAAGATATTTGTTCCCAGTAAGAATGAAGTGGAATGGGCCAAGAAAATAATAGAGTCCCTAGGACCATCCATGGAAAAGAGGAGTAAAACCGGTGCAGTCAGGATTGATGGTAAGATGATAGATGTAGTACATTACAAACACGCAAAGACGATATTAAATAACATTAATGAGGACTCGCAGCCGTACTCAGAACTTTAATTTTTTCTCTATTTTCCAGAGTTGAAACTCATTAAATATAAAGTGATATCTATTCATTGCATACAATGAACGAGATGAGGAGATGAGATATGTTTACTGGCATAATAGAAGGCACAGCTCGTATCAAGTCAATCACAAAGCTCGAAAATGGAAAGCGAGCGGCTGGGATGAAAATGACAGTCGATTTAGGCAGGTTAGGAAATGGGATAAAAGTTGGCAATAGTATAAGCATTAATGGCATATGCTTGACCGTCACAAAGATTAACTATAAACATTATGCTGAATTTGATATCGTAGGTGAAACTATAAGACGAACTGCCCTCGGGTCGTTAAGAATAGATAAAAAGGTAAACGTAGAGCGGTGTCTGCGGTTCGGGGATAGGATAGAAGGTCATTTGGTCTTGGGCCATATTGACGGAACTGGTAGAATTGAGAATGTTACTAACCTTTCAGATGGGAAAAAAATATGGATAAGATTAATGAATAGAAAGTTATTACGTTACGTAGTCCCTAAAGGATCTGTAGCTATAGATGGGGTAAGTTTGACGGTTGTTGATGTAAAGCATAATCGTTTCTCGGTGGCTATAATTCCTCATACTGCGATTGTTACCACTCTTGGGAAGAAATCCAAAGGCGATGCAGTTAACATCGAAATAGATGTTGTTAGCAGGTATGTCAATATTCTTCAACCAAAGTAGTGGTAACTACTCCTTTTTTAGTAAACTATATAAAATCGTGAATATTTCATTGAAGTGTTGCATTCAATAGAAGAAGCGATCGCAGCGTTAAGATGTGGTCAATTCATTCTCGTTCATGACGATAAAGGACGTGAGAACGAAGTTGATATGGTAATTCCTGCTGAATATGTTAAACCAGAACATATCTCAACTATGAGAATGGCTGCGGGCGGATTAATATGTCTAGCTATCTCAAATAGATACGCGATCAAATTAGGGCTGATATACATGTATAGTATAATGGAGTTGATGGCAAAAATCAATCCTTTATATTCTAAATTGGCATCTGGTATATCACCTTATGGAGACAGGCCATCGTTTTCGATTGCCGTCAACCACCGGGACACATTTACAGGCATTACTGATACCGATAGAGCACTTACCATTTCGAAAATGGCTGCGGTTTGTAACAATATTGATACCTCAGGAGTAGAAGAATTTGCCACATGTTTTCGTTCACCTGGCCATGTGCCGATATTAATTGCCTCACAAGGGTTATTACGTGAAAGGATTGGACACACAGAATTGTGCATATATCTCGCCCAATTGGCCGGTCTGGTTCATGCTGTTACAATCTGTGAAATGCTAGATTCAGAAACGTATAGATCATTATCCGTTACTAAAGCAGAGAGGTATGCTGAAGAGAACAATCTATGTCTTCTCGATGCAGAGCTATTAAAGAGATACAGTGAGGTTTCAAAAGTTGAAAGCTAAGTTGGGCCTCGTTGTTTCGGAATTTAATAACGAAATCACATACAAAATGTTGGCCAGAGCAAAGCAATACATCAAGAGAGCAGATGCTTCAATACGATACGTTTGTTACGTCCCGGGATCGTTCGATATGCCACTTATGATTGGGGAATTACTGAAAAAAAAAGATGTCGATGCCGTGGTAACTCTGGGAGCAGTAATCAAAGGAGAAACAGGTCATGATGAGATTATAGCAGGCAATGTTGCTAGACTAATTGCTGATTTATCCTTGCGATCTGGTAAGCCAGTTTCTCTGGGGGTTACAGGGCCTAGTATGACAATCGAACAGGCGATGGAAAGAATAGAAATTATTCCAATGCGTGCAGTCGATGCTGCTATAAAAATGGTATTTAGAATGAGAAAGATTAGGAACGAGAAACTGAAGTCATATACTATGAATTCAGTGAGTATAATAAAATGACTGTCCAACTCAGTATCATCCGTATTGATGGATACGGTCTATGGACATCCACACTGGGCACAGATAGAGAGTCTCAGCTACAGATGCTTCAAGCAAGGATATATTATGATATTCAACGACTATTTTCACAAAGGGATTGCATCGCATATAGTAATCGATTCGACGAATATTTTGCTGTTACTAATTGTCTTTCAGTTCATGGTCATATACCCATCGATCTAGAACTTGCAAAGTCATATCCCAACCTGAATATGTCAATGGCGATTGGAAGCGGTGATACACCATATAAAGCAAACTTGGATGCCTATGAAGTTAGAAGAAGTGGGATAATACAAGTCGATGGGCACAAGATATTTGCCAGAAATTTAAATGATGCAGTAAACTCGAATTCAAAAGATAATCATGTGAAGATAATGCACATAGATATAGATGGATCATCTACGATTAGTAATCAGCTATCGCCTTATGAGGTTACCTCACTTGTCATAAAGACATATTCAAGGTTATCTGACGAATTTCTTAAAATTGAATCGTTAACATTTTTTCTCGGAGGAGACAATTTCATGGTGATAACTAATGATGCAACTGATAATGAAATACAGCGAATTATTAATGATATCAGCACGGATCTTGGAGTTAAACTAAACTGCGGAATAGGCATAGGCAGGACAGGCAAAGGAGCGGCTGAAGCTTCGACGAGAGCATTGGACACCATTCGACACATGCGAAAAAGTGGAAAGGTTCAGCCAATCTATGAAATACAATGTCTCTAGTCATAAAAAATGCGAGCTTATTACTTGGAAAAAACCTAGATTATATAGACATTGGATTTATCGAAGTAGGTAAGGATGGAATAATTAAGAAAGCTAGCGCTGCAAAATATGAGAGTAACGATAATTATAAATTTTTAAACATTCTAGATGCCGAGGGTTATTTGATAGTACCTGGATTTATTAATGCCCACACTCACATAGGGGATTCTATCGGAAAGGACATGGCAACTGATCGTGGTCTAGAAGCGGTTCATCCTATGAGAGGAATAAAAAAGAAAATACTTGAAAAAAGCAATTCACAACATTTGAGTACTTTGATGAGGGCATCGGCGATATCCATGATGAAGAATGGGATAACAACATTCGTAGATTTCAGAGAAGGTGGTACAGAAGGTGTAGCAATTCTTAGAAATGCAATTTTCGATCTCCCGATAAAGTGTTTAATACTTGGAAGAGTAGAATATTATTTTGATATAGATCGGAATGGACAGCATGAAGACAAGAATTTGCAGCCAATAAAAAAAAGCAAACTCCCAGTTAAAGTGTTAGAGATAGCAACTAATCTTTTGAATGTTAGCCATGGGTTCGGGATAAGTGGCGCAAATGAAAATACCGATTCATCATTAAGACAATACAACAAATTAATAAACAAACTCTCGAAATCAGATGGCCCTAAAAATAGGACCAAAAATATTCAATTAGGAATTCATGCTGCAGAATCTAAAAGCACAGTAGAATTCTCTCTACGTAGAACTGGTAAGACTGAAGTTTATAGGATAGTTAAACATCTGAAACCTAATTTTGTGGTTCATATGACTCAGGCAACCGATGAGGATATTTCGTTGATAGCCAAGAATGAAATAGGAATTGTAGTCTGTCCCCGTGCCAATGGAGTCCTAGGTTGCGGGATTCCACGGATTACACATATGTTAAAAAGTGGATGTAAAGTCGCAATCGGTACTGACAACATAATGATAAATAGTCCTGATATGTTTCGAGAAATGGACTACATTTGGAAGACCTCTAGGTCAAGCGGAATAAATTTAGATGCAAAGAATGTGCTGAAAATGGCTACCATCAATGCTTCTGAAATACTCCACCTCAATTCAGGGTGCATCGAAATCGGCAGATCTGCTGATTTCATATTTCTTGATAAGACTAGCATAGAATTGTATCCAATACATGATCCATATGCCTCAATAGTCCACAGAGCGAACCAAAATTCGATCAAAGGTGTCATGATCACTGGTAGATTCGTTAACGGATCAGATCTATAAAACATGTATGTGATAATCAATTCAGCCATGACGGTTGACGGTAAAATTGCAACGATAACAGGAAATTCTACAGTGTCGTCGATGGAGGACCTACGAAGGGTTCATACTATAAGATCATCAGTAGACGGCATTATGGTAGGTATATCAACTGTTCTTATGGACAATCCAAGACTCACAGCTAGGCTTGACAAGGTACAGAGAGATAGAGGAGAACCTACTAGGATAATAATAGACAGTACAGCGAGAATACCACTGCAATCAAGGATTTTACAATCTGCTTATAAAGTCAGGACCATAATCGCTGTAACGAGAAGAGCGAAAAGTATGAGAATTAAGAAGATACGAAATACTGGCGCAATGGTCATGATTGCAGGAAGAGAAGACGTCAATCTGAAAATGGTGTTTGCACGATTAAAAGAAATGGGATTCAAAAAAATTCTAGTCGAAGGAGGTGGCGAAATTAATTGGTCTGTTCTTAGATTGGGTATCGTCAATGAATTGATTGTAACAATAGCACCAAGGATCGTAGGTGGCAGATCAGCTACTACTATCGTTGAAGGATACGGATATTCAAGAATGCCCGAGGGAATAAGGATGAAGTTAAAAAAGATTGTCAAACAAGACGGTGGTGAGATAGTCTTGTACTACATGTTATAAAAATCATTATTATGAAAATTATTGATTAGAGTGATTGTGCTTTATGACTTGGCTGATCAGTACGAGTTTAGCCTTCATACGATTGAGGGGTTTGACTACTTATGCCCAGAAAATTTAATCATATCGTCTATCTCCTTAATGATACATCATTCGATATTTGTTGAATTTTGTATCTTAGAGCCTCTTTAATTTTGCTATTGTCTATCATGTTCAACGGTTCTTTACAATTGCTACATTTGAAGAAAACTTCCATAGCAGAATCGAACTTTACATAAGGACAATCTTTGTTACCACAGTGATAGAACTCTGAAGATTCTTCATATTCGAGACGTTTTTGTAATCTATCTAGAATTTTTTTCTTCTGGTTGTCTATAAAATTATCGACCTGATCTCCTTTTGCACGCCATCTATATACAAACCAACCTTTCTTCTCATCCTTAACTCGTATACCGGTAATTAGCGCCTTTCCAAACATGTCGTACAAGACTTTCCTTATTACATTAATTCTAAGGCCCGTCGCTCCTGCAATTTCCTCATCAGTAGCGTCTTCCGTACTTAAGAGAGAGCGTGCAACTTTTAAGTATTCCTCCCCTCCGATCAAGTTAGCAATTTTAACAAAAGAATCATCCTGTTCAATATAGCGCATCTAATACATAATTCTTTTTTTCAGATATATATTTACCGATAGCAACGTTATTCCCTATGTCTATAGCCGAATTAGTTCTTCCAGTATCGGCTGAGCAATTTTAAACAAGTTGAAAGAACTTGGTTATATTGTCAAGGCTATCTGAAGCAATGTCACCCCACCCAATCTTTTAGAATTTCCGAACGGATCATATCGGCAAGAGAACCCAGTATATAATATCAGATTTCTTAAAAAATGAGGGTAAGAACAGTAAGTCGAGCTATATGGCAGGCAGTCAGTTACAAGTTTAGTTAGAGGGCAGTCATTTGAAAGCCATATTCACCTGAAATGTTGGGCATTATTGCTGTGCCTATACTGATCTCTACCGTATCTATTACCGCCGCTACCATAACTTCGACTACCGTCACTACCATAACTTCGATTGCCATAGGATCTGTTTGTATTGTGACTATAGCCGCGCCTATACTGATCTCTACCATATCTACTACCGCCGCTACCATAACTTCGATTGCCATAGGATCTGTTTGTATTGTTACTATAGCCACGCCTGTATTGGGGTCTACGATAAGAGTTTTGTTGAAAAACTGGAATCTTGACGCCCATTTCATCGTTGAGTCTTCGGATGGGATGTTCAGTTTGGTTTAAAATCCTAGAAAAGTCATCAACTCTATCATGAGAGACCAAGGATATAGCTCTACCGGTTCCTCCAGCCCTGGCAGTTCTCCCTATTCTGTGGAAATATATTAAGGGGTCTCCGGGAACGTCATAGTTAATCACATGACCTACAGCCGGAACATCTATTCCCCTTGACGCTATGTCAGTGGCAACAAGGATATCGTCAGTCCCTTTTTTGAATCGATACATTGCGTTATCTCTTTGTTTTTGCGAAAGATCTCCATGAATTGTTACTGCGCTAAATCCACTGTGCTTCAATTCGCCAGCAAGTCTATGCGTCCTTTGTTTAGTCGCAGCAAAAACGATGGTCTGCTTCTTATCTCTATTTCTAATGAAATCACACAAATGTTTGAATTTTTCCTTCTCATCCACAATAAGATATGATTGATCTATAGTTTCCAAACTCAGCTCCTCTTCGTTCAGCCTTATTTCCCGAACATCTTTCATATATTCTTGAGCCAGGCGCAAAATTTCTGGTGGCATAGTGGCAGAGAACAAGCATGTTTGTCTATCTTCATTAACATAAAAGAGTATGAATTTGATGTCATCGATAAATCCCATGTCTAGCATTCTATCAGCTTCATCCAGAACGACAAACTTCACGTGGTCTAAATGAATTGAGCCCCTCTTGACATGATCTATCAATCTTCCAGGGGTTGCTACTACTATCTGCGCCCCTTTCCTCAATTGATCATGTTGTATGCCGATGCTCTGGCCACCATAGACCGATACAGTTCTGACATGAACATATTTTGCGAATTTATTAATCTCATTCGTTACCTGCATTGCCAATTCCCTAGTTGGGACCAATATCAAAACTTGAATCGGTCCATTGGGCTTTAACTTTGTCAATAATGGCAATGAAAACGCAGCTGTCTTACCTGTGCCTGTATGTGCCTGTCCGATGACATCTACACCTTTCAAAATATATGGTATAGCTTCTTCTTGGATCGGGAAGGGCATTTTAAATCCATTTTCTTCAAGTGCCTTTAGTATTTCAGCACTCATTCCTAATTCTTTGAATGTTGGTGTCAACTTTTTATTCACTTTTAATATTACAAAAGTTACGGAAGAAATTAGCTCTTATTTTAAAATCTACCGTCAACCTCTTGCTTACATGTTGTACTATACACACAGATATAAGGTATGCGATAAATGATCGAGCTTCATACTTTTTATTATTTTGACTGATATTTCTGATATGTATAGCGTAAAACATCGGAAATAGTAAATTTCTGCTGGTTTTTTTAATCTATATAAATATTTATTATTTTAATTGGCTTTATTTTATAGGCAATGACAAGGATTCAACCTGGAATTCCTTCGCCCTTTCTGGTCCCGAGGATAAGCTTTATTTTCCTGTGGACGCTTTCGATTATATCAATCCAATATAAAATAAACTTAATAGAGTCTTTGCTTTGAAGTCATGAATAATTCTGGGAATATATGACTTCTATTTGTTATTACAATGCAGTCATGTGCACGTGGGTGAGTTACTGTCCAAAACACTAATAGCAACGATTAGTCAACTAATTATTAAGTCTGTTATGATTCGAGAAGACAAACTTCAAGAGAAGAAGCTAAGAGGCTCTGGCGGGTACGCAATAGCGAATGTCACGGATGAAGAACAGAGAAGTGGAAATCTAGGAGGGCCAGAATTGTTTCTTGCAGGTGTGGGAAGATTGCAAGAGGAACGCTTCTCTAAATACTATTGCAATAAATGTGAAAAACAATATGATGGACCACCGAAGATTAGCTATGAAAATCCGAATGAGCAGCTTGGCGAAGGCGTAACCTTGATCGAGAAAGGAGAATACAAATGTGGAGAATGCAATAGTACAATTGCGCAATATCGAAAATTCGGTAATGATTCGACTTCATCAACTCAAACAGGATCTGAATCGTCAAATCAAGATTCAAGTGATAACCTATCTACTGTCAGGAATGAATCCACTACAATAGGAGCGAAACACAATCGCACTAGTTTTCCAAACGTTCAAACTAGATCATTGATAAGTCAAGGCGAATTCTTTCCTATCCAGTCACTGGTTGGGATGCCTGCCTATGATAGTGGTGCAATGTTAATTGGAAATGTTCAGGAAGTCGGACTTCGAAGATCGCAAAGTGGAAATATAAAAATAAATGTCAAGATTAGCGAAGTTAGTAATGAGAATCCACGTAGCACTAATATTAATGCCATCGATGTATCTTGGGATGATATTTCAAAAATAGGTGACATTATTCTGGTGAATACTAAAACACAATCAATTCAGACGGACCATGGTTCTGGTTCCAGTTCCAGTTCTATAAAGTGCAATTCCTGCGGATACCAGAATAATTTGGATGCGCTTTATTGTGAGGACTGCGGCTCAAAAATTTAGGAAGATATAGTTCTGATGTAATATATTCGGTTGTGCTAAAATAATGGTCAGATATAGTGGACCAGAACATCGTTGGTCACGGTGCGTAAATATTTCCAGGCATAAATTAAATTACGGTTAGTAATTCAATTGGAACCATTTATTTACTAAATTTTTGGATAAGGATACCTTAACATGTTTTCAATTAGATAACTGTAAAAAATTATGCGAACTCTAGGCACAAGCTGGATTTATGAACTACAGTGTAAACAATGATTGTATAGCACTAGAATGTTAGTGATAGTTCTCTGCATGGTTGTGCCCTATTGACTGGTTCAATATTCCAGTGTTACGTGAACACCTGGGCAATCAGTATTATTCAAATCTTTTATAATAAATTTGAATATTTTAGCTGATCTGTCACCCTTAATGATTAAATTAAAAATCTGACATCGCTTACAAGCTTTGTGAAGAATATAATTAGCAAAAAAATGAAATGTTAACAATTATTGAAATACAGATAATTAAATATTCATTCGCAATGAGGATTAATAGGGTAATGATTAATTCCCGCAGATAATAAATAATAGATGAAGAAAATTCTGTTTGTATTCTTTGCTACAAACCTGATTCCTTCTACCGTCTACTAGTATACTACCTACGGATAAATATATTATAAGGAAGATTAAAGCAAATATGAAAATCCTGGCTACATACTTTCTGTTAATGATAAAAGTTTAGACATTGGCATATGGTTACCGTAATGAGCACCGGTATTTTCTAGTGCTATAGCTGATAAGTTTTATGAGTACAATTCTGTTTGAAAAAACAAAAATCGGTTCCGATTAGTATGCTACTAGAAGCACGGGTTATCGTGGTTCATAGTTATGCATAGTTATACATAGTTTATCCTATCGTACTGTATACTCTAACTATTGTAGATTTATCTTTCAGAGATTAAAACAACAATTACAACTAGGGTATAGAACATACCGTAAATTTTTTTAGAATTCTTAAATATGTCTGACCTAATACTATAGGTACGTCATCAATCATTACAATAGATATACTGTATTATCTTGGAGACCAGTTTAAGATTGTCATCCTGTGGTAGGCTACATGTGGGATTTATGATGTTAGATATCCTCATTAAGGATACCATTTTTGTCTTCTCTATCTATCATTTATTATTGAAGGGTTGAAAATAAATGAGTTTTACTTCGATACAAGCAAGGAAAATATATCTAGGAATAACTAGCCATTCGTGTTCATATTGTGCTTCACAGAATCACATATCACTACAAAGAATCCCGATTAACAATAGAATTTGTATCCAGAAAGTAAAGTGTGAGATCTGCAAATTTGAATGGACACAATCCTGGTCGCGGGTACGTATTTGAACTACAAAAAATGGTTGGTTATAATTGTAAAATCTTGGTGCTTTAAGGATTCTATAGTATAGAGCGCCTACCCTATTTCCGAATTTCGACTTAACCTGGAATACACATTTACACATTTATGGATTTTAGTGCTAATGGTTTGCTATATATTCTTCGAGAAATCCTTCACTATTTAATTATTATATTATGATATATAGATCGAGCTCGTTTCTAGGACACAATTTTGCCGCAGTGATCGAGTAATGCGAGATGCCCAACAAAATTAGAATAGCTAAAAAAAGCTTTTCATAAAATCTATCACTTATCGTCAGATATTTGGAGTCATCTTCAAGATCATTAGTTTATTTTTGGAAAAATGTTCTCTTAAGTCCTGGCGGTAGGTTAAAGTTGAGTCTCATAACAGTAGTAATTACAATAATCTAATTATGGAGATTTCAGATTTTATTAATTTTAATGCTAACAGTAGTACTCTCCTCAGTTAATGCCGCAACCCGCTGACAATCTCTAGTAAATTTATCATAACTCCCATATTTGTGGCCAGGTTGAGTCCAGTGTTTGTTCCAAATTAAATATAATTTATTAAATATTATATCTCGAACTATCAAATACTCTCAGTGATCTAATAACTAAGTTAGTATCTCTCATTGTGATTAAAATGTAAATGTAAATGTAAATGTAAATGTAGTGCTTAATGCGGCATTATTCCAGCGTTGGCTCTATTTACTTGCGATAAGCGTTATTTCAAAAGAAAAGATTTTTCATTTTCTATTGTGTTCCAATTCATATTCCACTTTACATTGATCTGAGCAAAACTTGTCGTCTGAATTTCTTTCATTCCCTATTTGGTCACCACAATTTACGCAATTCATTTTTACTCTATGTATGTAATACATATGTTACTAAATCTTTCTCCCTTTTTACAAAGAAACGATTCTAAAAAGATTGTTTCGAGAGCATATAATGTCTAGGTTAGCTGTAATGCAAAACAAGGAAGTATCATTCAGATATACTACCTACAATAGCGTAGAAAGTCATCTATATTCCAGAATAACAGTGTGAACAAAAAAAGGATTTATAGAATCTGGAAAACGGATATAATCTATATTACGTTGGTAAAAAAGAATGTACCAAAATGCTCAAGGCAATCAAAGGTCAACTAAAGATCCGGTCTTGCTTTTGGAGGGTTCATTCATTATAGCGGACAATTATATTTTTATAACTAGAGTTTAATAAAATGAAGGTGATTTTGGTTATCTAACTACATAATAGCTTACGATGCTGATTGTGTTCCTTGTTCTACGTTCAAACACATAGTCGATCTTCTTGACATATATGAGATTATAGATTTCATATCACTGAAAGAGGCAGACAAAAGTGGACTGCTTAACCAGGTTCCACAGTCCATAAAGTTCACGTCTCTTCATCTGTTAAATCCTAGCGGCGATATAAAAAGTGGACCAGACGCTCTATTAATTTGATAGCAATACTGCCTTTTGGATACGGAATTTCGAAGCTCATTATGTCAGTACCTACAGGACAACAAATGATCGAATATCTCTATTTGAAATTTTCGAGATTACACGATAAAGGCTCGTGTCATTTTGAGACAAAACATACTAGAAATAGCCTAAAAAATTGCAAAGACAGAATGTGAGTAATACTGCATCCATTAAGATGAGACGGTGCGTAATATAGTTGTAGACCAATCCGGCCGTAAATCGAGATTTGTATTGAATAATTAAGACATCAAGATCTGTTAAGAATGATTATAATAATTAATGTCTTTAAGTGTAGTATATCTGATGCAGTACTACAGATATTGCTC
>JBQCDO010000143.1:0-14935 GCA_051961195.1 Nitrososphaeraceae archaeon | reverse complement strand
CGCATATATCGAAATCAACAGTAACCTCGTTACCCCAAATTCCTAACTGTCCAGGTGCATCAACAGGCCCCCATACTTTGATTCCTTGATATGTCCCTACTACCTGTCTTGAAGATTTGAAACCAGGATCGATTGGGCCATCCATTTTTGAATAACTGGTGCCAGATCCAGTAAGTGAAATTGTAGTATCTCCACTTGGAGCTGGAGTAGCAGCAGATTGGGAAGTTTGTTCAGGCGTTGCAGCAGGACCCGAGCCGATGGCCGGTTGAGTCGCGATAGAGGGCTGAGGAGCTAGAGGTGTCGTTTTGGGCTTTGCAACGGTTGCTTTGGTGGCTTCCAGTGCTCTAGCTCTCTGGTTTTTTATGACGCAAAGTTGGTCATGAATCTCTTTCATACTTTGAAGAGTTGTTGGGTTATTATGTACAATAAGACAACCACAATCAGGACAAATATGTTCAGTAATCGCGGACACAAATATACATACTACGTCAGTTATTTATCAGTTTTTGGAATCTTGACTAGCCAACGTAGGCTGGTTAGATAGACCTATCAATACAAAGCCATAATAGAGTGCTTTGATAAGAGTTACCGCCTTTGTCAGGACTTGGCGAGAAATATTGGAACGAGGTAATACTAGTCCTGCGTTATGTAATTCCCGTCTACGACAAAGTCAATTCAGCTATATCTTTAGGCAAAGATGTCAAATATCGCCGTCTAGGAATGGAAGGCAGGATATTACCTAAAAGCATCGTATTAGATGCAGGATCTGGCTATGGTAATATGTCCAGGATGGCACACGAAGAGGCTAATGGTGAACTAACTTTGATAATGTATGATCCGATTATTGATATGCTCAGAAGAGCAAAGGAATTGTTTGATAATAATTTTTCAACAGCACTATCTTCAGGCATTTTTGAGTATATGCCATTTCAAAATGGGGCTTTCGATGTTATACTCTGCGGCTACTCCTTGCGCGACGCAATCCATCTTGAACAAGCTATTTCTGAAATGCATCGAATATTACGCGACGGAGGCTTGCTTGTTATCGTAGACTTGGGTAAACCAGATTCGTTCTTGAAAAGAATAGGAGTTTCGTTTTATCTGAAATACTTACTCAGGATACTTGCCTACGCAGCCGCGGGTAAGAAAGGATTAAAGTTCAGGACACTGTATGGCACGTACTTGAAGTGGCCCAGAAACTCAGAGCTCAAAAATTTATTGCGAAGGTTCTCCAAAGTTGAATTTAATACTAGACTTATGGGCGGCGCTATTATTGTGGCTGCATATAAATAATGAATGGACTCACATTGTTAGATGAGGTACTATATAATCGGCCGATCTCTCTCTATCAATTTATTAGCAATACGAGTCTGACTGAAATACATTATTACCGCAGCGAACAAGACTGAGACTGATATTTTGACCAGCGGTAGACGGGTCGAGATTTTTGTCTATGAAGTAAAAGTTAATTAGAAGCAGTCCTTCTTTTGGAGGCATAGTCAATGAGCGTTAAAACTAACCTAAAAGAGATGTTTGATAGTACATTAGCACTCGATCAAAAAGTAATTACCGAAGAATCCTCAAAGAAGCTTCTGGCTGATTATGGAATCAAGGTGCCCCCTTATGCTCTCGTTACTACTCCTGGTGAGGCAGAGAAGAAGGCTACTGAGATTGGTTTTCCATTGGTAGCCAAAGTGGTTTCACCAGAGATTCTGCACAAGACTGATGTAAAGGGAGTCAAGGTTGGGATAAAGTCAGGTTCAGAAGCCGAGGCGGTCTTTTCGGAGATGTATGATAGATTATCAAAGCAATATCAAATAAAGGGTATCCTGTTAGAAAAAATGGTTCCTCCAGGCATTGAGATAATAATCGGTCTACAAAACGATGCCCAATTCGGACCTGTTCTAATGGTTGGATTGGGCGGGATATTTACAGAAGTCTTTCAAGATGTGTCCTTCAGAGTTCTTCCCATTAATGAAAATGATGCTGAGGAAATGTTAACAGATCTAAAAGGCTCGAAGCTTTTGAAGGGCTTCCGGGGTTCAGAAGCTATTGACATTGGTGTATTAAAGGACGCTCTTTTGAAGATTGGGAGACTAGGGATTGATTTAGCGCCGTATTTCGAAAGTGTTGACTTTAATCCGGTAATTTTATACCCTCGAGATTATTGCGTGGTAGATGCAAAGATAATCTTAAGAGACAGTATCAATTCAGACACTATTTCAATGGCAAAACCTAATTCTACATATATGGACCTCTTTTTTAACGCTAAATCAATTGCATTGATAGGGGCCTCTCCAGAAGTTGGGAAAATAGGCAACTCAGTTCTAGAAAGCCTTGTCAAACATGATTATAAGGGCAAAGTTTATCCTGTCAATGCAAAGGGCTATCCGGAAATACTGGGAATTAAATCCTACAAAAACCTTGAGGATATATCAGATCCAATCGAACTTGTTGTTGTAACAGTCGATCTCAGATTTGTTCCTGACTTGCTCAGAACAAGTGGAGCTAAGGGCATTCACAATATGGTGATTATTTCAGGTGGTGGAAAAGAGTTAGGCGGAGAGCGCGCAGCTATTGAACAACAGGTAAAGGAGTTATCAAGTAATCTGGGTATCAGAATCATAGGGCCGAATTGCATAGGAGTATTCAATGGCGATAATCGGCTAGATTGTGCGTTCCAGGGACATCAGAGGATGTTACGACCAAAGAAGGGAGATGTTGCTTTTCTGTCCCAGAGCGGCACCGTGGGTATAGCGTTCATGGAGACCGCTGATTCATTTGGGATGAGCAAGATGATTTCATACGGAAATCGATCAGATGTTGATGAGGCAGACATGATTTGGTATCTGTCAGAAGATCCTGAAACAAAAGTTTTAGGTCTTTATGTAGAAGGACTAGGAGATGGGCGCAAGTTTATAAATGCAGCCAAAGATGTAATTAAAAATAGGAAAAAGCCAATTGTAGTATTTAAGAACGGCCGTAGTTCCAGAGGTGCAAAACAGGCTGCTTCGCATACTGGTTCACTTGGAGGAACGTACAAGGTAGTAAAAGGCGCATTTGACCAAGTAGGAATTATCTCAGTCGATAGTTATGAGGAACTTACCGGATCACTTAAGGCATTAACATGGCAACCTGTTCCATCTGGTAATAGAGTAGCAATGGTAACAAACGGAGCAGGACCAATCATTGCAGCCATAGATCAGTTTGATAGGCTCGGCCTACGGCTAGCAGAGTTAACAGAGGAGACAAAGCAAAAGCTAAAAGATCACTATCCGCCAACTTATGTGATTGGTAACCCTTGTGATGTTACTGGTTCAGCGAATACTAGTGATTATAGCTTTGCGATCCAAGCCTTTTTGGATGATCCAAATGTCGATATCGTTATGCCTTGGTTTGTATTCCAGGATGATCCCTTGGAAGAGAACATAGTGGATGTTTTGGGAAGTTTTCAAAAGCTAATGAAAAAGCCTATACTAGTCGGAGCGATGGGAGGACCTTTTACGAAAAAAATTTCCAGTGAAATAGAAGATAGGAATGTTCCAGTCTACGATTCTGTTACTACGTGGGTCAGTGCTGCAAGCACTCTCGCAAAGTGGTCTAATCTGACCAAGCAATGACTGCAGGCGTGGGTAATCATCAAATTTTTTGATAATTTCTCGCAGGGTAAAAAATTCAATACTATTGAAAGCAAAAGTTATTATATTTATTAAGCCTAATATAGCAAAATGGAGAGCACACAACAAAGCCAAGTAATAACGATTACCACCAAGGCAGCAGAGAAGGTGGCTGAATTTATGAAACAGGAAGGAAATAATAATTTGTATCTTAGAGTTTACGTTTCTGGTGGTGGATGCTCGGGTCTGTCATATGGTATGGGATTTGAAGAAAAGCCAGAAGAAGATGACAGCGTAATAGAGCAAAACGGAGTAAAGGTGTTAATTGATGGATATAGTCAGAGGTATCTTAAAGGAGCAAACGTGGACTACGTAGACAGCCTTATGGGTTCTGGATTTAAAATCAATAATCCCAACGTTACGAAGAGCTGTTCATGCGGACATTCATTTAATACTGAATAAGTAAGGAGGAAAATAATAAGCCGTAATCTAAGGCCATAGACCCCTGATCCGTGTCGCCTCTGCGACTTTTTCTATAGCCAACAGAGTGCTAGCCTTTCTCATGTTTACTCCATGTTTTTCATGAGTATTGTAAACGTCAGCAAAGGCCTTAGAGATATTTTTATCCAATCTCTCGTTAACGTCAGATTCTGTCCAGTACTCTCTCCGTAGATTTTGTAGCCATTCAAAATAAGATACAGTTACACCGCCCCCGTTTGCTAAAATATCAGGGATTAGCAGGATTTTATTTTTAAACAATATTTCGTCCGCCTGGGGAGTAGTGGGACCATTTGCTGCCTCTGCTACAATTTTTGCACTTATTCTTGAGGCATTTTTTTGAGTAATTTGATTTTCAAGCGCTGCTGGTATCAAGATCGTGCATTCAGTCTCAAGGATTTCCTCACCAGATATAGCTTTGGCTTCAGGGAAGCCTACCACAGAACCATTCTTTTCCTTATGATTTCTCAGACCTTCCACATTTAGTCCATTTTTATTGAAGACAGCGGCCCTAGTATCTGAAACTGCCACTATTTTAGCTCCTTGATCCTCTAGTAACTGCCCAGCATACTGTCCGGCGTTTCCGAAGCCCTGGATTGCTACAGTAGCTTGTTTCAAGTCAACTGCTAATTTCTTTGCTGCTTCTCGTACTGTAAACGTCAATCCTCTGCCGGTGGCTTCAGTTCGACCCAATGAGCCTCCAATTGAAAGAGGCTTGCCAGTAATTATTTCAGGTTGACCGAAATTTCCTTTAAGAGCAGAATAAGTATCCATAATCCATGCCATCTCTTTTCCTCCCGTATACACATCAGGGGCAGGAATATCGGTCCTAGGACCAATTATATCAGCTATAGAATAAGCGTATCGTCTCGTCAGCCGTTCTAATTCTATCTCCGACATTTCCTTAGGATTGCAAATTATTCCGCCTTTGCCACCTCCGTAAGGAATATCAGCTATTGCACACTTCCATGTCATCCACATAGATAATGCCTTGACTTCTTCTACAGTCACTTGAGGATGATAGCGTATACCACCTTTAAATGGTCCTCTCGCATCATTATGTTGAGATCTAAATCCGGTAAAAACTCGTATCTTTCCATTATCCATCTTAACAGGAAGTGAGACAGTGAGTACACGTTTAGGATTAGCCAACACATCTCGCATGCCTGATTCAAGGTTTATTAAATTAGCCGCTTCATCTAATTGTTTGAGTGCTATTTCGAAAGGGTTTAGAGTGAGATCCTTGTCTGATTTTGACATTGTAGTGATTCAAAAAATCGATATATTTAAGTGTTGAATATGTTGACATCTCGCAGAATACCAGAACTTGTTACCTTATCTCTGTTCCAATTTCATACCTGGACTGCGGACATATTTTAAAAGTATCACCCATGCATTCTCTCGGATATCATAATCCTGAGTTCCTCTTCAGTTGTGCTATCCGAATATATAATGCCAAGCGAATCTGCAATTGTTGCCAATTTTTCCTTCTCGCTAGATACTGGTCCGATTATGTTTGGCGACATAAAATTCACATCGTTAGAATAGCCCAAGTCGGCGTTCTGCATTTGGCTTTTGAACATTTGATGAGCTTTTTGGTATTCCCCAGCTGCCCTTCCTAGGGTTCTTGATAACTCGGGAATTTTTTTCGAACCAAACAACAAGATCAAAGCAAGCAGGATTATGATTAGCCATTCTGATCCACCAATCTCTAACACGAACGAACCGAATAGCAACTGGTGAATACATATAACGATTTGCCGATAATTATAACTTTGCTTCTCAGCTAGCAATAATGCGAGGAAATTAATAGTAATAACAACGAATGCGAAGTTTACTCGCCTTGAGCTAACTAAAATCGGGCTCTCAGTTCACAGCTAGATACGGATTACAACAAAAAATAAATGTCGGCGTTACCGGAGTAACATAAGTTCAATTGATCTTTAGAACTATTGATCATGAGAAGCTTAATAGATTGCACGATTTCATCTTCATGTTAAATAAGGAATCGGAAAATGGTTCAGTTATTGTGGTTGAGGGCAAGAGGGATGTCAAAGCACTAACGAGCGCCGGATTCAATGGCAATCTAAGCGTATTCAACCATTTTAAGGGAGTTACGGATTTTGTCGACAGCCATTCTTTGACTAAGAAGAAGATAATTTTGTTATTCGACATGGATAGAACTGGAAAGAATTTGACAAGAAAACTGCTAAGCCAACTACAATACAGAGGAGGAAATGTGAGTTTATTATATAAAAAGAAAATGGCCGGCATTGACAACGGAAAGATAAGACATGTCGAGGATCTTTCTTCTTATGCGCCTTACCTTTCAGGCATCACAGGTTCCCGACCCGACCTTTATTTCTATACGTGATTGGAATGCTTCAGATGTAAGTACTGTCAAAGCACTTATATTCAAGCGATGACTCCGTAAATTCACTTAATAATAATGAGGTTATGAAATTGCCCAGTACCGGTATTGTAAAGTATCATGTTAAATTAAAGTTCGAGGTTGATGGTTTAGTTGAGAAGGCCGATATAATAGGTGCGATTTTTGGACAAACAGAAGGTCTCCTCGGGCCGGAAATGAATTTGAATGAACTGCAAAAGGTTTCAAAAGTCGGAAGGATCGAAGTAAATGTTGACACTAGGTCTAACATGGCAAGAGGAGATGCCTTAATTCCAATGAGCACTGATATCTCTACAGCAGCCCTTATAGCGGCTGCGATCGAAAGTATCGACAAAGTAGGCCCCTTTCAAGCTAAATTCGGGCTCATCGGCATTGATGATATCAGAGCAATAAAGAAAAAAGTTATTGTGGACCGAGCAAAGAAAATAGTTCAGGATTGGGCAACAAAAACTATTAGCGAAGGTGAAGAAATGCTAAAGGATGTCTATGATGCTAGCAAGCCAGGAAAGTTGACAGCGTTTGGCAAGGCACAACTTGCCTGTGGAAGCGGAGTTTTTGATTCTGATTGGATTATCCTTGTAGAGGGACGAGCAGATGTGATAAACCTTCTTCGTGCAGGCTTTGATAATGCTATTGCTATAGAGGGCGCAAAAATTGACGAATCTATAACGAAGCTTACGGACGGAAAAAGAGTGGTAGCGTTTTTGGATGGTGATCGAGCAGGTGATCTAATACTAAAGGAGTTGCAGGGCATGGTTAAGATGGATCGAGTAGTTAGGGCTCCTCCAGGTAGAGAGGTTGAGGATTGTACTCCCCTGGAGCTCGCAGAAATACTACGCGAGGTGGCCCCAATCAGCATCCCAGACGTAGTTAGCACAGAGCATTTATCGGATCGAAAACATACTCACCGAAGAGATAGACAAGAGTATCCTATTGCTGTACAGCGTGAGGCAAACCAGGCCCAAACGGTTCCTGCTGGAAATGATATTGACAATCAAGATAATCAGCAAATTGTTTCGGTTGTTAGAGACGTTTATCCCCAGATTAATGAAACATTAGAGGCCGTAGTTTTGGATGGCTCAATGAAAATTCTTCTGAAAGTCCCGGTATCAGATCTACTAAAACGCCTGAATAGTACAGAAGGTGCAAAGGTATTGGTTCTAGACGGAATAGTCACTCAAAGACTAGTGGAAGCTGCAAACAAGGCGGGTATTGAATATATTGTAGGACATAGAACAACTGATTTTAAGAAGCCTTTAGATATAAAAATAAGAACATTTGGAGATATAGGTACAGGCAATTAGTAGTAGGCCAAATGTCAGATGTCAACTTTATTCACATACTTACATTAGCAGAGCTGCTGGTAATGGGTGCGGGTCAAGGCTTTATAGAAATTAATACTAGCAAGTTAGGAAAACGCATAAATAAATCGCAGCAAGCCGCTTCAAAGCACCTTTTGGAATTGGAATCTCTGGGATTTATTGCTCGGGCACGAACGGGGCAAAAGTTCAAGGTGCGAGTAACAGACCGAGGTTATAAGCAAATCGAAAACATGTCGTCTTTGCTTAAAACGGCGTTAGAAGCCCCCTCTCAGTCGACACTTATTTCATTTGAAGGAAAAGTCGTGTCGGGCATGGGTGAAGGAGCCTACTATATGTCGCTGGAAGGGTATAGGACACAATTTATCGAAAAGCTGGGTTATCAACCATATCCTGGAACTTTAAATGTCAAATTGTCTGAACAATTGTATACCAATCCGAGACACGACATAGACCGATCCTCTCATATCTATATTGATGGATTTAGCGATGGATCACGGACCTATGGCTGGGTTAAATGTTACCCTGCAGACATAAATGATGGAGCTATCACAGATTCAGCGATCCTCATTTTGGAGAGAACACATTATGACAATAGTCTATTAGAAGTTATCGCCCCGGTCTGTATCAAAGATTATTTGGGAATTCGAAATGGAGACAATGTCAAGATAAGAGTTCACTCTAGTAACGTCAGGTGACGATAAGATTCAGTCAATCGATTATATCCCATAAATTGATTCTCCAAGTTCTTCTTTTATCTTAGAGCTTTTGATCTTCGGTACTGGCGTATTTAGTCTGATTACCCTAACGTTTAGATTTCTCTTTCGACAGTTCTCTGCAATTTCTTTCTCGCTGTGGGTCTGATCGTATCCCAACGCAATAATATCAGGTTTGATAAATTCGACAGTATCATAAAGTGAGCTTTCTCTGCCAATTACGGCTAGATCAACAAAACTCAGGGATGATACCAATTCCCTACGCAAATCTTCATCATGATAGATTTGTCTGTATTTCTTTAACTTAAGTGCAGTAGAGGTTCGTGCAATAACCACTATCAAAACATCTCCATGTGATCTTGCTCCGAGTAAGGTTCGAATGTGGCCAGGGTGGATCAGATCAAATACTCCACCTACCAAAACCACCTTAATAGCATCTCTGCCAATAAAGGTGAGCCTATCAGTATTTTTTTCAACTAATCCTTTGGAGACTAGATCTTCAATTCTGTTATTATAAATGTCCTTAGGCAATGGAAAGCGAGTTCTAATCCTTTCTAGCGGAGCTTGTGTTGGATCTAATGAGCTTATATATAGCGACACTAGAATGGCCTTATCTGTCGGATCCATCTTACCAAGGCTGAAATGATAGATGCTTTAAACATTTCACTTTGCTCATTAATGCATCACATCGTATAAAATATCAATTTCATCTTTATATTGATTGACAATTAAATAGGATGAATAGATCATCTATCATGTGAACTATAGATGTACTGCAAAGAACAATTGAACCACCCACGTCTTTAAGCAATTGAGGATATGCCAATATCAAGTCTCATCACGTGTTGCTATTACTATTATCAAATTTTCAGTGCAGTAAAGCCTGAGCCAGCGGGCTAACATAATTACACATTAAAGTGCAACATTTATTCAATCGCGCGGAAGAATTATGAACTTCGCCCTGACATAATCATTTCTATAGAAGCCGTTTGTTGGCTTCTCCTAGTTGTTGATCTATAATTTTAGGTAATCGGGGACGGCAGGCCCATCCGTTTTATCAAAAATTCTCATACTTCTCGTGTGGTATCTTCAAACAATTTGTTCCAAGAACCACTACCGGATTGAATTTTATTTTGCCACTAGGTATTTTTGAATTAGCTTGCAAGGCTTGAATCCTAGCCTTTACAGCCTCCTTATGTATATCGCAAACCGCCCCAATCATGTATTCGTTATTATCATTATCTTCAAGTGAAAGTATATAATTAGGGGGCAAATTACAATTAGTTTGCTGGGACCTAAAAGAGCAGGACCTTGGTAGAGTCACGTAATTGTAATTGACTGAACTGATATAAAACTAATTATGCCCGGAGCAGATAAATACCTTCCATAAACAGAATTCATTATTTTGAATAAAGAAAACACTAAATCAGTTTGTATATCTGGATATGTATCGCTTGTCCGCAACCGATCTTTGCAAAACTATTTCGAAAATGGTATGAAATATCGTACTATAACATTTATCTTTTGCCTAAAACCCTTCATGACTGAAAACTGTTAGCAGAATTCGATAGCCACCCCCATACTTAGGATAAAATCAATTCTTGTAACACAAAGTCAATTTCAAGAAAATATTACATAGCCATCAAACAAGAGCCTTACAATGATGCCTAAACTCAGCGAATAGAAGACCAACAAGCATAGTTCACCCTACTCGACCTCTTAACATGCTAAAATATTTGTGATAAAATATGATAGAAGATCGATATTCATACTTTATGTATCGGAATATGGTAGAAATAGATATCATCTCTTGATAAAAACAACGCTAACAAAGAGTAATCTTGCGATCTTACTTTCTATTGCAGCCATCGGGATATTTTTATCTGCAATTTCATATCAATATTCCACGATTACAGCAAACGAAATATCTCAAATTGCCTCAATGGATGTGCGATCCAACGCAAAGATAGAAGCACATGATCTATCCCAAATTCTAGTCCACAGTATAGATTCAGTTACTAACAACTTACAAGCTCTCACAAACGCACCTCCGCTCCAAAACGCTAGTCAAGCCAAGACAGGACAAGTATTGCTTAACGCGGCGCAGGATTCTACCAAACAATTGACCGACGGTTACTATTGGCTTGATAAACAAGGCAGAATCGTTACCTGGAGTAATATAGATACCCAGACTCTGAAAAAATATAAGGGATTCAATTTGAGTGACCGTGAATTTTTCAAAGTTCCAAGAGATTTGCGAGTTCCATACTACAGCAGCATATTCGAATCGCCTGATAAAATCCCTAGATTGTATGTTTCATATCCGATATTCGAACCGAATAAGTCAGATTTGAATTTGACCAGTTCACGAAACTCCACTGAATCAAGAAAGTTTGGAGGAATTATAATTGCTGCAATTAGCGTACAAACTATTGGGAAATTCTTACAGAAAGGACTCTCGCCTTACTTTATAAGTAGTTTAGGCCTGATGGATGAGAATGGCGTTTTTATCTATGCAAGAAATCATACTCTTGTAGGCAAAAACTATCTATCGGATGAGTTCCAATCTACTATTCCTACAGACGCAAAAAGATCATACAATAGCATATTAAAGCGATCTTTGGGAGATAGTCCTGGCGCAGAAGATATCACTTTTCGTGGTAATACAAGTACCATTTCTTACCAACCCGTCCTAATTAACGGAAAGCATCTCTGGACTATATTTATAGGATCCCCGCACAATTTGACGAGCGATGTGGGATACTTGATTGACCAACAAAAGAATTTTAGTACAATAGTTGTTGCTACCATTGCCGCTATCTCCATGGGTATGGCCTTTCTGATCCTATCTTGGAATAGAAGATTGGTAACGGCAGTTAATACTAGAACTAGTGAGCTAAAGAATGCCAACCAATCTTTGATTGAATCCAACAGGTTACTTGCAAGCGCAAATGAACAACTTAAAGTCCATGACAAGATGCAAAAGGAATTCATTAATATCGCAGCGCACGAACTCCGTACGCCAATAATGCCAATTTTAGGAGATGCCGAATACATGGAAAGACAGGTTAACACGGGAATAGAGCCAACGTTCCTTGATAATGAACAAATTAAGTCTATTATTCGCAATGCAAAGAGACTTGATCGTCTTGCGTCCGATATTTTGGACGTCACCAAGATTGAGAGCAAGAGCCTTAAACTTCGCAAAGAGCTGTTCAATTTGAACGATGTCTTAGCAGCAGCAGTACAAGATGTAAAACTGCAGATTGCAAATAACCCCGAGCTTCAGTATATTCAAGTATTTTACAAACCTGTTGACGTTGATGTCTTTGCAGATAAGGGGAGATTGTACCAGGTAGTTTCTAATCTACTCAGTAATGCCGTAAAATTTTCTGAAAGAGGTTCAATTTCAGTAGAACTCCAAAAATCGTCAAATCAAGTTACTGTCTCGGTTCGGGACACCGGTCTTGGAATAGATCCCGAAATCCTCCCAAGACTCTTTTCTAAATTTGCGTCAAAGTCTGAAAATGGGACAGGGCTGGGACTATTCATTTCACGAAGTATAATCGAGGCACACGGTGGAAAAATTTGGGCAGATAATAATGGAACTGAACGAGGTGCGACATTTACCTTTTGCATTCCATTGGGTGTAAGATAAAAAATGCGTATCTGTATATCATAGAACCAGTGTAGTCAGTACTAAATAAATAAACAAATCAACACTACACCAAAATTCTGAGGCTATTTTTCAATGGATTCGTTGGACATTATACTATTCTTTATTAATTTTGAATGACCAGTCTGCTCTTTATGATCAATTACGTCAGAATAGAATATGAAATGTGAGTCACAATCTTGGCAAATCCATATTATCTTTAGGTCATCGGGATGCATAACGGATTATGAGCGATAGCATGTCTTTTAAGCGATAGGTAACATATCTCATACTAATTTTCTTTGGAAATATTTTTTTGTTTAACTAATTCATTGGTTATAAATCCAATTTGAAATATTATCAACACCTTTTTGTGATGCAGCCCTATCTCCTATCTATAGCTGATAGCTACAAAACTATTGCTAACCGTCAATACTTTCAAGGTCAAGTATTACGGTAAATTGTTTGATAACATTAAATATTAGTCATTTTTTTCAATAGTCAATGATCAACAATCGAATAGAAGACGAACGCCCCAGAATCTTGGTTGTTGATGATGAGAAGGATATATTACGTATAATTAAACGGGATCTGGAATCCTCTTTCTTTGATAATGATAGTTCCTCGCAGGACAGATTTAATGTTGAGACATACTCCAATGCTGAAGAGGCCCTAAAAGCAGTAGAAAGTCATCCTGAAAACTATTATGACCTCGTACTTACTGACATTAGGATGCCTAAAATGAACGGTTTTGAACTATATAGACGCATTAAGGAGAAAAACTCATCTCTGAAAATAGCGTTTATCACTGCATTCGAGATTAACCAAGATGAATTCAGCAAGGTATTGCCATCCATAGATGTCAAAGATTTTATAATAAAGCCTATTGGAATGTCGAACCTAAAGGCAAAACTAAAATCAATGATCCAAAAATCAGCTTAACTGGATTAAGAAGAGTTATTTCGGACCAGTTGCAAGGCTCAAATTTTATATGAGCTAGAAGATTACTTTGTTCTTTTCTTCTAGAAGTTATAATCGTGAAAACCTCTACTAAATATATACCGACTCTTTATATCCAAAGTTTTTTCAATACATTTTCCATGAATTATGATGATCTTAAGAGCGTTTGGATTTGCCATGTTTGCAAGTTCGATTTTGTATTCAAATCAGATGTGGAATCCCATGTCGCTGAAACAGGACACGAATCAATTGGCAAATACGATTTGGTATCTTCGTTACAAGTTGATACTTAGAGCCTATCCCAAAATTATCCTCCTACAGATAACTATGCAACAGCCTAAACTTGCTACTACTAACGCAAAATAGCTTCCTAACTTCTTTGCATACCTAACTAAAAGTTTACTGAACCTGTTGTGCCAGGAGTTGGTTCTTTTCTACAACCCATCTTCTTTTAGCATGATGACGATGATTATTACCACCATTAATCTTTATAATTGATCGTTCTCCTCTATATCAAATATATGGTAGTGTCCTTTATTGGCCGCTGGGCATCGATCGCTTGAAAGTGATATCCTTATCAAGATAAAGATTCTATTCCTTCTATGTCCTAGATGATGGTCTTTTGATTACAATATTATCGCATATTCATAGCGGCGCTCATATCATGGGTATTCTCTGCAGTTATAACGACATATAATGGAACATCTTACCCATCAGTCAATAAACGATGACGTTTTGTTTCTAGCTAACTTACCTCTGTCTGTAGGATTAGGTCCAACCAGTCATTTCTGCCTAGAGATTCTCTTATCGATATACTATTACTATCAAGTGCTTTGCCTCTCTATTGAATTTCTACTTTAGTATAATACGCTTTTTTTAGCAAGTCTAGTCAATAATCTCTCTAATGTCTTATATTGACCATACAGGAATCTTCGATGACATGTCGAACCTGAACTATACTCCTCTGGCAACATGTATCTTCCATTGACATTGACATTCAGTTCTTAAGACATTCCAAAACATACAGAATGCCATCTAATACCTTCCCAAATGATACTACTGCTGCTGGACATCAGATGGAATTATTTGACTTTTCTCGTGGAAGTATCAACAACCTGGCCTCATCCCCATAACGCATCAGAGATTCTTTTGACAGTTAGAAGATACTTTATCAGAAGCGTCACTTATGAACAAAACCCTGACAAGCTATGTCTATCTATTTTTGGGATAAGTTCTTAGCCTTTCCACCGATCTGCCTATTTAGGCATTGTTTGCTTTTAATTAATATTTTATCGTTAGAACTTTTTATTTGCGGTTGGCGTAATGAATGTGAACTAAATTTTTTTTGCTTAATCACCAATTATTTTGAATTAGGGTCTTTTATCAAAAGTAGGACTTGAACATTGTATTTCTTATAGTGTCACCATAATTTGATTTTACTTAATACGATATTAGCAACAGTGTCATTAAGGATACGATACTGTTCTAAGATATTGGCTGGTTGGCAATCCTAACATATTAACCAACCGAATACTTACTTAGGAAAAGACTGACTATTTAAGGTGTCAGGAGTAATACATGGCCATTCTGAACAAATGCATATTATCTGTCCCATTATGTGCTAGACAGATCGTATCTCATCGCTACCCCATACCTTTTAAATCCGTTATTTTCATAAAATGCTACATTTCTTTCCGAACAATCCAAAATAACTTTATAGCAGCCAACGCTAGCCGAAAAATCAAGCGCCCTTTTCACTA
>JBQCDO010000142.1:0-4390 GCA_051961195.1 Nitrososphaeraceae archaeon | reverse complement strand
CGTCACCCACCGCGAAAACACCCGGTAAGCTGGTTTCGAGCAAATGCGGTTGGCGCGCCAAGGGCCAGCGTGAAGTACTCAGATTTTCTGGCGATAGATCAGGACCGGTCTTTATGAAGCCTTTAGCGTCGAGCGCGATACAGTCATTGAGCCAACGGGTGTTTGGATCGGCACCAGTCATGATAAATAGATGGCTTATTTCATGCTTCTCGGTCTGTCCTGTTTGACTGTTTCGCCAATAAACTGATTTAAGATGATCTTTTCCATCCACTGCTACAATCTCTGTTTGAGGTCTTAATGTGATGTTAGGACTATTCTCTATCCTACGAATTAGGTATCGCGACATACTAGCAGCCAAACTGTTGGACCTGACTAGCATATATACACGCTTTGTAGTCTGTGCTAAGAATACGGCAGCCTGTCCGGCTGAGTTTCCTCCACCAACTACAATTACTTCCTCTCCTCCACACAACTGAGCCTCCACAAAGGTCGCACCATAATATACACCTGCACCTTCAAACGTAGACAGGTTTTCCACTGATAGCTTTCGATAGTGAGCACCGGTGGAAATCACAATAGTGCGAGTAGAAATTCTTGTCCCATTCTCAAGCTCTACTCCATATGGTTTGCGGTCGCAGCTGAGTCGTGCTGCCCTAGCGACAAGCATATGCGCACCGAACTTTTGAGCCTGGACATATGCTCTAGCTGCTAGCTCTTGACCGGAGATACCGGTAGGAAATCCCAAGTAATTTTCTATTCTTGAGCTGGAGCCAGCCTGACCACCAGGCGAACTCGTTTCCAGCATTAGAACGTCGAGGCCTTCTGAAGCACCGTATACTGCTGCTGCCAGTCCTGAGGGACCAGCCCCGATGACTACGAGATCGCGTACCTGGGTTTGGTTAATGGACTCATTGAAGCCAAGGCAATCTGCAATTTGTTGGTTACTAGGATTTCGAAGCGCCAATTCGCCTCGACAGATTAATACTGGTATTTCACTGGCTGAAACTTGGAAACTATCCAATAAATTCTGTACATCAGGGTCGCGTTCTAGGTCTATGTAGGAATATGGGTGTCCATTGCGCATTAGAAACTCTTTGATCCGAAGCGTACCTGCCGAATATGTTGACCCGACAAGAACGATGTCTCCAACACCAGCGGCTATTAACTCTACCCTACGTAAAATGAAAGCCCTCATTAGTATCTCACCGAGTTCAGCATCAGTCTGTACTAGAGTTAACATTTGTTGGTTATCCAGTTTTATTATCTCAGTAGGCTTGGTAACACGTGCCCGAACTAAAGACCGTCGGCCAGAGAGCATGTTGACCTCTCCTGTGAATTCACCAGAACTATGTATAGTCACAAGGGTCTCATGGGTTCCGAACGGTCGTACAATTTCGATTTCACCCGCTACTACAACGAAGAATGGAACTGATCTATCTCCTTGCTCTATTAGCAATTCGCCAGGCTGTACTGAACTTGTAACTCCATGCGCTGCAATCCGACTAGTCTGAGCAGGTGTTAATTTTGGAAATATCTTCTCTTTATGAGATTTCGTTAGTGGAAGTCCCCTGCGTGCATCACTCATAGTGGTCACTTCTAGTATAGCTGTTGCAGCTCATCTACCATGTTTGGATCCTCCGTCTTTATAAAATCATTTGTAGATATTTTGTTGTAGTTTCTCACTTGTCTTCACGGATACAATACTATATTATTTTATTTAAATTCAGAACTAGCTTGATCGTTATCTAGTATTATTGCCATAACTAAGTCACTTGTAAGTAACTGCCATATTTAATAGAGCATAATCCGTAAAAAAACATTGTAAATTTAAAATGATAAATAAAGATTCACGATCACCAAAACAACAGCTAGAGAATATTGATCCTGTTACTACAAGTAGAAAAGAACCACAACGAACAGCCCGGCTGCATATTTTGGGTATAGCTGGAAGTATGCGGCAAGGTTCCTATAGTACACAAGCGCTTAAAATGGTCCTTGAAGAAGCAAAGAAATACAAAACGTATACACAGGTACTTGAATTGCGGCAAGCAAATCTTCCTGGATATGATCCTTCAGCCTCAAATAGAAATGATAATAACGGTAACAATGATATAGAAAGGGTCGGCAATGTTCTAAAATGGGCTGATTCAATTATATTATCTTCTCCTGACTACCATGGCTCTATGTCGGGTGCCATGAAAAACTTTCTTGATTACTTTTGGGAAGAGTTTGCTGGAAAGACATTTGGATATATAGTGGCATCACATGAAAAAGGATTGACAGTTGTAGACCAGATGCGAACAGCCATTCGTGAATGCTATGGATGGAGCATGCCTTATAATATTTCAATAAATGGAGAAAAGGACTTTAATTCAAAAAGAGAGATAATAAATTCTGCATTGATAAACAGAATAAAAATACTTGCTCGTGATCTGTCTGTCTATGGCAAATTGATAAGAAATCAATTTCTGACAGATGTCACAAATAAGGAAGTATCTGGGACGTATGCTGCACACTATAGAGATTACTATAACTAGAAAACATTCATTTAATTCTGACAATCTAACTCTGACAACACACGTTAATGGTTGCCAGGAATGACGACATGATATCATTGTAGTTCTTTTCTATTTGTAGTAACAGTATCAATATTCTCTAGCTGTTGTTTTGGTGATCGTGAATATTTATTAATTATTTATTTATATGTCTGATGTATTTTACAGAATTAGAACTATTGAACATGGAAGTAAGCCACAAGTAATTTAGTACTATGAGAAACACCACGTAACAATAAAGTTACTGGCCGATTTAAATATGATAACAAACGATTGTATTGTAAATACATGTCTACTGATAGAATGAGTACCACTAGCAATAAAAAATTAAAGACAATAAACCCAACCACAGAAGAAGTTCTTGAGGTGTACGATGTAATTAGTAAAGAACAGTTAAATGACATAGTAAGGAAATCGAAAAGTGCATTCTTAGAATGGAAAGAAGATGTTGATAAGCGTGCAGATTTTCTATATGCTTTTGCTAAAGAATTCAGAAAAAATAAAGAGAACCTGGCAAAAACTGCCACACGGGAAATGGGAAAAGCAATAAAGGAATCTAGATCAGAGGTTGAAAAATGTGCGTGGACAATAGAATATTATGCAGATCATGGAAAAATATTTGCAAATGACGAAGTTGTTAACACAGACGCTAGAAAAAGTATCATAACATTTCAACCAATTGGTGTGATCGGAAGTATCATGCCGTGGAATTTTCCTTATTGGCAGGGATTAAGGTTTGCTGCTCCTTCACTCATGGTTGGTAACACAATAGTACTAAAACCAGCTAGTGCTACAATGCAGTGTGGGATAGAAATAGAGAAAACATTTGATAAAGCTGGAGTACCGCATGGAGTTTTTCAAACAATTGTGGGAGATTCTAGCACTGCTGAGACACTTATAGACTCAGATGGTGTCAATGCAGTAACCTTTACTGGAAGTGTTCCAGTAGGTGCCACAGTCGCACAGAGAGCTACTTCGCAAATAAAGAAAACAGTTTTGGAACTAGGTGGAAGTGATCCTTTCATAGTATGTGAAGATGCAGATATTGAGAAAGCATCGACAGGGGCTGTCAAGGGTAGATTTATTAATTGTGGACAAAGCTGTATAGCATCAAAAAGGTTTATTGTTACCAAAAAGGTGGCAAACGTATTCATCGAAAAATTCGTAGAAAAGACTGAGAAACTCAAAGTAGGTGACCCACTATCAGATGATACTGATATTGGGCCTGTTGTTAATGCTAAAAGTCTTGAGAACATGGAAGGCATAGTAAAGAGAACTGTGAAAGAGGGAGGTGAGCTTCTTACAGGAGGAGAAGGACAAAGAGGAAGTAAAGGTTATTTCTTTACTCCAACTATTTTTAAGAACGTACTACCTGATATGGAAATAGCACAGGAGGAAGTTTTTGGTCCTGTTGCTCCTATAATTACAGTTGATGATGATAAAGAATCAATCAGAATTGCAAATGATTCTAAATTTGGTCTTGGTGCAAGTATATGGACTCAGGATTTAGAGAAAGCAGAAAGATTATCGTCAAATGTTCAATCAGGAATAGTAACTGTGAATAATGTAGTAGTCTCAGATCCTAGAGTACCATTTGGAGGAGTAAAAAATAGTGGATTTGGTAGAGAATTATATAGGTTCGGAATGCTTGAGTTTGTAAATATAAAGTCAGTAAGGTTCTATGATCAATTAATTTTCGAACATCACGTAGAGTAATAAAAATAAAAGTCAATAAACCGACGTTTAAAGATACTAGAGTGCAACAGTTTGTTTAATTTTTTACCTTTGTCTGAACAAAGCTAGGATTCTATTATGAATTGCGCTAATAATTTTTT
>JBQCDO010000141.1:0-4846 GCA_051961195.1 Nitrososphaeraceae archaeon | reverse complement strand
GTCCGAGGGCCGCTGCAAGATCCCCATACGTAGTAGTCTTTCCCTTAGGTATTTGTAGCAGTAAGTGATAAACATCTTCATCTTTTATTGCCTTGTGAATTGGACCCTTGTTATCATGATTCATCGTTCCTTTTTTCCAGTATTTATTCATAGGATACGATAGCATGATAGCAATATATAAAGATATACAATAATGCTATCATGCTATCGATATTTACACATACGTCAAATAAAAATATCTATCTAACTCACACTCTTATAATTGGAGGCTTTGAAGTTCATGAGCGATTATATCTAAGCAGAGGACTTTCTGTAAATTTTATAATGAAAGATGCCGTTAATATGTAGCTAAATCATGACAATTCAGAAGTGCCACATAAACATATCTATTAATTTACCAAAATGATGAATTGATAATACAATTGATAAGATCCATAGACCGCTATGCCAATGATGGCAATCTATTTAGATGTTTTTTGGCCTACCAATAGCTCTTCTACCAAACAGATGATCAAATTAAAATGGTTTAATGATACCATAAGACATATTACTATTTTACTTAGACTTAAGGAAAAACTACAAACAGAAAGATAAAATCAGATTTAAATATATGGTAAAAAAGATATCGCGAAATACGTATTGAGCAGTAACATTTTTTGATGGCCGTATGTTAACTATGAATTGTCCATCCATAAAACCTACACTGTTTATTGCTTCTCTTGTGAATATCTTAAAGGATAGTTCTTGCCAAGATACAGTAAAGTTGTCCGTCTTTAAATGTGGGTTTCAATACCTCAGGACTCATCTCGTTTATAATAATTTGTCTTGCAGAATTAATTTCCTTCGAACATTCATAAGTCTTTTTTTATATATTGTATAGTTTAATACGATGAAGTGTCTATCATTAAAGCAACCTTATGCAGAACTTTTGATTTCTGGGAGGAAAACTATTGAATTGAGGAAATGGAATACAAATTTCAGAGGACAGTTTCTCGTTCATGCTTCTAAAAATGTGAACAAGGAAAAATGTGAATTTCTGGGAATCGATTGTAATATTCTTGATATAGGAGCAATTTTAGGCACTGCTATTTTGCAGGATGTCAAGGAATATAAAAACAGAACTGAATTTGAGAGAGATAGAAATAGACATTTCGCTGATTTTAAAAATTTTGCAAACTACCATTATGGTTTCATAATTAGAAACGCCAAAAGGTTTAGAAAGCCATTCCCTTATTTAGGCCAACTAAAGTTTTTTGAAGCACCACTTCCTGGTGGACTGCGCTAATTCCAACTTGTTCACGAGAAATACCTGAAAGTTTATAAAATTCGTCATAATATTTGGTGTGAAGAATTTGAGAAAGTTAAAGCTGCAAGTACGAATGTCCATAGATGGCTACATTGCAGGGCCAAATGGTGAGATGGACTGGATGATTTGGGACTTTGATGATAAGCTCAAAAATTATATATTTGAATCAACTGAATCTGTTGACACAATTATTTTAGGTCGAAAAATGACAGATGGTTTCATTTCATATTGGTCAGATATAATGAAAAAACCTGGTGACCCATCGTATACGTTTGCAAAAAAGTTAATAGAAACCCCAAAAGTTGTTTTTACAAAAACGCTAAAAATATCAAAATGGGTGAATACGGTTCTTGCTACAGGCGACCTTAAAGACGAAATCATGAAGCTAAAGAGTGAAAGTGGTAAAGACATCATCGTATATGGTGGGGCCACATTTGATTCTTCCTTAATAAAAGCAGGACTAATTGACGAATTTCATTTGTTAATCGATCCTGCCGCTATTGGAAGCGGCATGGCAATATTCAAAGATTTGAAAGAGGTCCAAAAATTCACCATGATAAAATCTACGCCATTTGACTCTGGAATAGTTGAGCTTCACTTTGAGCCTAAAAGAAACTAAAAGATACGCAATGGAAAAAAGATTGATGTAAAAAGATAAAATATCGGTATCTTATCCAATCAACTCTTGACTGCCTTTTGCTGGACTTACGATGGGATGGAATCGATTGACTCAAAGTAATTGAAAAGGATATAGAGTGGGAAAAGCACTCATAAATCTGTGCAAACTATAAAGATAGGAAAGAAAGAATAAAGTAATGTTACTACTTTATTTACGCAATCGATGAATGAGGCTGAAATAACAAAAAATATGGTTTCTAAACTGCTGCTATTCTGATAGTTCAGAAAGCCAAGGGTACCCAAATCAGCTTCCGGCACAATTATAACTATACGACCATTACGTATGTCATTTACAAATCTCGTGCTAGCTAATGCAAAGCCATTGCCATAACTAGAGCAGGCTGAAAAAAGATCACTAAGTATCCTACAAGACAAAAAATTGCTAACGAGGCAATATTATCTTCAAATATTAATATTACCTAGTGAGATTATTAAATATCTTATAGATCATAATTAAATATGGTTTCGACTAGTAAAAAAAGATCTTCTATCCGATCGTCTGAAGGAGGGGAGACAAGTGCGAATTACATGATCAAAGAAGCAGGAAAGAATAATACAATGAGAAATAAATCAACACAAAAAGATAGTGTTGTTGGTAGGTTCAAGAAAAAAGTAAAAGGTGTCAAAGATAAAGTTGTTGATAATGTGGATAAGACTGCTGCTGCAACCACTCGAAAAGCCAAGTCTACTGTAAACAATTCTATCAATAACCGTGGTAGGAAATATGAAAAAGGGTCTGCAGATACAGAAACTCCTAGAGTACGGGATCCCACTAAAGAATATGAAGCTAAGGAACCAATGTCACCAGCTAAAATAAAACAGCATAAACCTACCGCCGTTCGAAGAAATGCAAGTGATCAAAAAATCATAGAATTAGAATAAAAGAAGGAGAGTTTGAGAATAATCAAAATATTAGAAAAGACATTTAACTAATAAATGCCACGGCTGAAACGGATTGGAGATAGAAGGGATTTTCCTCTTGTCAATGTTTACAATATGGTAATTTGGATCTATAGTTGACATTTCCAAAAGATAGAGCCAATATATTCCACTCAGTTTCTATTATGGGATTAGAATAACAATAAGGCGACTATCATACTTAATCCTTACACTCTAAATAACTTATTCTTGGATAATTAGCCTGTGACAGTGGGCTAAAACAAAGCAATTTCTAAAAGTTAAAATTCTGCGGAGTATTATAGAAGTGAAAACAAGAGATCTAAATAATATAGGTGTATGCTAGTAACGAATGGCCAAGATTGTGACAGCGAAGACAATCTGATAATAGTTAAGAGGTCCTGCCTTATACCGTTAGTGTTACATTAGCAAGAGATGAAATATCCATTAGTATGGAAGACTTGCGTAATTACAAGAAAATCAAATGAATTGGCTACCAAATCTGTCGGCCGTCCAAAGAAGGCAGAAATGAATCTAGCCTAGGCGATATAATTGAATATATGGAGAACTTGTTAGTTATGACTAGTGAAATATAAAACAAAGAAAACAATTCTGATATATATTCTGGAATACTCTAGATTAGCCAATATCATGTAACACCTTCAAGTCTTGTTCATTCATAGTGTTAAATCTTATGTAGTTTAAGTCATATCATAACATGGTAAACGGCAGAGATAATAATAATACTAATATCGCCAATATAAATTGGAATGAGGTATTAAAGCAAGATACGAGGAGTCTAGATGATGTATATATAGGCAAGGTCAAGGGACTATATGAACCACTTATAGTTATTGAGAAGGGTACAATAAATAAAGAAAAACTCTATATTCCAAAATCTGTTATTGAAAAATATGATGCAGATATATTGTACTTGAGTATAACAGAACAAGAAGCAAAGGACACATATAAGCGAGAAGCACCTCCAACAGAGGATGAGATCAGACAAATAGAGAAAATTACAGAAAATAGAATTCTGGCATCTAGAAGTAAAATCGAAATTACAATACATGAATCACGGCCAGAAGAAAAAGAACAACGACAGCATCCAAAAAAGGATGAAAAGAAAATAATAGTAGTTAGTAAAATAAAGGAAGTTAAAGAAGATCTTACATTAAAGTCATCAAAAAGTCTTATAATGCTCAAAATTGATAAGGAAGGAATAATTAATAGGTTAAAAAAAGTTGCAAATGGACTCAAAGATATACTAACTTTAGGAACTAAGATAGCAAAGGAGAAGATCTGGGAAGGAAAAGATATAGTAAAAGAAAAGATAAAGAGAACAACTAGAATTAGTAGAGCTTATGTTAAGCGTAAGACATCCATTTAGGAAGTTCAATACAATATCCTAATTATATTAGGAATACCAATAATAATTCATAACTGTGAAGAATATATCAAGATGTACACCTTGTAAATCGACATCTGGTAATAATGAACATCGTTGGTTTGCTGATGCGGTACAACCATTAAAATTAATAGCATAAGATGTTTTTTTCCAAAAAAATTAGCGAATGTAGCTATCATCGATAAAGGAATGGCGGGTAGGTTATTGCATAAATAGTTTCAATGCAAAATTCGATTCGGGATAATTCATCAATAATTAAGTTTTTCTTTTGCGCCTCATAATGTCCTTAGCTGTTGAGTATGGCCATGTTATTAATAAATTATTTTGGTGGGAGATCTCATCTATCACATAGAAATTTAAACGACTGAAGATCTTGAGAAAGAAGGAGTGGGTAAGGATAAGACAGTTATTAAAGCAAAGAAGCGAGTAAGACTTAATTCATTGAAAGCGTGCGCCCAGCTAATGCTAGTACACCAGAAATTGCAAATGGTAATATCATTTCCCAGGTAATTGCAAATGCTTCGGCTATTCTTAATCGTTCGGGTATATTTGGATTA
>JBQCDO010000140.1:0-2450 GCA_051961195.1 Nitrososphaeraceae archaeon | reverse complement strand
CGTATTGGATTTGGTTCAGTGAAATGCTCAAAATACTAAATAAAAGGAATCCAGATATTGTTATCGATACAACGCTTAATTGAGTTAATTTGAAAGGTTTTTGCATGACAATCTATTGCTAGAGCACATATTTGAGCATATCTCTAACAATGTTAAACTGTTTCTTTCGATAAATTATGAAAAATGCAGGAATGTATTGACTAACGCTATGCACGCTATTGACCAAACGGTGGTAGTAACAAAGTTTGTGCTACAGCATTAGACCAAGATGGTAGCGGGCTGAGATCACCAGCTGGCTCATGGGTCACCACGATATCAGTATAGGTTGTTGCATTATTCATTACTTCCTGAAATCTTAAGCCACCAGAATTCAATATTTTGCCCATACTCAGAGCGTAGTCCGAACCCTTTGAAAAATCATCTACAAGCCAGGCTTCAAAAACTTTACCCGGTTAAGGAATATAGTTTGTAGTAATATCGACATCAATCAAATTGCCGTTTGTACACACATCCGCTAATCCGAATATCGTGCCACCATATCCTATTAAAGCTCCAGTCTGGCATTTTATTGGTTTAGATTGTTCAGATTGAGGAGTTTGAGCGTATACTTTGACTAGAACGGATGACATTAATAGTAAAGCTATAGTTGTCAATACAAGCACAGCAATGACACCTAATCGCATAATTTTGATTTACATTCATAAGAATATAAATAGTATGCTGAGTATTCGATCCTTCTAGATTTACGTAACAAATAAACGGTTATGACCTATTATTCGTATGCAAGGATTTCTAGGAGTTGTCTGTAAGTTACGGATTATATCAAAGATGGGCTTGGTGCCGCGGCAGATGTATTTGCATCTAGTTTTGTTTTGAATCTAGATGTTTGTTCTAGATTCTAATGACCTAGATTCCTATCTGTCCAGTTTGCAAATCAAATCGGGTAGCCATTAATAGATTTATGGAATTTCTATCTCAGGAATTTATGGGATAAGATCTGCCAAAATCCCGAATTTTTTAACTAGTCCTGGTAAATCATTATTACCTGTTTGCAATTGCTTGATATTTGTTGCATTTATACCCAGATCTAAAAGCTGTGGAAGTTGCTGTGAAAGTGTTTTTATTCCACTGGATTGCGAAAGCTTTTGAACCTGATCGGTAAGATTACCGCTCTGTGGCAGAGTGAGATTCACCCCTGATTTTGAAACCAGTTCTCTGAATTTCTGTGATACTCCAGCAAGTCTTTTCTGCACATCTTGAGTTAATTGAGGAGACGACGTTTGATTCTGGCTCTGTGCCTTCAATTCCAAGTTCATTGTTGAAAATGATATAGCTAGAAGAGAAATTATAGTTAATCCCGCAAACAGCGTTAATTTAATATTTCCTTTCATAGGAGGTTCCCTTAAGAAAGTTTGTAAGTATAGTATAAATTTGTTACTTGTGAGCATAACCATGTGTTATTCTTACTGAGTATGAGGATGATCAAGTACGATACAATAAAAGAGATGACATATGATGTCATGGCTGATGTTGTATGGTAGTTCAACAAAAATAGTTCTGTAACTAATTCTAGTTCTTATCCCCTTTTACTACTTTACTTAAAATTTCATATCACGATGTTACAATTAATTATTAATTATCAAGATCTTATTCTTCTGTTGCTAATATTACAACTCTGTCCTTTTCTTTTCTCTTGAATCGTTATGCTAGGAGTTGGTCTGTTATTCGCTGGTATTTCTCATCTGGTATATGGGTTTGGAAATAAAGGGAGCCCTACATGGGCAAGAGGATTTAGCATCGGTGCTGGTGCCTTGGCTGTTATTTTATCATTCCTAGTAATGGGGTCTCCTTATGCGGGAGCATTGGCAGTTTCTGTCTTTGTAGGAATAGCACTATTAATAATAGGCATAGAGATTACTATAGTTGGGATCACTGGTAAAAGAATCCCAATGACGCCCTCTGATATAAGGCGTTAAATTTAATGCTTTACCCCACCCTAGTGTTATACATGTGAATTCAGATTCAGTTATAAACTCGTAGATCCTTTTTACCGATGGATAAGACAGATCTAGACGGAAAGAACTTTTCAGAGTTTACTGAAGTCATCACCAGGAATATAAAACCAGGTAATGAGAAGAATTATGATGACTGGCTTCAACGTTTTATGAAACCGCTCAATTGCTGTTGTCACTTGTTATCGGCTCAAAAACTGTTCTATCTATTTAGTCATTATAGGAATTGATATTGGTTTTAATACTATGGGATACTTATCATTGGAGTTATTAAACACGTTTTCATAATTATGCCACATTATACTAAGGCCTTGAGAATGCCTATATACTAGACTTCTCACATAATCAATCAAATATGAATGTACTAAAACTTTCAGTGTTGGTTAGCTTGATGTCCATAGCAGTCATTACGGCAGCTGCAGGTACAACCATGTCTCC
>JBQCDO010000139.1:0-7547 GCA_051961195.1 Nitrososphaeraceae archaeon | reverse complement strand
TTGCTGGATATCTGCTTCCTTTAATATTGCAAGACCTTTAGCAATTTCTTCTTTAGTTTCTTTAGTCGTCAGTGTATAATAGTCCTCCACAGAGTGTCTATATTCATGATATAAACCATGGAGTGCTATATTCGGTTTATCTTTCATGATATACTTATCGATAAAAATTGAAAAGGTATCTTTGGTAACCGGATATTTCTTGAGGTAGTTGGGAATAATAGCTATATTATATTTCACGCTAGCTTCTTCTATTCGCTTCATAGTTTCAATAGTATTAGATAAGTGGTCTTGAAATGCGCTAACATCATGGATAGTAATTATCCCTATCTTCTTAGAATGATAAGTCAATATCTAGACGAACATTATGATATTTGTTTATTATTTAGCATTTGTTATCAATATGAGAGTACTTTCTGGTATAACTATATACTATACTTGATTGGATAATTGACTATCATATACTGGAGTTAATACTTAGGAATTTAGTACACATCAAATGATAACAACCGGAAAAATTTCGTATTCTAATTGAGTATTCATTATAAGCAGTGAACATTAAGCTTGTCTATATCCTTTTCTAGGTTTTATAAAAATCTCTCACTAACTAGTTAATATCTAGTTAATTTAGTGAATTATTTACTATATACTGATAAGAAATGTTCGTAGCAAGAATAGGGTGTATGACATCTCCAATATATCATTCTTTATTTATATTCCAAGAATATCTCCAATCCCGGTACTCTGTTGACTACTATTATTACCTGCATTGCCTCCTCCAGTGAGACTGCCCAGCAGTGATCCTATTCCTAGGTCTTTATCAGCCTATTCATTTAATGAAATTTACTCCATGTTGAGTGTATTGTATAGCTTGATCCGGGGTCTTGCATACCTGCATTTTGTTGTATTGTCACACTAGCGGATGATCACGATTCAGCGTGTTGAGACTCGAGAAGCTGACTTTAAGGCACCATTATTACTAGTATTACTATCACTACTGTCCAAAAGTGAGCTCAAGCCTTTTTGCATCATATTTTGCATAAGATACCCAAGAATTGCATTTATTATAGAGCCAGACACAGATTGCTGCACTCTGGTCAGTTGTGAAAACATTCAAGTGAAAGTATCTAGAATCATTAAGTCATTTATAAGATGAGGCATTTTATTTAATAATATAACATGGTTTGATAGTTAGCATTTGTTCCAATAATCAGAACCCATTGTTATTATCAAGGCTCTGTATTTTTCTGGTCATATTGTTGATTCCTTGTATTTTTCATAGTTAGACAAGATCTTTTCTTGATCTTTGACTAAATTGACTCGCCTCTAACCCTACTTAATCCACTGATAACGTTATCTACAGTTATACTATTCTCTTTCTTGATAAATTACATCCAAGCTGGTCCCTGAGCTTCCTTTTCCTCCAGAACAATGCACCGTGGCTGGTTTTGTTATGTCAATTTGCTGACTAATATAATTAACCATATAGTCTAATTCCGAATGGAGCACCATAGTATGTATACTAATACGTAAATAATCAATTTTCGTGCATCAGCACCAGTGTTTGTCCCCTTGTTATAGTTAAGCCATTCTTGCGACAAGGGCTTTTTCTTGGTAACAATGATTCTGATACCTTGGGTATGAATTAACCGTTTTGCTTCTTTCCTGGACATGGGTACTCCACTTCTAGCTAATTTCCATTTAATAATCCAATTAAATTAGTAGGTCTGCCTGTTATGAGATCGTACAATCGCTGGTAAATATAACTACTTTTGCCATGTAGTATGTCATAGTGCTACGATTATGAAAAGTTATGATCAAACTGCAGTATACATCACTATCCTGAATGGCTGCAATCAATAAACAAGATAAAATTTAAAAGTTGCTTCTATTTTTATCGTTCTTCGTCTTCTCTATCAGTACATTTTACTCTAACCTCTTCCTTGTTACCTGATCACTTACTGTCAGTCTCTGTCATTGGTTTTTTCTTGACAGTGCCCCCTCCTTTACATATGGCTACTTTGTTACCTGTACTTGTTCTTGCTTTAATGGAAGTCTAATTCTTGCTTTGATTCTATAGGCCCATCTGCTGCTGGAGACGTTCATTTAGGTAATTGTTCAATTCTGATATCGTGCATTGTCCGTCAGCCAGAATTATGGGAATGGCCGAGATCGTTATGAGTATATCGGTTACATAATATCATTTATGATAAAATTGGTAGTTACAGACTATTCATTGAACTGATCTATGTCGGTTGCTAGGCTTTCTTGCGAGCAGGAATAATTCAGATCACAAATGGTGATAGATATCGCCTGCCTAGCAGTCTGTGTACTATTATTCGATATATTATTTAGAAACATGCAGTTGAAGCCTTAATTAGGTATAACGCATATAGACAAATGCTGTTAGAGATCTGATGAGGTCGCTTCGGATTCAGTTGTATGCCATAGATTGGCTGTTAATCCTTTAGGATAGTGAATTCGGCTTGCGATCGTTTGTTTTGCTATATGTGATATTAATTGATAGAATATTTATTATCTAATCTTAAATAATTATGAGGATATTATAATAGATAATAACAAAGAAGCTTTTAAACTGGGCTCTTCAATTGCTAAGTTGATAACATCTTCTTGGAATTCTCAGGAAAATCTACACTTTTAACCAGGGTCCATACGGTGAAGGAGCTTTGTTAGGTTTAAGAAGTCTTTTCAGCAAATCACAACCTATGCCTTCTGAAATATTATCGGGTTTAGGTAAAGGTCTAGCCGAAGATGATTATGCCGAGAGACTTATGCTTTGCCTTCGATAAAAAGCCCGAGAATAACCTTCGCATTGACAATAGTATTAGTACCCCCAAAGATCATCCGCAACAACACCTTGTACTTCGACTACGATCAATTCTTAGAATACAAATCACAACACTGGCAATGAGATGCAAAGAGGCTAATAAAATATCAACTATTGGGAAAACAAAAATCATCACCAAGCTAACCAGTAGATGAAAACAAAAACAACTTTTATAGACTTTAGGAGCAACCTTCCTATATTTCGTTAATATCTGTGCTGACTCTCTTGAAAATACTAATTCATTGGTCTGTTTACGCTCTGAATTCAAAAGCAAATTGAGATAGTTGTAAAAATGTTAAGTCTAGATAACAAGATAATGATAAAAAAGCGTCAGGTCACCTTGTGAATAATCAAATACAAAATGGCCAGTAACATGGATACAAGGCGGTTTAAGAAATCTAGTACGTAATAATACTAATGTGATTAACCAGATCTCTAATAATACAACTCCTATTACTTCATCTCTAAAAGGCGCTTTTTCTGCTAACTTTATTATGGCAAAACCTGATTTTCGTATCGAACGAGATAATAGTCGGTGGCGGCGATAGATTAATTACAGGAATCGGAAATATTTATCCTAAGGCACTTTAAAGTCCAAGTCGCTATCACGGTACATTTGATGGGAAAGCAGCATATACTTGGTCATATAATAGACACAGTTAAAACGAGAATCATTTTGCGAGTACTCATATTTGGGATACTAATAAACTGTATTGGATTGAAGAAGATGAAAAAGACTCACGCCAACCACATCCCAGTCCATGGAGCAACAAAATAAACATAGTACGAATGTGTCTATGATTATGTGATAAATTGTCGATCGACAAGTGAGTGATAGGCTTTGTTCTATCAAATTTGTGCTATCCTTTCGGTCTTTATATATGGTACTATATGAGATATTAAAGATACCAATTCTCAAAAATATGATCTCCATGATAGTTTATATGCCTATAAATGTACTATAGAAATGTGTGTGGTAACAATTTTTGATACAGAACAGTTATCCAATGATAGAATGGCATGTTAAACATTTGGAGAAAGTAGTTTTGAAATTTGTAACGGGACTAGCAGAAAATGCAACCTCTTGGGAAAAAAGAAATAACAAACGTTATGGTAGAATAAATAATGTTTGTAGACAAATAAACTATGACATAAAACAAGGTGCTACTTATGATCAAGTTCTCTTGCTTTTACAAAGAATCCGGAATGATTCCTCCTTTTCTAGTCTTCGAGATAATAATGGTTCTTTAGAAAGATTAGGTGAGTTGGAGAAATATTTTCAACAACGGCCTGTTGAGACAAAAAGTTGGTGGTATTAATCTATCAGTCAAGATATTTTTTATAACAAGTTTAAGTAGGGTACCATAATTTTTTGGATTATCACTACTAGGTTCTCATTAAATTCAATTTTTACACTGCTAAAATTTGCTTACTTGCTAATACCTTGAATTTTAGTATTAAATAGAGTACGAATGTAGCATATGTCGATACCATTATTCATTGAGGATACTTACGTTACATATCGCTCTACTGACAATATTGCAACTTATTTTAAATGAGAAGGACTGTAGGGATAGGAAAGAAATTAATGATATTGGTAATAGGAACCAAATAAATCCAATACATGATCCTTGACTCAAGTAAAAGAAGAAAGATATATAAAATTAAACAAAGCAATTCTCAAGTTCCATAACAAGTACAATATTAGGTGTTGGATCCGGTAGGCAGTCATTCCAAATCTTTTACAATTGATAAACATTACTTGCTAACATAATGTCTGTATTGTCTTTAAATTATCATCCCTTTTCAGCGTTAAATGCCGGATATATATCAAATACTTGGGAAATGATTTAGAAAAAACATGATCCTAAAGTCCGACCTCACTTAATTACATACTATACTCGTGTTCTGAATCATTCATTTTAGAGGTTAATTTCATACTTGTATAAATTAGAATCTGAATTCTCGTTATTCTTGTCTAGTTCAGCTCGTCTAATTTGCACATCAGTCGTAAAAGGTTTTGAAGTCCATGAGTCTAAAGCAGACTTTTCACTAAGCCTGACAGTCTACCAGTTACGCTTCTATTAACAGGCCCGTAACGAAAATGGTGTTGTGGGTTTTCCGTTTTTTTACATTCAAATATAGTATAACACATATATTCACCTACTATAACTAATGCGATCTATGTCAATTGTTGAATCAGCTACCTTGATTATTTTAATGGAGTTGACATTTTCATTATTTTGTCCAGTCGTTAATTGGTATACGGCAAAACTTTCTAGTTAAAGTGACAACGTAGAAAGGATTTGGATTTAATGAAATTAAAGAGCATATTTTGAAAATGAATCTTTACTTTGTCATTTGTCGTTCTTTTAGAAAAATATTAGCTAGTTTGTCCACTATAGTTTCAGCACTGATTGGTTTAATAGCGAATTCCTCTGCCCCGTATTCCAGAACTCTGGTTTTTTCACTTTCATCATCGGCTATCGCGAATATTTTGATATCTGAATTCAGACGCTTGATTTTGATGATTAACATCGCACCCCTATCTGCTGCTGTCTTTCCGTCCATGACTATGACATCTACTTGATTATTCAATTCCGTAATTATTTCTAGACATTGATCTGCATTGAATGCTTTGAATACTTGATGACCATTTAGCGCAAACGTAGCCGCCAGTAGAGTTTGGATGTCGGCATTCTCTTCAGTAATGATGATTCTTAGTTTTTGTGGTTGCGTGGCAGTAATTTATATCACCTGATGGATTATTAACTTGATACGTCACTCTTCTTCTATGAAGTTATTACATATATATAATAATCCTTTTGGGGAAGTAACAATAATTTAAACAGTAGACGCATTAAATTCGCCTAGTCGTAAATTAAACTAATAAATTGGCTGCGTTACGGGATAGCACAAAATTACTATGATAATTATTAAGTATTTTGCAGGGTTCAATGCCGGCAAATTTATGATTTTTCTGTTTATTGAATCTATTACTAAGTGTGTAGTTGACGTATAGAATAAGGAATCTAAATCAAGGAATATAGCCATGTCCACTTTATCTCAAAGTTTTGATGTTTGAGTCATCCAACTCTAAGACAAGTATTGTTAGTATTCATACATCTTTAAAGATAACCTAGGTAAATATAATCAAACTAAAAAGTCTTCTAAATAGAAATATTGTATTGAATACAACATAACATTAATGACACTTAAGTGATAGAAACAAAAGAATACAATCTTAAAATGAACTTCTTTAATTGATATTAACGGAGCAGTGGGTATTATATCTTTCCTTCCTCATGGCCATACTATTATGTATTAATATGATTCCACAACAAACGTTTTTCAACTCTAACATTATTAATGTCAAATAACTTGATGGCTAACAAGTCGAGGGGACGGATTCAAAATTCTGATGGTAAGTCGTTAGGCTACTGGGCCGCGCATGAGCAATATTCTATGGGTGATTTGCTTAGATACATAGTTGAGGCTGAGAAATATGGCTTCAAAACAACTATAACAAGTGATCATTTTCATCCTTGGTGGCACGATGATGTATATGGGTAATTTTGTTTGGGTATGGATTGCTGCTGCAGAAAGGACCAAAAACATGCAATTCATAACTGGAGTTACGGCTCCAATATACAGATATCATCCAGCGATAATGTACATAGTACCAGCCCAGATGAAATGAAATTTATTCGAGAATTTGGAAAAAGAATAGTGCCATACTTTCAAGGATGGACTAAATAGTTGAAAATAATTCCGTTTATTTGCATAGCTTTAAATAGATATCTATCCTCTAAACAAAAACTAGAGCCGAATCATTTGATAGCCTATATACCATAACACATTTTATTGAACAGTGCATGCCATATCGAAAGATAATAGGTTGCAACATCATGTTTAAGAATCGATGAATAGAATTTTGGTACGTTACATGAATGATTCAGAAATTCAATCCTAGACGCCCATATTGTGTAGTATCTACTTTATGATTGATAAAACCATGTTGGAGATTGGCTCTGACCAAGAATTGTTATGGGTTGTCATAGAACCAATACATAAACAAAATTCTTAGAGTGTATGTATATCTTAAAACTAAGGATATTGATAGTTGATAAATAATTGAGGTCATTGGTCAAGATTTATGGTAAACAGATTGTATATTCAGATGCGGGCACTTGGCATCCTGAAGCACACATATTGTTAGGACTAGTTGTATTCACCACATGAAAAGAACATAGTTTGGAAGAATGTTCGAATATTTCAAAGATGTAACTGAAGCATTTAATGATTACTATTCATGTATAATAGATGGGTTATGCAATTTAGGATTTTTATGAGTCTGCGAAAATATGGTACCCTACTTTAGTTTATACTTTACGTTATGAGGAAGACTCTTCACTTAACAATCGTTTCCATAATCTCTCTATTGTGCATATCTACAAATAGGCTCAACCAATTCATTACATGCTTATCTTACAATCATTTTCTTTCCTTACAATGAAGATAGTCATCAAAGCAATAATTTGTTTCCTTCTAAAAGGCAGACATTTTATTTTTTTGCTATGGTTACAAAATGCTTTTATGGCTAGTGTGATCCAAGTTGCTATTGAAGCAAGACCATGCTAAACCATACCAAGATAGATGATGATACTTCTCAGATCAATGAGATCAATCTTAAAATTATCAA
>JBQCDO010000138.1:0-4179 GCA_051961195.1 Nitrososphaeraceae archaeon | reverse complement strand
TTGTACAGGTATATTCATACCAAATAGGCATATCTTATTACTATTTTTAGTATCCTCTTTACTTTTAAGTATCAAAAGATACGATAATAGAATGTGTGATATTACTATGATTAAACAGTTTATCTCTTATTGTACAAAAACTCTTTTTCCTATTCTTAAATGACATAGCACATTGTCTGACATATTCCTAATAAACTTGTATTAACCTAGTTAAGTTAGATTAGAATTAACTTTTATGTTTAATATGGGAATTAAATATCTTTAAATCCAACTGATATCAGTATAATCGAAAAACCTAATGAAAAATTGGGATTATTGTACAACTATTATGACATCCCCACTTCCATACTTTACAATATTACTTGTTTGTTGAGATCAGTATTTACAAACTATACATCTGTATTTCCAATCATAGTACTGCTAATTTAGTGTTCATATATTAGTTATGGGAACACTGCATAGTTGCTACATTTGCAATGGAGACGGTTTCTCGGCAAGTACAAAATATCTAATTCCATTTCGTTCTAATTTTATAGCTAATGCATATGAATCTTCTGACACATCCTCACCTATTATTATCGCTAAATGAATCTTATTTCCTGAAGCTAATTTGTATAAACTTACGTCCTTAGAAAATGATTTGACGATATCATTTGTTATATTACCATCAACAATTTTAACTACTATTGCCCCATAATCTTTAAGTGTATCTCGAAGTCTAATGCTAATATCTTCAGTATCGTTATTCTTTATACTTACTATGCGTTCTGAGTCGATTAAGACGTCAAATAAAATTTTGTCGGCATCGGCTTTGTCACTAGATGGATAAGATACATTTAGAAATTCATTGAGATTGTCTTTAGATGAAATATATTTTCGCAACGGCTCACCTACTTCTTCTATAGTCTCAGCTATAGCGTGAATAGCTTCTTCTTTATCCTTATTAACCATAGATATACTTAGTCCAGCTCTTATACTGTTTCTCTCAAACATATCTGCCCATGATCTTAGTATTCGTTTAGATTTTATAATATTAGGAATTGTGTATGATAAAATAGCAATAGAAATAGCAGAGAAGATTGTAATTACAAAATCAATTGATACTGGAAAGATGCCCTGAACTTCGAGAAAATCTAATAACGATAAGACAAATAACGAAGAAATTATACATATGATCAAGTAAAAATTCTTTTCAATTGAATATACTAGTTGGGAAGACTCGTGGGCGTACCTAGTTGCTAAGATTGGAGAAGTAAATAATTGTGGGTTCTCATCTATTTCTGATGTTTGTGAATTTTCGTCATCTCTCTCAATTTGAATTCTTTTGTCATTATTACCAGAAGTGGATTCGGTCATAGAAAATCATATAGTAAAATCTTCTTTTTTCTTGTATTTAAATGATAGAAGAACTTAGTTCTCAGGTACTCCACTAAAGTTCTTACAATAGTTTTATAATATTTACAAAAGTTATTGGTTTATGAGAGAAACTACGACGATATTAACTGCGCATTCTAAGACAACGATTGTATATATTACTGCTGCACTAATGCTCCTAACTGGAGCTATATACTTTTATGTTGCATCTGAGGATTACGCCGATATTTCTCAGTCAGCGCACCTGTCTACTGGGGCCAAGAGTGCACAAGACATAATGGCGACAACAAATGAAATGATATTTTTTATTATAATAGGCTTAGGATACATTGCTGTCGGGATTTATACATTAGAGAATACATACCGTAATAAAATACCATATATAATGGCCATAGTAGGTTCATTGGCTCTTATTCTATTTTATATATTGACCAGAACAATAAATATTCCATCGATAGGAATACAAGATGATGTAGGTGTGACAGATGTACTTACGAAGGTTATGCAAGCAGCAATTGTTGCTCTATCTGTATACATACTTGTCTCGCTAACAAAGAGGAAGAAGGCATTAGTAAAGATATCAGAATATCATGAAAGACAGACACAAGCAGTGGACAAAAATCAAAAGAGAAACAAAGAATCAGACTTTTCTAGTTACAAATAAATTAGAATGTCATTTAAAGATCAAAATGATGGCAACCAACTACAATTGGAAACGGTTTTTCTTTTTACATTGTATAGCCGGGATATTGTTTCTTCTTATTATCTCAAACCAAAATGAGATTTTACCACGAGTATACTCGGTAACAACCACTGCCCCAAATATAACGTCAAGCCCAAATAGTTCGTCTGTTGCTGGTGTTATAATCATAACTAAAAATGACAAAGGAAATCTCATTTTTAAACCACAAACTCTAACAATAAAACCTGGAGAAGAAGTATTTATAGGTAATAATGACACATCCCCACATAGCGTTACAAATGGCATATCTTCCAATGATCCACTTTCTGGAAAGTTGTTTGATACTGGAATTATCAGAGCAAAAGGATATGCCGAGTTTGTAGCATCGAATCTTAATCCTGGAAGGTATCCGTTCCACTCTATAGAAGATCCATTACTTAAAGGTGAGATAATAGTAATATCGGAAAAATAATAAATGAAGAACTATACTATACTGTTTCATTTATTGTACAAGAAATACAGTTACAACACGTCTATAAAGATTTATGAGATTTCATTTTCATCTGTTCTTATTATCGCCACATAATCTTAGATATTACTAATGTACAATTAAAACCGGACAACTAGACTTCTCTGCAATAGATCTAGATACACTTCCTAATGTCTTGAGCTTTGATATCCCACTCAACCCTATATTGCCTACCGCTATCAAATTTGCTTTCTCCTTATTAGCAAATTTGATTATTGTATCGGATATGGAATTGCCCTGGCTAACAAGAACTTCCACTCTTATTGTAAAATTATTGTCTCTAGTTAGATGGGACTCATATTTCTTCTTTCTTGCAGATAGGAGGTTAATAGTATTTGATCTCTTCAATTCGTACATCTCATTAATATATTCTGAATATGAAATTACTTCTCCAGTCCTACGAGACTTCCTGGGAGATTCAAAACCAAGTGTAGCAGGAAGATCTGGAATAACAGATATTATTATAATTTCAATCTTACCAAAACTATTATTAACTGAAATAGTCTTTGTAAGATGCATGGCATGATCTAACGCTTTATCTGCAGGTTTGGAACCATCAACTGGTACCACGAGTTTTTTATACATTGTTCATTTGATCATCCTAACAATTAGCATATCATTCACATAATCATTCACATATTTTATCTTGATGCCTTTGTTGTATACCACTCTTATATGTGCTGCCTATGACAGCTCCGTATATAGCTTGCATATTAATCTCATTATGGTGCCAGTTTTCTATTGAAGACTATCTATAAATTATTTTATCCACTCGCTTCTAATGCGAAGCCTAAAACTAGTGATTATCTATACTCATCCAAATTTGGCTGGAGTAGTAGGCTTGATGCGTCATAATGATACTCCTAAATTTTGTATATTATGTAAATAATTAGTATCACATGAAAGGCATTCTTAAAAACTAATGTTGTGTGATGGAGAAAAATGGAAATTGAATAGTGAATGTGATTATGAACAAAAATTCCAATAAAATCTCGAATTTTATCGAGGACATCAAAGTTAAACACTATCTAAAAATCTGTCGCAATCATTGTAAGATGAGAATGAGAATATTGACTTGTAATGATTTGTACATGATTTATTTTACTACATCACAGGACAATGTGCATAATGTAATACATTAGATGCAATTAGAAGTTTTTAAATTGAGATCAACTAGGTATTACAATCTCATCAATGATATATCATGGATTGTACATATTTGTGTTTAAGACTGTAGATGGTCGGAAGCAGTATGCAGAAGTTTTGGTCAATGGTAAAACTGGGTCAAGACATATACATTGATCCAGCCAATACCTTACTTTAAGGAATGGATATCAAACCATCCAAGCCGTAATAATCCGAACTCCACTCTTTTTATAAGCCTTGGTAGGAGTTTTATGGGTAGGCAGCTTACTACTAAAGGTCTATATGGAATTTACAAGGGTTAAATCGTCTCTTTCACTCTTTCCATCTGTTATCTCTATATCTATCTTACAACAGTTACTGGACACTTGGCATGATGTACAACCTTATGAGAGACACCACCTAGAAGAAATTCTTTAGCTGTACTAAGTCCTCTGCTACCAAGTATTAT
>JBQCDO010000137.1:0-4305 GCA_051961195.1 Nitrososphaeraceae archaeon | reverse complement strand
GTCCTAGTATTCCTTAAAATTACATGTAAAACGACCCATATTGGGTTATGGATTGATTGTTCCTTCCTACTACTCCCCCTTCCCTTATTGCTAAGGTATAAAGAATTTGATTATTATTAGACTATCTGTAAAATCGAGCTTTGTGTTCGGTAAACCAAGCTCTGTTTTGATTCCTTGGGAGATAAGGTGTCCTATCAAGTTTGACCATTTTTCTCCGATATCATGGTGAAGAGTAATAGTATAATTTCTCCCGTCCGCTTCAAAGTCATACTCAGCAATGCCAGCATACTTGCACCATAATGAAATTCCTTCAAGCACCTTCTCTACATCTGTTTTCTTGAACCAAAGCATTAGGAATTCCTTGAATGCTCTTTTGCCAAGGTCATTGCCAATTTGAGAAAGCTTATTATCTTCTATGGCTTCAAGTGTTAGTCTTGAATCAGCTCGACTTAAAGATACTAAATCGAACTTTTCGGCATATCTATCCCATTCAGCATATTTGACTATTATGGATGTAAGAAGTGAGTTGATGCTAATCCGTTTAGATTTAGCATCCTTTTGAAGAAGATTATCTAAATCGCGTGTAAGCCGAATTGTCCTTAATGTTGCACTTTTTCTGGAATAGGCCACTTGTGGTATTACATTGTGCTATACTTTAACACTTGTGCTAGCATTGGTAGACCTCCAACATATATCTTCTGTGATAAAATATATCTAATAATTCAAATGCACATTAATAAGACTAATACCAACAAAAATACCTTCAAACAAAAATCGACCGGTGGAAACCATGAGCACCAACAACAGCTAATTAAAGATTCACCTGTGAAAACTCTAATTGTAAAAAACATTCCGAGAAATGAACAATCCAATACCAAGAAATTATTGGATGCCTATAGAGAGGAAATTGGCAATTCTAATGTCGAAGAGCTAGATCTTTTAAACGATGTACCAGATATGTTGATTGACAACAACCTGCTAGCTTATATCAACAGGAATATCATAGGACAAAAATTGTTACGTTATGAAGAGAAGCTTTTGTCCAAAATGGACAGAATGGCCGCTCAATTGAAATCTGCAGATATTGTAGTAATAGTGTTTCCAATGTACAATTTCTCGATGCCAGCTATTGTAAAGGCATGGTTTGATTCTGTTATGCAAAGAGGAGTAACATTTGGGAAGGGAAATGATGGCCAAATTATATCCAACGCTGCAAAAAGAGCTCTTACTCTAGTATCATGTGGAGGAGTTTACGGTAACGAATTATCGTCCCGCGGGGAGCATGCATTATCATTGTCAATTGTATTCCAATATATGGGCTATTCAGATGTGCGAGGAATCCTTGCTGAAGGAATGGCAATGAAGGAAGAGGTTAAGCAAACCAATTTGAATAAATCAATCAGTCAAGTGCGAGCAACAGCAAGAGAATGGTATAATGAGGGGGAAGAGTGTGATTCAATATATGTTAACCTTAGTAGTAAGAACCGAATGAAGATTCGGTAGTAGTATTTAACATTTTATGATGATACAAACGATAAATAATTGACTTTTTATTTTGTTCCTTCATCTGTTCCGTGCTTCACTATTGATGTGATTGCATCAAGTAGCTATAATCCATTAATGCACAATCCTCTTATAACTATCCAGAAATGACTGCTGGGCTATTCGGGTTGGAATTATCCTGATACTTGGATTGTTCCTGCGGGATTAGCCTACCTTCAGTATCAACAAATTGTCAATCTAAGGTCTAGTCGTGTCAGTTATTGAAGTGTTGTATTACTGTAGCAGTCTGACATCAATAGTTTCGGGAAATGGTTGTTTTCTGGATAAGCATTTCATGACAAATAAAGGTACAACTATCAATTATTCGGTATTAATAAAAATACTCTGAAGCCAGAAAATGGTAGAACTGGCTGACGGTTAATATCTCTGGGATATCATTACAAGTCAAATTCAAACGGCAGTCAAACTTGAGGTCTATCGACACTATTTGAAACTTACAGCATTATCACTTGCAAATTGACTAAAACTTATTGGTTTGCTCCCTGTTATCTCTTCAACAGCGGGAGATATGGCTGATGCATAACCTGCTCTAGTAATTTCAAACAGTTCTATCATTGAATTAATAGTCCACTCATCCATGCCCATATCTTTCATTCCTTTGCGAGCATCTTCATCTGATACATTTACATAATTTACTTTCTTTCCTAGCTGCTTTGAAAGTATTTCAGCTGCCTGTCCATAGGATAGCGCTTCACCTCCAGTAATATTATAGGCCTCTCCTTCATGTTTACCGTTATTACTGGCAAGTGCTTGTACTGCAACTGCAGCAATATCACGAACATCAACGAAGCTAACCTTGGCGTCTCCTGCAGGAACATAAAATGCATTTTGGCTTTTGATCGTCTGGCTAAAAAAATTTACAAAATTTTGCATAAAGAAGTTGGGACGCAAGAATGTAAACGGTATTCCAGATTCTTCTATAATTTTTTCTGCTTGTCTATGCAAACGACTAGGAGTAATTCCTGGCTCAGCATCAGCTCCCATTACGGATTGTTTCACTATATACTTGATCTTGGTCTTCTTAGCTTCATTTACCAAGTTTGAGGTAAGATCTACCATATTAGATTGGAATGGAGTAAGTAAGAACAATTTGTCTACACCCCGAAAAGCAGAAGCGAATATGTCAGTACTGTTAAGGTCTAATTGTATTGTTTGTACTCCATTCAAATGAGAAAAACTATTATCGTTGGCTGAACGTGCAGCTGCTTTGACTGTTTCTCCTTTTGTTGAAAGCTGTCTTACAACCTCACTACCCACAGTGCCAGTAGCACCTGTGACCAATATAGTTGCCATTATTACTGTATATGTAAGGTATTTAATAGGTCTTTACTCGCTGACTGATTCTGAGTGGCCCCCCTCTAAAATGTAGTTGTGTAAAGATAAACAGCAATCAACTAAGATGCTTGTCCAAAGTTTGATATTGACGGCCAGCAGATTATGGGCTTCCTATGAGAAGATGAAAGAAGAATGAATATTATTAAGCCTTGTTGTACAAATTCAGAATGACCAATGAGTGGTACTGGTTAAAAAAACGCTTTCCTAATTGGCAAATTTTGTATTGACAGATTCCATATTATTTAAGTAATATGATAATGCTATAATTTGCTGGAATATGATATCATCATCTTTCTCCAACGATAAAGTAGCTATTGTTACTGGGAGTTCAAGTGGAATAGGACTCGAAACATCAGTATTACTAGCAAAAAATGGATTTCATACTTATGCTACTGCTAGAAATCCAGAAAAATCACAAACATTAATAGATATAGCAAGAGATAACGGACTGCCCATTCAAACGATGCAGCTCGATGTTACTAGCGATAAATCAGTTAATGATGCAGTTAGCAGAATATTGCTTGAAAGTAAAAGAATCGATGTTGTGGTTAATAACGCTGGCTACGCTCTTGTGGGAGCGCTAGAAGATTCATCAATAGATGAAATAAAAGCTCAGTTTGAGACAAATCTGTTCGGGACAATAAGAGTGATGCAAGCTGTACTACCTACTATGAGAAATCAAAGGGGTGGTAGAATAGTAAATCTGTCCTCTATGGGTGGAATAATAGCCATCCCTTTTGACTCATCTTACCACGGAACAAAATTTGCCCTAGAAGGACTTTCTGAGTCTTTGCAGTATGAAGTAGAACAATTTGGTATAAAGATCATCCTTATAGAACCTGGTGCCATTAAGTCCAATTTTTTTAACAACCTCAAGCCAGCCTCAAATGCACAGAAACGGGATTCTCAGTATGCACAAACAATGCAGAAGTTAAATGCAAGATTTTCCTCTTTGGTCGAAAATGCCCCTCCTGCTATTGAAGTGGCCAAGGTAATCCTTAAGGCAGTTATATCTGAAGACCCAGAACTCAGATACACGGTAGGAGAGGACGCAGCAGCAATGATCCAAGCAAAAAGAAGTATGTCAGATATAGAGTTCGGAAAGCTGATGAAGAAACAGTTTCTATCTGAGTAAATTATCTTAATGAATTAGTTTATAGCTCTCGATTTAAGTATACACTAGCATATGGCACAAACGACAGCAACTGATTCCAACCGGAATCATAGTTATCAAACTATAGTGAATAGAAAAATCGATTTAGCAACAGCTGGTTTACCTTCTTTTATTTTCAAAGATATTACCCAAAATGTTTCGCCAGAAAATGCCCTTAATATCGTCGAATATGTATTAGCTATGAAAATTGAGACCAACATTTCAGATTCGTATAGAATGAATACAATCACCAC
>JBQCDO010000136.1:0-2214 GCA_051961195.1 Nitrososphaeraceae archaeon | reverse complement strand
AGTTCTGCGATTGCGGTTTTATACAGCTTGTCCCCTTCATGACTATTTGCTTGAGTAAATCATCTCATATATCTGTCGAGAGTGAAGCTTTGGACCTCCCTAAGATGTATTCCAGAGTCAGAATCTGCCTGACGAATTGGAAATATTTCATTTTAATCTATAAGAACTTATAATATATACATGGTAGATTTGCTGTTGCTGATATAATATATAAATATAACAACTTTTGTCAAATTTAGATGACTCTACTATTTTTTGATTTATGTGATCATAATGTTGCTGATCGAAATGTAGGTAAAGGATACATTCACGCCATAAGTCTAGATTACATGCTATACTATACAACTTAGACAAAAGCGTGAGAAGGGTATATTTGCGATATCCCATGTTTGAGTTCCTTTACTTGCTAAATGTGTCAACCTTGTCCCTTAATGCCTATAGCTTAGCAGTAACATCAAGAAATCAAAGTATATTGAAGAAGAGAAGCCTAGCTTCAGTATCAATGATCGCAAAGGAAAATAATGGTTTGTTGGGCGATTCTTTATATTTTAAATTTCATGCGTCAATCTAATAGCAGAAGCGCTAAAGTTTCTGGCATCGAAATAAGTTTAAATGAACACTAAGAAACAACCCAACATAGAATTGCACTGGATTAATCAGACATGGTAAATTCATCTCAGACAGACGGAAATGACAAGGATACAAATTACGATATAGGATCTCGGCTAGATAATTTAGGGAGAATTCCTATCAAGAAAAGTATCATTGTAGCGATAAGCCTTTCTAGTTTTTTTGCATTGTATGATGTTTCAAATTTTCAGTACATTTCACCGGTATTGAAGTCTGCTTGGCATCTAACAGATTCACAAATTGCTTATTCTATATCGATGAGAATCCTGGGACAGGTAGTTGGGGCATTTTGTATTTCTACGTATGCTGATTGGTATGGAAGAAAACCTGCACTTATGATTACTCTTATAACCTTAGCAACCGGCTCGATCTTGGTAGCAGTATCGACGAACATATTTCAAGTATCTATATTTAGACTATTAACTGGAATTGGTATAGGAGGAGAAGTAGTAATTGCTGCGGCCTATATAGGAGAAGTATCACCAAAGGCAAAGCGAGGTCGATATACATCTCTTATATTCCTAATGGGAGCAATAGGACTAGCATCTTCAGGCCCTGTCTCATATATGTTGCTGAGAGAAGGTGCAATAATGGGGATAGACAGTTGGAGGATCCTGATGGTAATCCCTGCTGTAGTGGCGCTACTATTGCTCCGACTCAGATATGACATGTCGGAATCGCCCCGTTGGCTCTTATCAAGAGGTCGAATTAGGGAAACTAATACTATGCTCGAGAAATTAGGCTTGACACCGATTAGACATCCAGAAATTGATTTAACTTCGAGAACACGAAGAGACTTGCTGCATGCTTTCAATAATCGAAAGATATTATCTCGATCCGCATTATTCGTCAGCCTTTGGTTTCTACTCTTAGCTTCTGGTAGCGCCGCCACTATGCTTGTCGTGGAATATGTTAATCAGGGCTATGCAGTATCGCAATCTGTTGCCATAACGACTATTGGCACTGTAGGGTATGTGATAGGTGCCTACTTGTCGATTCTAGTGGCTGATAAGCTGGAAAGAAAATATCAGTTTGTGATAGGTGCTCTGATCATGGGGTTTGCGTTTATCTTGCGTGGTCTATTAATTCATGATTATTTTGCACTATTCATAGCTGGTTTCATTGGCTTTGCAGCAAATTCATGGCTGCTTGCTTGCCTCTTTACCTATACCGCAGAAAATTTTCCTACTCGTATAAGATCTATAGCTACAGGTGGGGTGGAAGGACTAGGAAGTGGCCTTGCTACAGTGGGTCCAGTAATTTTCGTTCTACTTCGCCCTTTCGGTTTTCTTAACGTAATGATTGGTCTAGCCACATTCTTATTTGTTGGAGTTGCTCTAATCATATTATTTGGAAGTCGAAGCGTAGGCATATCGCTTGAACACCTAAATGAATGATAAATGGATAATATTGTCAATTGTACTTGTAATTTTAGATGCTTGCGGGTAAGATTACCAGCTTCAAGGGCCCGTCGTTACGATACTGTAGGTATATAGTTATCTTATTTCAACGAGGTTTTAGATTGAGATACAAGAATTCAAATTGTTAGGAATAACAAATTGATTCAAAAAATTATTGTAGATG
>JBQCDO010000135.1:0-11608 GCA_051961195.1 Nitrososphaeraceae archaeon | reverse complement strand
GAATACATAGTTGATGAAACATTACTTAAAGTTGGTTCAGAATATATCTGGCTCTGGGTTGGTTGCTATTGAGCCAGAAAACAGGAATATTCTAACACTATCTATATCAAAGGAAAGAAACAAACATACTCATTGCAGAGAGATTTATTTCAGATCTAGCAAAGGTTCATGGAAAACATCAGTTTCCACAGATGGAGGTACATGATATCCACAAGCCTGTAGATACCTAAAGATAAGACACCACCATATTCATTCCTCATGGGAGAAAAGTCTGATTGAAAGGACAATACAGTATGTAAAGGATAGAACTGGTGTTTTGATGACTATTTTCCTTGTAGATTGAGAAATTGCAAACTAGAACATGTAAAAAATTAGATGAATTTATTTATTGATTATCATAACAAGGAGCTAAAAACTGATTAAGTGAACAGAGCCCCTAGAAAGTATCGACTGGTTAAAATATCATAAAAGCCAAAGTATTGATATCGATATGACAGAAGATATCAGCCAACGAAGAATAAAAATAACAAAACGCAAAGAGGAAGTAATTAAGGCACAAACTCCTGGGCCAGAGACAGCAGAAGAATTTAGGCAAGAGACAAGTAATAAAAAGACTAAAACATAGACATAAACTAGAGCACAGATGGCTATATCTATCCCCCGTGATAGCGATGGTGTACTATAAAATGTCAAATGAGATTATAATAATAATGGATTCTAATATTGAAAATTTACTATACAGTGGTCAATTGAATTTATTATCTTTAAAGAAATAGACATATCAATAAATTGGTATCAACGACCAACATATACACAGATAAACCTAGTCATATCATATTATGAATCAAAATACAACTAAGTGAATCTGACATTTAATTATTAATAATTTAATTATCATCTCAACTGACACGCATAATTCATGCCATCTTCTAAATCGAATAATATTTCTTTATTAAAGTGTCTTTTGTAATAAATAGCAGGTTTATTATGATCTACACAAGTATCTTAATACACATATAATAATCCCACTTTAGGATATAAGATTGGCTTATATCTCTACAAATGGAAAATTGTTTATGCTAGCACTAGTGGTATTATCTTTTGCGGCGTCTTTATTACCACATAACCTTACTACTCCGCTATATGCGAAGATCGTAGAAAAAGACGCAAATCGCTCTGATTCATCTTATCCTCCAATTACACCAACTTCATCAGCATCGTCTAATAATGGAGATAATCAACCTCAACATCACAGTACCAGTAGTAATAACAATCAGTATCATGAACATCAGGGTGGTGGTAGCGGTAGTAATAGTGGTGGTAGCGGTAGTAATAGTGACGATAACAATGCAATTATTGAAATCAATACACAGTAATTACATCCAGTAATTACATCCAGTAATTACAACAAGAAAACGTCAAATTACATTCTGCAGGAAATTATAACTAGGACTATAGTTAATTGTTAGTTGGTAACAGATATTCTGCATTTCTGCAGTCTAAATGGACCTTTTCGTCTTCTATATGCCCACAGGACAGACAACCAAATTTTAAGGGTTGATTACACAATTTACAAGTAGATATAGTAATGTCCAGTTCTGAACCACATCTTCTGCAAATTGTTTCTGGCATATTATATGAACTGAACTTAACCAACGTTTTAGAGATATTATAATGCTCAGATCCTATTTTTTTGTAAATCCAATTACAGATAGGTCTTTTCTCAAACATATTTTGTATTGTATATAGTTATCTTTTAGGTTACGAAGGGTTTTTGTGGCAATTTAACAGAATATTCTGACATGAATCCTTTACGTCAGTTCATTATAATAAATTAAGCTCATTCTATAGGATTTCTATAGAACATTAGTAGTCCTTTCTAAAATAATGGTCAAAATAGATAAAAGTAATAAGGGTTGGAGCATAAAACCCGCTAATATCACTAGACAGAACGTATCTGGGTTACAACTAGGTTAAGTGACCCCAATGAAGTCAGTAATTGTGGCAGCCTTGGCTCATTATAGCATAGTACGCAAATAGAAGACTTACATGCTAAGATAGTTGCTTTTCATAATGAGAAAATTCCTTGCAATACTGTCTGCCTTGACTGCAGGTGTATTAGGAATTGCAGTATCTAGCTCAGTTCAAGCAGCACATGCTGCTTCTCTGGTCACATACTAGACTATGAATGAATAAGACTTCATTTGTGAACTTGATTATAACAATATAACAATAACAACAATAATAATAATAATAATAATAATTACGAGCTCTAACCGCACTTGGCGTTATATAGATCAGACGTAAATAGTTGGTGTTAGTAAATTGTCTGTTATTGACTTCTGAGCACGAACTGTATATTGTCTTTCTATAATTCTATGGTTACATTAAAGACTAACTAAGACTATGAATAATGCTGCTCTGCAATAGCTGTATTTGCTAATGGATCTTTATCAGAACAGAGAATTACAATATTGAGGTTTTCATATTTAGATCTTTACGTTGACTAATGCTTTCAATGATTTACATCAAGTGCATCCAAGTTTGATGATATCAGGCTGCAAATCAATAGTAATCTAATGGTCGTACGACTAATTCAAACGATACTCTTTTCATAAGATGTCAATGTGAAATGTTTATATCTTGTAAGAGATGTTGGCCAGACATTATATTGTAGTTGCTCTACAGTACTCATCAGATCATACTGATTTTGTCTTATATGGTTACTGTATTTAATTCGATCTCTTATCAAGAACAGTCGTAGGTTTAAGCCTACTAGTATCCAGTATCACACATAGAGGTGTGACTTGTGCAGAGAATGTTTTATGGTATGCGACAGAACATACTTGGATAAGGTATAGAGCCGCTATGCTCAATCTTCTATCTGTACAATTGTAGAGATTTGGATCTAGCGGTATCCAAATTCGAACTTGTAATTCCGTGCCCATTTTGAATTGTGGACACATCTAGAACAACTGCTTCGCCAATAAATTTATCTGGAGGCTCTGTCAATTCCAATTCCATTGGGTATAAAGTGTTTGTGGGATCTACATGTGTTCCGGTATGAGCCTATCGTTATGCGCGTAATATGACATTTGCATCTTTTTCTATCTTTGTAACTGATTCAAATATTGTTTTGGGATCACCTGGATATACTGATATATTTTTATTTATGATATGAGTTAAATCAAAAATTTTCTTTAGATTGTAATTAAACCATTATTCCAGCACTTCTTTTCATTTATATTAAATTGTTTATTTGTTATCTTCAGTCCATTATATCTAAATTATCATTTGTGAAGAATAGTCGAACAATTTTGTGTTTTTTATATATTAATGATTCACTATTATTGTCTGGATATAAAATTGTAATCAAATTCAAATTCCATCATAATAATTTGGCCATGCTCAATATTAGCGTTATAATAGTATTGAAAATCCCTTAATTTGTAACTATGGATATTCGATTAGTAACTTAATATGATTAAACCTCTACGTAAATGGTATCACCTTCTAACGTAATCTTATATGATCCGAGCGACTGAAGTTTCTGTGGAAACCAGATTAGATCACCTGTAGTTATATCCCATTTTGCACCATGCCAGGGACATGTTAATTCCTTACCATTAAGCTCTCCACCATCATGAAGTTCGGCTCCCGCATGAGTACAAATGTTATTTGTAGCATAATAGCTTCCATTTACATTGGCAACTAGTATTTCTTTGCCACCTGCAGTTATATGAGTAATTTTTCCTTCAGGTATGTCAGAGGTTTTTCCGACAATTACTTTTGCCATAAAAGAACATAAAGCTTTGCCTTATTTTAAGATCTCATTAAAACCGGATACGAAACTTGTTATAAAATATGCTACCTAAACAGTGATCATCAAAGTGTCAACACCTTCGAATTTAGTCGATATAGCATCAACACATATTATACTGTCTAAGGAGTTATCAATCTTAAGGAAGATTCATTAGATAATAGGTGATAGTCTGCTTTCAATTAGGAGTGGCTAAGCGGATAAAGTTTATGGGAAATTCATCAAAAATAGGGTATAATAAACGAATTGGCTTCCTTAATTCAAAATATAGATTCATCACTATTGTGGCTACGTGCATAGTAATCATCGACTTGCAGGAGCTATATATTATAGGTATGAATTTATAAGATCAGAAACAAGGCCAACTGCTCAGTTATCTTATACTAATATTCCATCTAACAGTAATGCAATATCAATGGTAACAGAAATAGGATTTGTTACTCTTACCTTGGTAGGTTTTGGAATGTTAAGTTATATCATAGCTAACAAATTAGATAGATTGTCCGAATTCAAACAAAGCTAAGGGAGTCTGTACAAAAGACATACTGCTGTTAGATCTCTACAATAGCTATAAAAAATCAACTGGTTTATATCTATTTGTATGGCATGCAGTTGAGTTGCTATTAGAAATCAATCAGTACCTTAAATCAGATACAAAAACAGAAATTGGACATTTCATGTTACTAATTATAAAGATATAGTTTAGTTACTAACATTTCTATTTATATACAATAGTTTATTGCTACTGCTATGACGATATTTTCCTAATTTTTCCAAGACCTGATATATGTATATCGGGACAGGTAGAATATATCTTATGAATAAACATTAGATAATTATTATGGTATATCTATCTAAACCAAGCGAATCTAATCGAAAAAGCTTCTCATCTTCAATATATCTTCCGTTTGGACTTAGGTTGAATTTAGTAATTAATATGTAATTATTTAATGAGCAGAGAAAAGACTTTTGTACCGTTTCATACCATCAGTTCGTCTACTAAATAAATTGTTATACTGGTATTATTAAACTTGCATTATCTCATACTCCTTTATTTTCTTTTAGAGAATAATTCATATTGACAGTATGGCATTTTATATATGATATTAGCTAAATAGGATAACAACGACATCTCTGATTTCTATCGAATAATAATTTGTACTATTTTATTTTCTGAAGTTGGTGGATTATTCGTACCAATTAGTAATTTGCTCTTCATATTTCTGGGTGATGTTATTTTGAAATTGTAGCATTTCCTTATATTGTTCTATAAAGCGACTGAGTCTAGCCTCGACCATATTTTAGATCTTGATAATTAGATTCTACAAAAAATGTATATAAATTATATTTTATTAGTAATCTTTGGAAAAACTTAATTTTCCAAGTATAATTAATTAGTTTAGGTAAAGTTAGAGAGGAATAATGGTATTCTGATGCTACACGAATTAATTAATATGATGAATTACCTTAGTTATCGTCTTTGATTTAGAATTTTAGTAGATGTTTAAATCTAATAAAAGGATATAAAAATTGGTATTAATTGCATATCTCAGAAGACGATAATAATAAAAGGAAATGTCTAAACAACGGTAAAAGCGGTATCAGGAGCGAACAAAATACTGAATCTCTAGTTAATATGATTATGGGTGATGATGAAAACAATATTTTAAAACATAGTATGGTTGATACTGAAACACTTGTATCTCAAACCCAGAATAGAATTTGGAGTGCCTTAAAAAGGCACTATCAATATGATTCAACATTAAAACCCGGACAAAATTTTCTCTTAAAACATGTGAATTCAAAAATTTCATTAGTAGTCATGTATGCGGATCTCGTTGGCTCAACTAATATGAGTATGACTCTGCCTATAGATAAGCTAGTAACTATAATAAGGGCATTTTCATACGAAATATCCTCAATAGTTCAGAGTTATAATGGTTATGTATTAAAGTACGTAGGAGATGCTGTTATTGCATTCTTCTCATCAGACTATAATAAATTATTAGCATGCGATAAAACAGTACAATGCGCTCAATCTATAATTACTGTAATCAGAAATGGAATTAACCCTATATTGAATCAATATGATTATCCTGAACTTAGTGTCAAAATTGGAATTGATGAAGGTGAAAATGTAATCGTACAATATGGACATGATAAAAGTTCTCCTATTGATGTTCTTGGTTACTGCATGAGTATAGCGGCAAAAATAACTTCATTAACCGATCCAAATACCATTATGATAGGCGATGATGTATATAATTCACTTCATCCACAAATGAAGTCTAAATTTAAAGAGATTATGTACAATACTGAGGAATGGAAGTATACTAATAGACAAACTGGTCAAGTTTATAGGCTTCATGCAATGTAGTTTCGTTATAATTACTATCTTTTTAATGCATTTGTTTGGACGTACAATAATGAAGTTTGCAGAAAACACTAAATAGCGTGTTAGTGTAAATTGAATAAATGCCGACAGCATATATTTTAGCAAACTGCACCTTAGGTTCAGAGGAGAAAATTATTGACGAGATATCTAATTTGAATGACGTAAAGGAGGTAAGAGGAACTTATGGTGTTCATGATGTATTTGTTAAAGTAAAATCTGATAATACAGAAATAATGAATCACACTATAACAAATAAGATAAGAAAAATACCAGGCATTACATCTACTGTAACTTTGGTTGTCATCGAAGAACAAGGCGGAAAGGAATAGGATAATTTTTACTCTTTTCTTAACTTCTCTTTTTCTTCTTGTTTTATTCTTTTTATCTCGTATATTATCAATCCCGTACTTATTGCAATGACAACCCAACCGGAGGTTCCGACTATTACATATTGTTCGTATACTGGGATGAAGAAAGAATACGCTGCAGCTACTGCGCCAATCCACCATATAATAGTTAAAATTTGAACATTAATTCGGTACATAAACATTATTTATCCTATACAATATTATTTATGATGATAGATCTGCCTATTCAATACTACATAATATATTAATTTGTAGTTATACTTTATGATGTTCTATCTATAATTTTGTTACTGGCTCATTTAGAGCGGTTAGAACTTTAAATTTAAGACACACGATATAAACATAATAAGTGTAATATATTAGATGTATGAAGACAAGTGAAGACAAGATGCCGTTACAGTCTAAATCCTTTCTTATAAATTGCATTTTATAGGTACTTTATTTTTAAAGTTAAAGTTGTAAACTCATATCCTCTTTATGCAAGTGATAATATCCAAAATCTAATAAAGATAATGATGATTATCTATGAATAATATTTAACACTATAATAAAGTCACTTTAACCTTCTTTCCAATCCATTTTCCTGGCAGATATATACGACCGTCCTTACCACTCTTTCCCACAGTCTTTTCCAATTTGATGCCTATTTTTTTTCTCTGCTCCAAATTTTTCTTTGTTTTTTTCATATGATTACTACTTAATGGGTATAGATACAAATAGTTACGGTCTCATAGTTTTTACTATTTATTATTAATAAATTGATATGAGAAATTTTCTATTAGTTGGAAATTTACATTTCAAGACTGGAGTATTATATTTCATATCTGATAGAAAATCATGTCTTTCGCTTGACTATCAGTAATCTAACTCATTTTTGAATATTCTACTTTGATTGCGTTTTACAATATTTTACTACATAATGCTATTATTTCTTAATAACTCCTTCTTTACGCAATTCTGTTAATATACTCATCAAAGTGTCATAATCTATATCTACCTCGTTTAAAATAACAGAATGTTCCACTTTACCAAATTTCTTTATGAATTTCTCGATAATTTGTTTTTTCTTTTGATACTGTCTGGTTTTCATTATCCTATATTAGGAGTGAATTAAAATATCTTTATTGGCCAAAAGTTATAATGATCAGATTACGCATAGATAATTTTAAAAGTATATGACTTGTTATCTATTAAAAGTCGAATCGCAGGTTATATATGGTCTAGCTTTAGATTTATTATTTATTATATTACATTGACTTATAATACATTGATTACTATCAAATTTTTGGGCTATTATAAATATAATGAATTTATTATATAAATAAAAGTTCTAAATAATAAGAACTTATACATTGTCAAAACGATCAGTGATACAAAAACTTTTAAAATGGTGCCTTACAATAGAAAGAAATGGATAAAATACACCTTAATTATATTTTGCAATTTAGTATGATGATATTAGCTCTCTTTATAGTAACTACAGGCCAGGTCAAGGCTCAACAAGGTCAGGATTCGCACGGACTGACTCCAGAACAAGTAAAACAGTTCTGTAGATCAGATAATCCCAGACTCAATTTCGTCAATAGTACTGAATCTGAAATTTGTGGATTGCCAAAAAGTACGCCATCAACCCCAGCATTAAACTCATCAGGATCAACCCCGTCGTCATCAGGATCAACCCCGTCGTCATCAGGATCAATAACGCCGCAGGCTCCTTGATATAAAATTAAATAGTTTATAAATAATTAGAAAAACTTCATTATTATCATTTATTTTCAAATAGATATAATTTAGAGCCAATCAATTCTCATTTTTTGATCGAGATGACGTAATTTAGATGATTCGCCCAAAACTGGTACATTCCAAGGTTGTCGTTATTATTATAAGAGGATGAACCTAATAAATAACGTGCCTGTATCGGCTTTAGAGGACATTTGCAAACAAATACAAGAACTGGACGCTTCTATTAGATTTGCAGGTATTGCAAATAAATTTGGAAATCTGAGAGCCTTATCTTATAGAAAAAACTTGATTCCTTTGCTGGCAGAGAAAGAAACTTCAGATTATGCTATGAAAGCTGTTCTTCGTGCTGCTACCAGAGAAGATTATGAATCAAAGATTGGCAAATTACAATATTCTATAGGAAAGTACGAAAAAATGATTCGCGCAACAATTCCAGTAATGATTGATAAGAAAGACGATGAAAACAAGCTTTATCTACTCTTATCGTTTGATTTGGATTCTGATGTCACTCATACCATTCAAAATAAAGTATTACCCTTTATATTAAAAAACAAAAATGCGTTTACATAATTGAAGTACTCCACAATTGAAACAATCCCTTATATAACAGATATAAGGTAAATGGAAGAAATACATGTCTGCTGCTTAATTACACCGAGTATCTTGGAAAATTCATTCTACATTTTGTATTGCCAACACGAAGTTTTAACATTCAATAAAGTTGTTTGCTAATAACCAAAAATACTTAATTCTGAAATATTAAGCTTCTATGATCGTTTCTAGTCACATAAAGTAACCGATTAAATCTTATATATTGTCTAATATTTGTCATGAATATCAGTTTGAGAAGAACAGAAAAGTTATGGTATTCCGATTCTTCTAGTCTTTACGTTAGTGCATCTTTTACAATTCTATGATGATAACCAGGCTATTAGTGGTTTTAGTTGAGATATATCTTGTATGTTATAAAGACAAGGAGAAATTTGGTAAATATTATTTCCGACTAGGAAATTGCACAAATCCTGCGGTTTTTTTATGTAGCAGTGGAAATGAATCTGTGTACAAGGTTTCCAAATTGGAAACCTTGTACACAGATTCATTTCCACTGATAATAATACTAATTTCTAGCTATAATACTTAATGAAAGAAAATGAAGCAACTTCCTCAGATAATGACAAGAGTGTAAAATTAGTACACAATCATACAACATACTTCTCATTCTTGTACATAGGAATAGAAATGTGGTGTAAATATTAGAATGACTCTTGATTTTTTCGAGATTGAACGCGTTATTGAAGATCTTGCAAAGGCCTATCCTGCTCAATGTACCACAACGTGGTTCAAGATAATAAGGAATCATAGACCTACTGCAGAACAGTATCGCAATAAAGTAGTTGAATATATGAAGCAATTTAAGTATTTGTTAGAGACTTATCCACAAAACCCCGAAACAGATAAGCTCAAAGAAATTGTCAACAAAGCACTCGATGATGAGATAGAAAAGGTTCTTCAAGGAAATAATATTGGGGTAGAAAGACGATACAAACATTATATAGATAATTCTTCATCAGATGATTCAAAAAATATCATGGAGGAATCTGTTGTTAAAAAATGTTATGATAGCACTGCATCTATTGATTTAGTAGAAGAGAAAAATAATCAAGAATCCGATGATAATCTGTTCCATGATCGTGATCATGAACAACAAGACATTCAATATGAAGAGAAAGTAATTGATAATAATAAACGTCGACGCAGGAAGAAGATTGAGTACAACAATTAATAGAAAAATGAGAACATAATGGTTAGTATATCTAAAATTGTAGTACCAAGTATCTGTGTCCTGATAGTAGCAGGAATAATTAGTTTCTTTATTGTCTATAATTTTTATCCACAAAAACACGCAAATGTAAATCTATATGGTGTATGCTATGAATTAGTAGGGTCTGCATATCAAAAGTATACTAATCTTGCAGCTCAAAAAGAGCTTACTATGCTAAGACTTCAATCTTATGCAATCAAATCACCTGATTTATCTATACCTATAGTATTTACTGGAAGTAGAGAACAAATAACTAGCTTTCTAAATAAGTACACTAGTGGACTTTATATAGTTTCAAACGAAGGAATTGGTCCTAGTTTTTCTAATATCGATATGCAAATTGTCAAGGCAATTGTGACAAAGCCTACGCTTCAGAAAATAACAAGCGATTTAACAATTGATGATTTCAATCCCTTAAAGAAGACTGTTGGAGGAAGTATAGGATTACAGTCAACAGCATATATATCATCAGGACAAGAAGAAAAGATCATGACGTACGTTGATGAACTCGTACAAAATGGTGTAAAAAAAATTATAGCTGATGGCGAAAAACAAGGAGAAGTAGGAGGCGTAAAGCCACGCGAATGTCGAAATTAAACTGCGGCAAGAACGATTTCCAGAAGATTTTTCTACAATATTTACAGCACAATATTTTTCTACTCTATAGGTAATCTGTTGTTAACTAATTGTTAAAAGCACGCAACAAGGTCCAGCAAGCAAAGGAATCAAACATAGGGACAAAAATCGCAGCTGTGTACTATTAGTAGCAATAAGACCTCTAGTACCATGACTGGTGGAAAAACCCCTCTCACGCTTTTGTCTAGATGAGGCATTCAAAAAACAAGCCATAGGCTTATGACGTGAATGTATCCTTTTGCTTGCTGGTGCTATAATAATACATTAGCTAGGTAAGAATCTTGCTCAGATCACTCGCTAAATAAATTAATCTATTATAAGGTTAAAGAAAGAAAAATATCATTCCAAAATATAACAGGTGGTAAAGGACTTTTGAATTATAAGGGATCAATACTTCGCCTAGTCTCATTTTAACACAATAGATACTGGTAGGAATCAAGTACTACACATCGTGGAACTCTTTTTTTACTTCATTTAGACTGATTTTGTTGTTGTTGTTGTAATCCAGATGCCGAAGATCTAGACTGGGATTGTGGTAGTTGGAAGAATGGGACAGCTCCTTGTCCACCTAAAGAAAATGGCAATTGTCCATTCCACCTATTGATTGCTTGCCACTGAAGATATTGAGGATCTTGTCTTAACTGCGATGTAATAATTTTAATTGCTTGTGATTCTCCACTAGCCTTTGCTATGTTAGCTTTGGCCTGTGCTTGAGCTTGTACAACTGTCTGGTTAGCTACTACTTGAATTCCTCTCAAATTATTCAATTCTGTCAAGTACTTTTGAAAAGCTACTACTTTATCTTCAACCTGGCTAGAGAATGC
>JBQCDO010000134.1:0-4611 GCA_051961195.1 Nitrososphaeraceae archaeon | reverse complement strand
TGGATACAAGACATATGCAGCAACTGGTATAGGATCTCTATTAGATAAAGCTGCATACTATACAGGAAATACCGTATTGATATTGATTATCATAGGTGCAATGATGACAGTAATAGTTACAATCAATCGTCTAGTATGGAGACGAGTGTACAGAAGAGTAATTAACAAATATGGCACGGGCACATAAAAATGGGTAGAGTCATGGCAACCGGTATCTGTCTCTGGATAATAAAGAAAGGTAATAACAGTCTTAATACAGAAGGTGGCTAAGATGGGTCATGTTCCTATCTCACAGGGAAGTATGATAGCTTCAATAAATGATTTTCAAGGTACACCGAATAGGTCAGTTGATGGTTCGGCACCACTGCTTGAACTGAGAAACGTTACTAAGGAATACATAGACAATAATCACAATTATAATAAAATCTTGAATAACATTAACTTGATCATAAATCATAATGAGTTTATTTCAATAGTAGGTCCATCGGGCTGCGGTAAATCTACGTTATTAAGAATTATAATTGGTTTAGAAAAATATACTGATGGAGAAATCCTATTCAAAGGAAAGCCCATGAAAATAGATGGTACTGTAAATCCATATATGGCAATGGTGTTTCAATCTTTCGGACTCTTTCCCTGGCTAACTGTAGTTGAAAATGTGGAGTTTGGGTTGGAATCAATGCATATGCCTAAAATTCAGCGACGAAAAAAGAGTCTGAGTATTATTCAAGATGTTGGTTTAGAAGGTTTTGAGGATGCCTACCCAAGAGAGTTGTCTGGTGGAATGAAACAGAGGGTAGGCATTGCAAGGGCCCTTGTCATGGATCCCGAAATCCTTGTTATGGATGAGCCATTTTCTGCCCTCGATCCTTTGACTGCTGAAGCATTGAGAGAAGAAATTCTAAAGGTTTGGAGCAATAAGCTTGCTACTCCGGAAGTTGTTATAATGGTTACCCATAATATTGAGGAAGCAGTTTATCTTTCAGATAGAGTAGTAGTTCTTAGCCATAGACCGGGTTCAATTTTGAATGAGGTTAATATACAAATACCTAGAAGTAGAGAGAAAAGGGACAAATCAATTTATGAGTATTCTGACTATATCACAACAATGATTTCATAATGCTTAATTACAGTACTTGTTGAATATCAATTATTTTTCCAAAGGAATCGTATTCTACGCTAAAATGTGCATATCGAAGAATAACACAAATTGAAAAACTAAAAGATTTAAATCGTGGGTTAGAGAGATTTTGAATATAGAATAATTTGGAGATGCCTAGGGTCAATTATAGTGTTCTTCTTGGATTTATAGAATTATTAGACGACGCTGGCGGCAAATCAGAAATAGCAAGAATTGCTTCTAGAGAAGATCTGAACTTGGATTCGCTTTTACCTATATTAGAATCAGGTGAAATCCTGGGTCTAACCAAAGTCCTAGAAGGGGAGGTGTCAATGACCCAAAAAGCTCATTTCTTTATTGCTGCAAGTCCAAAAGTTAGAAAAAAAATGCTAAGGGATATAATAGTTAACATTGATATCTTTAAGAAGATAATTGATCTAATTAAACAAACAGAAGATGGATATATAACAAAAGATGAACTGTCAAGATATTTATCAGAACATCAAATACCATTTACTACTGATACAACTGAAGGTTATACAAGTGATTTTGATTCATTTATTGAATGGGGAAGGCAGGCGTTAATATTTAGCTATGATGCAAATGATGAACGTATCAGTTTGAGGAAAGACGTCCATAAGTTATATTGATAGTTGATAATGTATCAATTTTTTTTACTATTATGGTTAACTGGCGCGTATCAATCCATAATTGCCACATTACAACCAACGTATGAATTTCTGACTTAATTACCAATTCTGAACCAACAACATTAATGCAAGTACTAAAAGGAATGTTTTGATACAACTTACATAGCACAACTGCTCAAAAACAGATCAGTGAGATGTCGCAATTCTAGAACTTGATATACCACAGGCAAAAGTAATTAAAGTATTTGGCTAGGAAGCAGCAGATAAAGAAATTGTGTCTCAGATTCACAACTTGATAGTGTCATTAAAGTTGGAGTAACCTTGTTTACATTTACTCCTCCGTCTCCAAAGCCCTTCACATAAAAATTTAGAGATGCGATAAACCAAATGCTAGACAAATATCTCGTTGTTGGATGTGCTCACGGAGCGGCTGCGCACAAGATAAAGGATTGTTTGAACGATGGCGGCGATCGTCATCGATACTATTTCTTCATCGGCTAGACTTCTCTTATCAATAGACGACTATGGTTAAGGAGGACAGCCCGAGCCTATACAATTAGATCCACCATTTTCTCCGACTCCGGCTTTCGCAGCATCGCCGCCAAGGCCGCCACTACTACCGATAGATCCTCCACTTACGCCGTTAGCGTCTGTACCACGGGCTGAGTTGTGACTAGCCCCGTTACGGTTTTGAGTAAACGCCATTGCTGATTGTCCTATTGACGCTACGATAGCAGCTACTGACAGGATTGCTGATAAAGCAATTACAGCTATTAATTTTGTTTTCATAATACTTATTGTTTGTCGATGGATATATAAAGATCTGTGAATTATAGCTGATAAATAGCGTATTAGGGGAACCTTTTACAAAGAATTACAATAATGCGGGCAAATCTACACATGGACATGCTTCTAACAGGGAAAAAGGAGAATGTTAGATCGATGTCCTCTTTGCGAGTGCTGGCGTTTGCGAGATTATCAAGCCGCTCGGCTCCATTACCGCGAAAGGTTTCAAGGATACATTAAACGTCAATGTTCGTGGGCCTTCTTTACAGTACAAAAGGTAATGCCGCTCATGAAGGACGGCGGGTCAATCATTCTGAATAGTTCTGCATGAGTCAAGGGATTTCCGGCTCTACCGTTTACAGTGCAAGCAAAGCAGCAACCATTCGTTCTTTCTCCCCGAACTTGGACTAGCGGGCTCAAAGGAAAGATCAGGGTCAATGTGATAGCCCCCGGCACAACAGACACGGCGATATTTGATAGCGCTCCTCAAGAAATGAAGGACAGCTTTGTTACCATAATTCCAATAGGTTCGATGGATCAACCGCGCGAGATTGCCTCCGATGCGCTCTTTCTGGCATCAGATGATTTCAGCTTCGTTACCGGTATTGAGCTATACGTCGACAGCGGCACAGCAAGTCTAGTTGAAAGTTCTAATCTAACATCAGGGATTTTATTTCATCTCCATTACATTTTCATCCTGCAGCAGTAGCTGAAATCGAATCTAGTCCCAGTCTACCCACCGGGCTTACTCGCTCTGTCCAAATATCAGGTTTGATGCAACTAAATGCAGGCGGCCATACTAATACGTACATACCTGGCTATTCTAACTATCCTTGAACCAGCTACATTATACGTATCCTAGTACGATATTAGTATAATATGAACGCGACGTATATATAAAAATCAGACATCTTGCAACATCTGGTTGTTGTCTAGAAGTTCTATAGTCATTGATCGGATCCCAAATAGAAGGTGTAGGAGTGATTGATTCTGTGTCTGGAACTTGACGTAGGGTTTAAATTTCTAAACTCGAAACGTTGATCCATCATAACATATTTATAATCTGGTATGTTGGCTTTTTAGGTTGTCAAATTCTCTGTTAAACGCTCATCAACTGTAGAAACAAAGAGATGGGCTTTAATTCTGAGTTATTTATCGTTATTTGCTATTTTAGTAGTTGGTCTGAATGATCACTTTACTCGGTTCAGTACATTTTTTCTAGCATTTGTTAACAAGCTGGGCAATTCCTTTTTTGAAGATGCTCATGCTCAGAGACCTATGGACTATTCAGTATACGAGAATATTGTTTATAGTTATGGTATCCATGTTAAGTAAATTGCAGGAAATTAACCTGCTCCGATGTATTAAACCTCACAATATTACCATTTATAATATAACCACCTCGAATCAAGGTATCAATACAATAGTCTGATCCCTAGGTACCCTGATGGTATCAGGAACCTTTTATCTGTCCACGGATTTCTCCATTCTGATTCTGCTGGGTATGAACATTAACGTAGGCATTCCCGTCCTCAAGAAGCTTGACTAGGTCTGACAATTGTTTTCCATTCAATGGTCCCTGCAGGTCACCTGGTGTAATCTTGGCCTTTCCCATGGATAACATCACTACCGGCTGTCCATTCTCACCCGATTTGCCTTGATGGATATGGGCCATCATGAAGTTGTTCATACCCTTTACATTCAGTTCATAATTTATCTCCTTTCCATCTGCACTAAGCTGAAATTGAGCAGTTCCACTTGCTTTAGTGTCAACTGGTGGAACCTCATTTTTGCCAGAAAGATCTGCTGTAAATTTCTTTCGTGCACCTTGTGCGAATGCTAATCGGTCAGTCAATCCGTTTGTTGAAACAACAACTATACTGACTATCAACACAGTAATTATCAGGAATGCGCCACTAACAAGAGTAGTTGTCCGGAAGGCATTTCTATTACTCATTAGAGATCTAATGTAATTCTTCTAAAAAAGAATTCTCTAGTTGATCAATATGTTATTAATTGTAGTATTAATCTGTATTATTGATCTGTATCAGATTT
>JBQCDO010000133.1:0-3128 GCA_051961195.1 Nitrososphaeraceae archaeon | reverse complement strand
AAGATTTGAGGCAATAGCTCCAAGGACCCTATTGGACTGGTTGCTAGATGACGATATGGCACTTTGTTGTTTCGCAAGGACAGATCTGTGATTATTCGTAAACAAATGCGATTGCAGTAATGTAATCGAAAATAAAAGTAGTGCTAGAATGAGACACGCATACATAATATGATTATCCATTTTCTACGAAAACATATTCTTACACTATGTAGCGTTATTTTTAGCTATATCCTAAACTAGAGTTATCGTTACGCCTTACATCACTTTATTTAGGTCCATCTCTGAACCGGGACAAACAAGTAATGCTTCGATATATAGCCTAGCACTAAATTGTTGCCGATAGCCGATTGCCGATTGATATCCATAACTTATAAATTCAATAGATTAATTAATAATTTTAACAGGCCTTTGTGCAAAACCTGCCCACATCTTTATCGACTTTTATATCACGCTTTAGACTTCATAATCTGACTGGTTATGTCCTATAGTCAGATAAAGGTATTCAGACTTCCATAAGAAGTACGCATCGAAGCTATATGTGGATTCCATAACAGCCCTTGCCGGTTTTCTCCTCCTCTTGGGTTTGAAATTTGTATGGTAGAAAATCTTGTTTTTGGATGTTGGATATGGTAGTGCTGAAGCATCCGCTATCCCTGCTGCCGAGATAACTGGAAAGAGAAGCTAAAGTAATATAGCTAGACATAGCTAAATAACTTCTAGAGCAAGATCGGAAAAGAGCTAGCGGAATAAATCTCAATATCGATGAAATTAGGTCAGGCGATAGAGTAAGAGTTGAAGGCTATCTACCCATCAATAGGAAATTTGATGCCGTTGTCTACGTATTCTTAATTGCTATCTACTTTAACGGATATTGAACCACAAACGAGGCTGAAAGTTAGGGGTTAACCTCTAGAGGAGCTTTAAATCTGTGCAGTTTCTGGTATCTATATATTATAATCCCTTTACTTGTATATCGTGATTACCCGGAGGAATAGTGAAGTCTATGTGTACAGTCTGTGGATTCATTACTTTTAGTGATACATCCTTATTATTCATCTTCCCATCCATTATCACAGATATATCTTGAGCTCCAGACGTTTTAGCTATCTTCAGACTCATTGGTCCACCTGTAGGGTTCCAGTGTTTTACTCCGAATACCAAGCTATCCGTCGCACTAACATATTTGAAATCACTAACACTCACAATCCCGTGTAAATCATACGCAATAGTCTTACCATTACCCATATCTAAAGTGTTCATGCCACCAGGATGAAGATCAATTTCAGCACAACTATAGTAGAGAATTTTTGGACCTTCTGCAGGATCAGGGTTAGCACTAAATGCTACTTCTTCACCTGGCTTTATGACAGATATCACGTTACTCTTAACAGAATCTATCTGTCTAGTGTAATTGTCATGAGCAGATGCAAAGACACTTACATCATGAATATTTACTGGTCCGATGTTCTTTACGGTCCCAACAAGAGACCTATCTTTACCGACCGGCGTGTTGGTATAGTTCAGCCTTAATGATTTAAAATATGGTGTTTGTATCTCTTTTACACTGGAGATATATGCCTTATCTGGGATAGTCGTTCGGTTGTAATCATCAACTACAAATTTGAACGGAGCGCCAGTTAGAGGATAAATGACTTTGCCGTAGGTTGGTTGTACCATCGTCGTCACAAGTCCACTATCCTTATCCTTCGTCTTAAGGCCCATGTTGACCTGAACTGGTATATGACCCATATTGTCAATTACCCCCACAATAATGAGTCTACCACTAGAGTCTACAAAAGACCCTTGTTTAGTTGACATAAGCGAGTTAATGTTACTACTGTCAGCAGATACACTTGGCGCAACTATTAATGAAGTAAGAAATAAAGAGAGCACACAGAAAGTAATAGCAAAAACTATTACTGTTGAAAGTGTACTCACTTGTTTGCCTCTGGTTATTTTGTTTCGTAGATTGGTACAAGGATAAGTAGATAGTGAATATGCCTCTCTTTTCGAAGTCCTCAAGATGGATACGAAATCTATGCTCATATTTTCCATATCCTTATTCGTCGATATTAACTATCTTCACTACTATCTGTGATTAATCATATGATCTTATTAATTATAAACTGTCTCCATCAAACATTATACATGGTCTTTTGCTCATTAGTAAATTTGTCAAGCCAATCACTTATGCTATTTGTTAAACACATTTGTAGTTACACCAAATTAAATTAGAAGTCAGTTACTGGATAACTCCTACTTAGTGAGTCAAGATAAAACCGCTACAAGTGACTTTATTTCTCCGATACAAGAGATCAAGATTAACATACAATTCTGAACTTATGGGCTTCATTCCAAGGACTTGACAAAAGATCTGGAAGGTGGGAGACGCGTCACTGAATTCTGTATATCTTTCTATATCAAAGATTTCACCAAGTAGCGAATCTGTTAGTTTGTCTTTGTATACAATCTAATAATAGTTCTCTTTCTTTTCTCTTTATCAAAATCTGTTAAAATACTAGCAATATTTCAATTCCATAATAATTTGTTCTACATATCTTTTATTTTAATAGATCAAGCCTTACTTCTTTCTTCCTTTCATCTATTCTTTTTTGTAAAATTTGCTTGATTTCTTTAGAGGTAAACTATACTGATTAATAGGTATAATTGGAAGGTAATAATTACCGATACACCATTTATAGGGGGCAGGTGAGACTTTGATTAAACGAATGGAGATCTTTTCATCTTCTTCTTGATATCATAATCTTCAGGCAACACGTTCAGAATATAAAGTTCAGAATATAAAGAACATCTCAATACAGACGGCAGATAAATCCATAATTTCCTACTATAGTAAGTGTCCGCTATTCTCGAAATTGCTTAAACAAGACATGGTGGATGCCACTAATGCGAACAATACGAAAGTTGTCAGAATAATAGTTCCCACCCTTCCTTGCCTTTTTCACTTGTAAGCTTATGAACTATGTTTATACACTATATATTCAAATAACTTTTCTGTTCTTGATATAATATAGAGTGATTTGGCTACCGCGAACGAGATCAAAGCCAGATTAGAGAGAAATTGGATTAAATTCCTTAATGATAATTCTGCAAAGTTATCGTTAAAG
>JBQCDO010000132.1:0-3544 GCA_051961195.1 Nitrososphaeraceae archaeon | reverse complement strand
ACTAGATACTACAAAATCCTATTTGTCTACGTATATGTTGATATAGTTATCACGTGTCAGACATTAAAGAAAAAAGAGACGAATAAGAAAGGAGAACCACAACATAATCCTTCTGTCAATTCATGCTTGGTTAGAATTCCAGGTACAATAAATTCGAAGTGTGGACAAGAAGTTAAGATAGTGCAGCGATGGGACGGTCAAAGGCCTGCCTGCAATACAGTACACGTTGGGCGATTTTAGAAAATGGCTCATCAATACAAGACTTGAACAATCCAAGTATGCTAATAGGGTGCGACTCCATACCACAACTTCTACAATCCGGTGGATAGAAAAATTATTGCAAGGAAAAACCTATTTATGTTATTTGTGACATGTGTAGCGCCATCTATTGTGAAGATCTTATAAGGAAGGAAAACATGTTTACATTTGTGAGGAACACGAAAGACCGTGAAATTCGCTAGTCCTTCACTTAAATATTGGCGGATAATTTACAAACCTCTAATTCGAAATATTACTGGAATGGCTATATTGTTCCATTTCATAGCTTAAAAATCGTGCATTTCAGAAATCCATTTCTTCGAAATCACTGTTAAGACTAGTAATGCGCTCTTGTAATGCATTGAAATATGTCATTGCGTCACGATTAAAAAAGAATACGCGAGGCCCCTTACTAGCAAACCGGTCGTCAGAAGTAGACTCAGCATGTATTCTTGCCAATGATTGGATTCAACTCAGAGTAACACCTTATATGTTACAATATTTTCCAGATAATTTCGACAAGTTTCACACATTTCTAACAGAGCGTAAACTAAAAGATGGTGATGATCAGATAAGGAAATGGTATTCTGATTATTTGGACTTGATGGAATATAAAAGAAATCCAAATTATGGTAGGACAAAGTGTTTTCATTGCTTATTAAGTCCTAGCGGGAACGATCCAATATTTATTGGCATTCATAGACTAGTTGCCAAGGGATTAGAAGATGGTGCGAACAAGAATAATCCTATGCCATATCCTTGTTATGTAGTAAACAGATTTGAATGTCCTTATGAGAAAGGAAATGGAATGGATGCGAGGTTTAATGTTGAAGATCTGTTTGACTTGGCAAAGATGGCTTTTGCAGTAGAAATTGCCTTAGCTGTGGCTAGAAGAGATACTTCTTCCGTTCAAATAAAAAATAAACAAGATCTTTATCAAGTGTTAACAAATCGAGAAATGTTTGATATGATACTTGAGCAAGGACTTGATTATATATTGTCTGATGAAGAGACATTCCATGATAAGTCTAGATTCGATCAATTACGGAAAGATGACAGAGATAAAATTGTGCATTATTTCGTGAATTTAAGGAAAAGGATAGAATTGGAAGAATTACGGTTTTAATCAACTAGTTGGGATTGGATCTTACGTTAAGAGCCGAATGTCATTATCTTTATTACCATTAAATCTAGTCTTACGAACGGAGGCAACACCTTAACCATATCCCTGTATTCTCAGTTTCATCGCTTTGAGTAATAAAGCTCATTTAATACCTCACGTAATATTTCCTTTGCATTTTCTTCGTCCACTGCCACATCTTCTTGTTCGAAAGATTTAGCACTTTTCCTTGCAAGATTTAATCGCCTTTCAAATTCTTTTTCCATCTCCGTCACACCTATAGCCCTTAAAAGTCCTAATTGGCTGGCAGCCCTCTTGTAGAACTCCTTTCTTAATTCGGAATCTCTTGCTATGTTCTTAGCTGAAGTTATGCTTTGGGTTTAGCTAGGCTAGTTAGCTAAGTATTAATCGCTAGACATTTGTTTATGAAATTATCTACCTCTTTATCCTGACCTAGTTGGAATTTATTCAACCACACTATTTTTAGCACATCAAAACATGCTTGGCTTAGACTACTACTCGATTGACTGCTACTACTCTTGTGAATAATGTTTTTGATGTTAACAACTACCTTTACTGTTCCTCCATGATTATCATGTCCTCCGTCTCCCTTGCCGCCACATACTCTTAACTCCGGATGATCACGGCAAACGCTGTCCTTACTACTACATGTTGGAAAATCAGGATCTCTTATGAAACCTGGTTCGCACGGTGTTGAGTCAGGAATACATCTACCTGTTTCATCATTCTCATGGCTATGAAATCCCTTAGGACACTGCTTATGGTTTGGAACGCAGTTAGCATCCTCATTCTGGAAAAAGCCATCTGGACACTTACCATTATCCGATTTACATTTCTCCTGTTCGGGATGGAAGAGGCAACTATTATCCGGTCCTGTTTTTGGTGGTTCCGCTGGCATTGGCGGAGAGCCTGGACATCCTAAAGCGTCACAGTGAACCATACACGCTGGGTCATTAGGTTTTGTTTTACAGTCTGGTTGTATGACTGGATTCTTAGGACAGTCGCTCATGTCGTCAGCACATTCACATTCATGTTCTCCCTGGCCAGCCTTGCAGACATCACCGTTATGAGTTACACAGTCTTGAAACGAACCATCGCATTTAGGAAGTTTTGATGTTGCTCCTGACTGTTCTGACTTTGCTGCTGGAGTCGTTTTATCTCCACTTCCTTTATTAGAAGGAGGAGTATTTTCATTTTCGGTTTTACCCTCATCCTTTACAATACCCTCATTGTCGTTCGAGCCTCCATTACTATTATCACCGCTGCCACTGTTTTCACTGCCTCCTCCTCCATTACTTCCGCCTTCTTCGGCCGCAAGCACTGGCGATGGTAAAAGATAGTAGATCCCCATTGTGGAAACAGATGAGGCTACCCCCATCACTAGTCCTAGCATTACTGCAAACATTCCGGACATAACTCCATCCTTAATCAATTCTTATTATTTCATCTCTTTATTACTGCTGGTTACAAATAGGGATAGTTAGAGGTTTGACGATAAGACTGTTCTATTACTTTATGCCTCACTTTTTTACTCCTCTGGAGCCACCTTGCATTTTACTGTCTAACTCTCTTCTAGTCTTTAGATGCGTTTCAATCGTTTCCTTTCATACTGCTCCAATGATTGGTTGCGACACTCTAGAATAATTTCATGTCACTTCTGACAAATCCGACATTTTTCTAAAAGTATTAGCAGTTTCAGACCAAAGCTTGCCTAATGATTAATTGCTGCTACTAATGCTAGATTAATCTGTCCTGCTGCTCTTCTCTGGCTCTCTTCAGAAATCTAGCCTATGTTTTCATTTCCGAGAACCTATCTTTTTGTATCTTACCAAAATCCTTTTCTTGTATGGTCCTATCTCCAATGAACCTTATGTAGATAAAAATCTGATGTAACTATTGGAGGAGTTCTAATATCTGCTAGTTGACTCCAAACCATACCATACACATATTGTTATTTGCAAAAAACTGTATGCTAAATCTTGATACCATGAGCTGTCTACCCATCGAAGGTGGTAACCGTATCTAATAGTATCATCAAATACAGTAGGACAGGTGAGCAAATTCAGAATGACACATTCAGTAACAACTCCTTTATTACTAATAGTTAGCTATCTAATTTGGCATAAAGACAGTGCTATTAAAAGA
>JBQCDO010000131.1:0-3456 GCA_051961195.1 Nitrososphaeraceae archaeon | reverse complement strand
ATGTCTTAGATAAAGAAGCAACTAGTCATGACGATCTGCTGGATGCTTTCACATTATCGTTGATGTTTTGGTATTAGTCTCGGATAAGGTCCTTCCTTTCGACTTCTATGAGAATGTCTCCCACAGTATCCTCAACTGCAATCAATTTAACTTTGCCTAATGCCAGGATCGTCTCCAGCTCATCCATCTCTATACGGCGTGATGGACTGCCTTCCCTTCTAGATACCTTTAGTAGGTAACCGTGAGGATAATTCATAGTAAGTATTCCTCTATCCTTCAGAAATGCCTTGGCTTCCTCAGCATTCATTTTTCAGAGGGTATCTGGCTGATATCGCTTAAAAACACTATGGACTTGAAATATGCCATACTCCGTTTGTCTGTGTCTGTGCAGTTTGCAATAACTATTTAACAAGAGTAGTAGGCATAAGTAAGTATAAAGTAGGGGAGAGATTTCTCCTTTCCCACATGCAAATCTCGTATCGATATTCGCGAGGTTAGAAGGAGCGCGTTCATTCCATAATATTTTCATCTGTACTCACAGGAGATTATCTTAACTCAACAACTGACCCATGTCAGAGAAAATCCGATTTTGTTATCGGATCTGGCGTAGCTATATCGGAAATAGAGTCTTCTAATAACGATACGCGGGTGTGTCATATTACGAACCTTTGCTGAATTGAGATATCAAATGTATAGATTGACGCCTGGATATTTTCATAAAAAAATATGTGCGTATCTGTCATGATGCGCATGGTTTACTAGACTGTTCTTAGTATCCATACGGTACTTTTCGCCAAGGTTTCGCCAGCATATAATTCTAATATCAAGTACTGACTTCATCTACCTTCGAACTGAATAAAACTATCCGATAAACGAGCCTCCCGACATAAAATATCCAAACCCAACTTTTCTATTGTCAAGTTCAGTTCTTTTTCCTCTTCTGCTGTAATCTATTACGTCTAACAATTTCCTTGTCAATTTCTTCCTGTTTTATTTTTTCTCCTCTACGTCCTGGTGTTTTCCCTTGTTGATGACTTACCTTTCTTCTTTCTTCGGCCATTTCATCATCTTGAGAGTAGCTGCGAGCGTCTGGCTGATTCATTTTCTTTTGCAGCTCCTGTGCATACCTTTCTCTGAAAAGTCTTTCTTCATCTGTGTCATCATTGGACATATGCTCTATTTGCTTTCTGTATTAAATGAATTAAAATATTTCCATGACTATTATAATATCTTCTCTTCTCCTCCAGCCCTTTGACGACCGCTTGATTCAAAATAGCTCGAGTAAACATCATAATGAACAGGGTAAGGCTAAACATACTGAAGGTAATGTTAGGAACTGCACTAAGAGGAATTCTACATCAGCCTACTACGAGAAAAGCTGAACTGGCTGAACTGAACAATATTAATTGGTCTACTATTGTAAGAGATACCAGGGATAGCTTGATTTCTATTAGATGAGAGACTAACCAATGCAGTAGAAATGCGCGCGGCGGCTAAAGATGCCTAGAAAACTCGTTAGCCGTAAGGAGCTATCGTCATTTACTACAAATTGAAAAATACCATGTAGGTCTATAGTAGATACGTTCAATCATGGTAAATCCATTTCCACGTATTCAAAGAGCACTACTTCTTCAAGGCGGTGGCGCGCTTGGTGCATATCAGGCTGGTGCTTTCAAAGCTCTATATGAAAAAATAATAAATGATAAAGATAGAAACGGCGATATTGATAATGCGCCCTTATTTGATATCATTGCAGGTACTTCTATAGGGGCCATAAACGCGGCAATTCTTGTTAGCTATTTCCTTGAGAACAAAACCTGGAATGGCTCAGCAAAAAGGTTGGAAGAATTTTGGAAGTATTTATCAACGCCTACCCCGCAAATATCGGAAGCACTAAAACAATGGAGGACAGAAAAGGAGAAAGGAAATCCTTCAATTGCATCTGAAGAAGCCGCTAGAAGATATTATTCAGTAAAAGAATTCCTAAAATCAGGCGTCGAAAGAGTTTTCATGCCTATCTATCCAATAAAAGATGATGACAGATTTTATGACTCCCAAAATAAATGGCTTACCTATAACAATGAGCCCTTAAGAAAAAGTATAGAAAGATTTGCTAGATTACCTATTGCTACTAGCTTTGAGAGAGGTGAGCCAAGATTACTTGTAGTCAGCACTGACGCGGCGGAAGGAACGACCGTAACGTTTGACAGCTATGAAAATAAACAAGGAAGACGAGAAACAGAATATGGAGATTCCCTACTGGAAAAACCCATAGTTATCAAATATAACGAAGGTATTGGCGTCAAACATCTGATTGCGAGCTCATGCCTACCGGGATTCTATGTTTACGAAGATTTAGATGGGCATAAGTTTTGGGACGGCGGGATCTTAAGTAATACTCCAATTAGGGAGTTGTTTGAAGCACACAAAAAGTTTTGGCAGAGAAAGATAGGACCTCAAACCCTTGAAAATTCCTTTAAAAAAATAAAAGGAAGTAAGGAGAGTGGTTCGCCTAATGACAACGGACAAGTGAAAATGCAAAAAATTCCGGATTTAGAACTGTACATAGTAAATCTATTCGATCCGAGGGATAGCGATATTGATACTTACTTTGATACTGTAAGTATAGATATTGATAGAATTAACGATAGACAGTTGGACATAAATCTCAGCGATGGGTATGATGCAAAAACAGATGGTCTTCTTTCAGATTATGTAAATTTAATTGAAAGATTGATTAGTCTTGGAGATAGTGATGAGTCATTAAAGGAGAAAATAAACAGAATATTAGATGAATATACACCCAGACGGTTCTATACAGAAGAGTATAAGAAAAATATTGATATACTTAAGAATACATTTAAGATAGTTAAAGTAATTCAGATCTATCGTAAAGACGACGAAGATACTATTTCAGGTAAGCTCGCTGATTTTACATCCGAAACGATAAGCAAACTGATCCAACAAGGCTATCAAGATACGCTAAGTAAATGATCAGTAAATTCATGCAATTTGCAGAAGACTTTCTAACTAGTAAAAAGGAGATCCTCAGCATAATCCCACAGTGAGACCGTGACTTCGTGACTTATGAGTTCCAGGGAATACGAATTCAAAATGTGCGCAGGAAGTCAAAGTATTACAACGATGTGACGGTCAAAGACCGGTGATAAATTATCTGTTGCGCGATTTCAGAAGATGGCTAATTAATGAAAAGATCAAGCAAAGATTAGCAAGTTTTAGGAATGCGCGCATTAAGACTGCACATTCAAATTCAATCTGGTGGATTGGAAAGTTACTACAAAACTCCCTTAAGTGATTATAGTAAGTTGGGTAGTGTGGCGTATCCTGGCACTTTATCTTATTACTATAGAAAATGTTTTGCTGATGAGGCTTCTAATGTATTAGAAACCGGTTTGACATATGTCGTGACTTAAGGTAACTAGACTTTAGTTTTGC
>JBQCDO010000130.1:0-6114 GCA_051961195.1 Nitrososphaeraceae archaeon | reverse complement strand
AATTTGGCATCTTTTTTTAGTTCGTTAAGGAGTGGCACAGGAAGTCTAAACGTAACAGTTTCGGTCTTTATCCTAGCAATATCTGAAGATTCTCTTCCTCTTCCACCATAATTGCTCATTCAATATTTCGAATCCGCGGATGCATTAAAAAGATTATTGATCCGATATTATGATTCGTAAGGGAAAATAAGCCTATAGATTTCCCAGTCTGGATAGCGATGCCAAAATAGTTTAGTAATATAAGGATCCATAGTAGATCAACAATTCGCAAGAGTCTTAAATTCTACTCTTATCCGCTGGTCGAATTCCAAATAAATTTCTAAGCTGTTCCAATCTTTTCTATGGGATTGGAGGATAATTCGAAAAAGTCATTTTCGATGGAATGCAAAGATGATCTAGATCAATCAGAATCTTCACACCCACCACAAAATTATAGCGAAGATTTATTTACCTGTATTTTGCCGTTGATCCGGATATTCAGATTAGATTCAGATAAATAGAACCTTTCGGTTGTGTTGATCCAGATGAATTATTTTTAGCCTAACGATGCGATTAATGAGGCCCGAGGCTATCTTTGGAGCTAGTATTTATGAATGCATTATCTAATATTAGGAATGTTAGTGATTTCATCTCTTGTTCCTAGTATTAATTCGTCCGCTTCTGGAGCTATTCTTATCTCATCTCAGTACCTAATCCCTATATTTTTGGCCATGATATTTGCAGCAGCGTTATTATCATCCAGAACAAGAATTCCTCACATAATTGTTCTCGTAATATTTGGAATTGGTCTTTCGTTTCTTAGTTTTATAGGATTAGACTTTGTAAATGTGAGCGGGTTCAGAATAGATCCAAGGTTGATAATAAATTTTGTAATACCTCCATTGATTTTTGAAGCGATGATGAAAGTCAATTATAAACAATTTAAGACAGTTAGAATATCTGCCCTGCTGTTGGCAACGGCAGGAGTAGTCGTATCCACGTTTGTGGCCGGCTTCCTGCTAATGTATGTTGCTGGCCTGAGCTTTGCCGTCTCGTTTCTTTTTGCTGCGCTAATCTCCCCGACGGATCCAGCTATAGTGATAGAGATATTCAAGAAGTTAAGAGTCCCTAAAGGTCTTTCGACATTAATGGAATTTGAGGCTAGCTTCAATGACGCTACTGGCTTAATTATATTCTCATCAATTCTTGCAGTGGTACTGGGTGTGAGCAGTAACAACGGTAGCGGCGATGGAATTTCGAATCTAATCGGTGAATCGGAACACTTTGCCATTGTATTTTTAGGCGGAGCGGCTGTAGGTTTGGGTATTGCGATAGCAACAAATAAGTTGCATTCATTAATGAATGACCCCTTTTCCGAGACTGCCTTGACCATTGCCACTGTATTTGGTTCAGTCGTACTTGCGAATTCTCTCGGAGTATCGGGGTTAGTTGCTGTAGCAGTAGCAGGGCTATATTTTGGAAATATAACTGTCAAACGTGAAGCATATATGAGCCTCAAAGTTCGTACAACCGTGTTTAATTTCTGGGAGATCATAGCCTTTCTTGCTAACTCTGCAGCATTTCTTTATTTAGGCGTGAGTATGAATGTCTTAAGCATTGGTCAAAATATCGGATTAATAATTTTAGCATTTGGTATTATATTTTTAGCAAGAGTAACCTCTACATATCCAATACTGTCTATTGTTAGTAAATTCACACGAGAAAAGATTCCATCAACTTGGAGACACATTGTTGTACTTGGAGGAATGAGAGGAGCACTATCTGTGGCACTAGTTGCATCTTTACCGAATGAAGATATAAGCAGCAATCTGAAAAACCTGATTGCTACTTTAACTTTCGGAGTAGTTCTTCTTTCATTAATCATACAATATATCGGTCTTACAAAATACGTCAAGAAGGTATTTCCTCCAGAGGTCGAATAATGAGGGGGATTAATGATATATAGTTGTATTAGCGCTTGTGTTCAGGTTCTCTTGGGAAGTGTAGCGGATGGGCACATGACCTATGCGAGCAACATTGAAGAAGAATAGTGGTGCAATACAATCTACCACAGGATTTAATTGATTTAAATATCTGCGTTGAAGACATAGGAATTCATTCTTATTATGGTGATTATGTTCACTAAACTTTAATATTCATCTAGATAACCCGATAATTTTTTGTTTGTCTATTCTGTTTGTTTGGCATAATTTACCGTGACCCTTTGATGAGCCGATCTAGTCAGACTATGACGAGCAGTAAGAAACCGAAACTCCACATTAAGGAAAATTACTTTATGTTGCATAAAAATCAATTAATCTATATTATATTCACGAAAATTGTAGTATTAATTCATTGCAATAATAGAACAAGACTGTATGCAAAGACCGTGTCATCCTTGATAATGGCATATTTGAATAGTATCAGTTACTATAAGTCATCAAGAAACTGTGACAATGAGTTGAAAGTCTTTAAATTGTCATCCATGATACATATTCAAATGTTGGCTACAGACTTAGCGATTATATGGAGGCAATATGTAGCTGAACCTATTTACTGCGTTAGTCATATGCCGATACCTGAAGACCAAATTCCCAGAAAGGATTACCCTAGAATTTTTGGCTATCATTATATCCAAAACTTTCTGTCCCAATGTGGAATTTTCATATCTTATTATCCTGTTAGGAGAAACACCCCAACTCTATTTTCTATTTACATTTAAAGGTTCTAATTGAATACTTTATGATTCAGTGTGATTATCTACATAGTATGGTGAAAGAGAAGCGTCTTACTCTAGTCCATATGGTATACATTTTTGTTACTTTATCTGAGGAGAGAATGTTGAATCAGGTTTAATTGTAAGATGGATGTAGAAAGAATGGAACATAAATTTAGAATAAAATTAAATTCATAAAATAATATAGAATTAAAACATCTTGTTAAACGAACAGTCAAAGAAACTGAATCAAGCCAACAGCGAAGATGTAAAGCCCAAAATGATTATTAATTTCAAGCATGGAAGAGAACTAATAATAATTCTTTATGGAATTAATATGTGCCGCAATTTAGAAGCTTATGTAATTTCTAAAACATTAAAAAGTATATACAATATAATAACAAATATTATGTATCTATATATATCCATGCGCACTTCTATGGTTATTGAATAATAACAATGTCAAATTATGTCTTACTTATAGATTGGACAGAACAGGGAATAAAAAATGTCAAAGATACTGTAAAACGAGCTAAATCTTTTGAAAGTGCGATAGAAAAAGCCGGTGGTAAATCTCTTGGCTTTTATTATACAATTGGAAGGTATGACATGGTAGCAATAGTTCAAGCTCCAACCGATGAGGCAATAGCATCAGTGTTATTCAGCCTTGGAAGTCTGGGCAATGTACGTACTGAAACACTTAAAGCATTTTCAACTGACGAAGCAGCTAACATAATTGAAAAGTTGTCTTAGTGAATCATAATGTTATGTATTTTCTTTTTGTTTTAGCCATATATGAGAACATCTGCCAAAAAATACAGTGACGAATCATACAAAACTACGATGTAGAGATAAATGCAGTAGGAAATAATGCGTTTCTCACATGATGAGAAGGAGCAAACGCAACCAACAATCAACCTGTCATGAGAGTAAGCAATAATAATGGTAAAAATTTGGACCTTGGATCATGTTGTCGTCATGCGAATAAATAATAATAAAGTACTATTTCGTTTTTATTATTTCCATACCTTAGTAATAGTAGTATTAGTAGTGGTAAGTAGTAATACAAGCATACTTTGGATTTAAATAACCAAGCTAACTCAGACCCAGAAATACCCCAGTCTTCTGGACGTTCATTATTATACACATTGACAAATTTTGCCTCTTCGTTACCAATATTTTTTACGTCGTGCCAATACCCTCCTGCGATAAAAGCTATCTGTCCCCGGGGCTTACAATGAATGTATATCGCTGTACATTAGGACTAAATAGTGATTTTCGCATTTCCAGAAATACAGTAACTTAACCCGGCCGCGTTTGGATGCTAGCGAGGCTCACGTACTTCACTTTTTCCTAGACGAAGTAGAGCTGCCACATCTCAGCTAATATTGGAAAGTAATCGACATTCATTAACGTTCTACTTCCAGTTGCATTATAAAATTGCGGTTTCGCCTGTTATCCAATACAAAAAACATTGAGCTAGGTAAGTTTGCAAAATAACAAAGTAATGTCTTCATGACGACCATTTAATAACTTAGTCGAGCTGTAAACATACAGATGACAAACTGGCATGAAAGTCCACTAATGATCGTAAAGAGTGCTGATCCTGTAAAAGATGATGGTGCAAGTTTAAAGAAAAAGCAGGCTGAAATAGTAGCTCTTTTAGCCAATGGTGGACATACTCTAAAATCCGTAATTGAGTGCAACGGTCAGATCTTTGTATTTCTAATTAATAAATCAGAACTAAAGGGATCTAAAATAGTATCTTCTTAATAATGTGCTAATGGCGCTATGAAAATATACAAAATTTCTGCAGTAACGCTGATAGTGGAAAATATGGAAAGGTCTTGCAGATTTTATTCTCAAGTACCAGGCTTTAAGTTAGTTTATGGATCTTCTGATGATACTTTTACTACTTTTGAGATTGAAGAAGAAGAAGAGCATAAATCAAAAATGTGTCTCAATCTAGAATTGGGAATCAATAACAATCGCGAGCCTCCTAATCATATAGCAGAGAACGATAATGGCTGGAAAAGACAACACTTTGGACGAATAATCTTTCATACCGAAGATGTGGATAGATTATATTCTTACTTTAAGAATAATGATAGTATTTCAAATTTAATATCGTTTGAAAATGAACCTGCTAATGCTGCATGGGGAGAAAGATATTTTCATATAAGAGAACCAGATGGATACCAACTTTCATTTGCAGAACCTATTGCTGGTAGTAAGGGATGTATAAACTGAGATACTCATGAGAATGGATGGGACAGACTATATGATCACAATTAATTTATTCTTCTATAACGTAATTTGTGGGATCTTCATTATCGTCTGAGTCTTTCATTTTATGCTCAATCTTTCTTGAATCACCAATCTCATATTAGAATGTAATTCCATTAAGACATAAAGTGAGGAACATCTAGTCTGGAGGTTATTATTTCTGTTGCTGTGATATGCTTGCATTTTAAACCTCTAATGCTAAAATCCTCGCAAGTACATGTTTTTGCTTCTGCGTTTATCTCGTAGTACAAGTTCTTGTCTTTACTGCTTCTTAATAGATATAATTTTTGTTCTCGGTCGGTTTCTACAATTACTGGTTCATATGAATTTACTTCCAGTATGTTATAAGCTTGCTTTATGCGCCTTTTTTCTTCTTCCCCTGTTCCGCCTTCTACTTCGTCAGTCACACTCGTTCTTCCACCAAATTTGATCGCCTCTCTAAATATTTGCAAAGTTCTATCATCTCTAGTTTCTGAGATATACACTACATAGATCAATGCTCTACGCTTTCCCTGATATACTCTGACTACTCTTCCTATTCTTTGAATCACTTGATTCATATTTGAAGTAGTAGCTAAAATTATCTCTATTCCTACTTCAGGAACATCATAGCCTATCTCTAGAGTATGTACTGATAACAAGGCATGGAATTCTTTACCCCAAGATGAAAGAATTTTCTGTCTTTTTATGGAATTAATAGTACTGTCTATTACCATAGATTGTATTCCTTCACCTTCCAAACTGGTCTTCAGCAAGTTGATAGAGTCAAGTGTTTCACTGAAGATCATGATCTTCTGACTTGGATGTTTTTTTCGCTATCAGAATTACTGCTCCGGATATTTTGTTTTCAGCACAACTTAACAAGACTCTTCTCTTTCTTACATTCAGGAACCATGCTCTAGCTAGTCCTCCTACAAACCCACCTTTTCTTAAAAGTAGGGACATCGGTGTTGCATCATACCTTTTGAAGCGTGAAGAAATATTCCTAATTTTTGTAGAGTATGTATCATAAAGTTCCTGCTCTTCGTCTGTGAACCTTACTTGCATAGGAATAACAACTGGCTTTGTTAGTCTGCCTTCTTTTATAGCCTCTTTTAGCATGTATTTTTTAACAGGAGGTAGAACTGTGATGA
>JBQCDO010000129.1:0-6446 GCA_051961195.1 Nitrososphaeraceae archaeon | reverse complement strand
TGTTAAGCGCAAATTAAGAGAGCACAACTCAATCGATAGGACCTATACCCAAAAATTATAGAGGAATATCTTTAGAGGAAATCATTTAACTATAATTAGAGTGGATGACGCTAAGGGTAAAAGAGGTAAACTAATTTAGCTAACTATTTGCCATTTTGACCGTTTATTTAGTTAACTCATTAATTGATAAAACTATATAAAATGCTCATCTATCCTATTAGATTGTTCTAGACGATTTATACCTTAATACCTTCTCGAAGTTGATTTTCATTGAGGACTACATTCAAATAATTTTGTGGTAGTGTAGAATCTTACAAATTATTAATTTTGGGATTGTTTTGCTTTTTTTGCATGTATAGATATAGCTTATAAGATCCTGGGTATGAAAAATTATTCCCGCTACTTATTTGGGAGGCTTTAAATATTTGTACTCTTTGATTTTGAGACTATCAATTCCAAATTTAGGTACATGCTGGGCTTGATTCCGCCAATCATAAGGTATCGAATCGATCGTTATGGCTACCACCGCCGTACACAAGAACAAGCCCTGGCAGTCTGGAGTAAAAACTGCAAGACCTTTTTATATCAGTGATCAACAGTGTTACCGCAGATATCGTAAATACTTGCAAATTCGGTTCACTGCCTTTCTTGACAATCCAAATTGCAGCTTATTACTAATCTATGTCTTTTTTCTTCTATTTATTTTGGATCTTTTTTTGGATTTTGACTTTTCATTTCGTTTAGATCTACTTGGACCAGCGCCTCTTGCTGGCACCCTTTGGAGTCTGGACGAGATCTCCTTATTTACTTTTTTGATTATTTCAGTCGAAATGTTTTTAGATATTTTTTCAATTTGTCGTATTTGCTTTTGCAATTGCCTAACCTGAACTTGAATCTCTTTGCTTAGTTGGACTTGCTTTTCACTCGAGTGAATGTGCTTTTCAATAGGGCGGATTGTAGATATAACTTTGTCAAGCTTTTGTTCATTTAAATTTAACCGTTCAGTTATCTGAGTTTGGATGGCTTGAATAGCTTTATCCTCTGGTTTTGAGGTATCGTACCCTTCTCTAGAATTCTTGTCTGTCAATGTGCCAGTCGATTTGCGTGTCTTTCTTTTATCGCTTCTTTTCCTAGTTCTGGTGACTGGAGGTTCGACCAGTGATTCATTATCACTGAGATTTTCATTATCTAATCTCACCTCCTCCATACGCTCTTCTATCGGGAGCTTGTCGGAATCGTCCACCTTGTCTACATCCTGGCTCTCTGGTCCTACCGATATCATTTCAAAGCTTTCTTGTACTTGTGGACTATCTTCGACTACTTCGTCAAAGGTGGTATCTTCTCCTTCAGTGTTCGAATTTGAACTTGCAGCGTTTTCATCCTCAGATATGAATTCATTCTCATCTGACATGGCAATTAGTATATTTGTAGATAGAACACCACCTATATATTAATAGGCTGATGATGGCAGGAATACCTATTATGCACATTGGGAAGAATACGTGAGCTTAATCGATTGATGCTAGCATTTGTTGTAGATCTGACTCGGAAGAACAAAAAGTAGTTTCTAGTTGATATTAAATAACGGAAAAATGGTCAATTGCGATTCGTTTTTTGCGCGTACCAATCTTAATGCCTGTAGTTATAAAAGTTGTGGTAGGCTATCCCAAAAACTCTAACTGTTTGGCTGTTCTCCTTACAAGGTTCTCATTAGCAAAGATTCCAGTAGCACGGTAAAGTGATATCATCTGGTATAAGAGATCGTTTGATACAACGGGCTCATTAACACCAGGTTGTATAAATATATCTGACGTGAAAAGAGACTTTAGATAGCTTCGAAAATCATCATGCTGTCCCAGTGATGTACGTGAGGCGTCACTAGGAACCTGGGTGTCATTCTGCCTATTTTCAATGATTCGTTTTCCCAGACTGAGATATGATCTATAGGCATTTTCATTTCCGTAAGATTTAACTTGGAACTGAGATCACTACAAATCATTTTTGCCTTAGATACTTTGAGAAACTCCATTCCTCTGCACTCATCAGCCTCAAAATGTAAAAAAGCTATGTATGATAATTTTTCAAGAGGTACTACTTCTTTCACCTTCTCCTCAATCTTGCTATACATACCAAGTGGCCCGGTATGAATTAGAGTTGGCTTTATATCATTAATCAAAAATTGATTAAACGTAATCCCATATTCGCCGACGAAACCCGCTATCCTGTAAATTCCATCCCTTCTCTCAGATATCGATATTGTCAAAATCCTTCGAATCAAGATGCGTTCTGCTGATCTCTTTCATCATTCAATTGCTTTAGTTTTCTTACATTTATAATCGCACGTTCTATAATCTGTCTTAGGGACAAGCTATTACCACGAGTACTAGGGCATGAGCGTGTATGTCAATAACTATGCGCAATTTATGAATCTTGTCGGGATTAGGTTATAGTTCGAGTAACAATTCGGAAAATGTGATATAATCATTCCATCGTTACATTAGCCCGTGTAACAATTGAAATGCTATATTATGATTAAGGCGCCTTCGAATTTCCAACTTCTCATGGAACTATAATGTTTTTGCAGTCTGTTGGCAAGTGCTAAAGACAAAATATCGGCGAAGGAAATGGGAAATAAATTAAAGAGTAAAACGTTTTCGGTTGGGCACAAATCGTTAACAAACATTTTTTATTCTTAACTGACCTGCTACTCACAAAGCAGCCTTGGGATCTACGCTATCCCTCTTCTCGTATAATTCAAAATCTTTTGAAAGAGACCAACTCAACAGTATTCTTATAGTTACTACGATAGCGAGGGTAACTAATTCATCGATTGAACGGTTAAAGATCGTCTTTAAAATATCAGCTGCAATAACAAAATCCAAGGAGATTAGCAACCCTCTCAAAAATCTATAAATCATCTCACGAAGGTTTGTTGAAACTGGTTTCCCCCGAACCCTTGCAACGGATAATTTTGAAAACATAAATAGGAAATATATAACTATGCCAGTGATAAATATAATCGCAATAAGCTCTATCGCGAGTACAATATAATCCACAACCTGTTCGATAAATAAGGTGTCTGCCATTTTTGTATTTCTAATAACAGATCCTGATTTATTCTTTATACTTACTGTGCTAGGTTATGTGGTATCCAGATTGTTGAAAGATTATTCCTTGATTTGGTGGTGTTGGCATCTGGATTAATCCAGTATAGCACGTATTGTTTGAGTTTTCTGTAATTCATAAGTGGTAATTATGTTGGAGTTAAATGCTTATATATCAAAAAAATTCTCTTGGGAACATTTGATATGAGATTGAGTATATATTCTTGGAGAGCGTTCCTCATTTTGTAGATGATGTTTCAGGTACAATAACGCCTCAGAATCAAACCTATCTTCAGCCGTTTCTGTAATCGGTTAGAAAAAGTAGCGAATTAAATTAAATCTATTCAGGAACTTATAAGAGCATAAATTATCATTAAGTTGAAGTTTGGCATGCGTGTTGAGCGTCACACGGAAGAATGTTCATTTTTTTGTCATGCTCTCTGTCAGCATTGTCTCCCAACACAGGTTTAGATGTAAATAGTTCCGCTTCCTGCTGAAGATATAGCCCTATATTTATCGACGTGATATATATAAGTGCAAGGAGAAGAACAGTGACTACCAAACTAGCTACCGCAAGTGCTCTGGTGTTCAAATATGAAGATCTCCAAATCGTGAATAATTTGTTCACAATGGGTCTTGGACATCAATCCATAATTAGTTTATTTAGAATTTTTTATGATAGATAATATCTCCTGATTACCTAGTTTTATAGTATCTCCACAGTCTGAATTAACAAAAGTGGGACGCAGTTCTGTTTGTCTTTTGCCTCTATAAACTAATAATGGGCTTGTTCATTTCCCAAATACTTTACAAGTTAAATGTATAACTGCATTTCAGCCGTGATAAGTAATGAGATGAGTCTCATGTTCTGGGCATATATGTTTCAAGATGATCTCGTGATCAAATTGATAGATACATCCGCAAGAATATTCAATTGTTTTGTATCTACCACTATTAACATCTCTCTTTACCCTATCTCTATCCGACAATTGTTCCATATTGTCTTCAATGGTATAATTCTCGTTAAACTATATCAGCCTTACCCGCTAGGTTGCCTAATTGAAGCCTAGATTGTTATCGGTATTGTTAGCCTGGCCTTAATTCCAAACTAAATCCCCATGTTAACGCTCGGTACACTTTCTGCTCAACATCCGTAGAAGGCAATAGAAGAAATCGAGGAAGGATCCAATGAGGAAATTTTCATTTTAGCTAAATAATCTACCGGTTCAAAAACACTAGGACTCATAGACTACGAGAATATTATACGCGGGACACATCTATGCCGTCAAATATTTTTTTAAATATTTTTCAACTTTTATGAGAGATCAATAAATTACTGTGAGACATACAACACAATACTGCTTATGCAATGAGCTTCAATCATCTCCAACTAGAGTACTCGAGAATAATCAATGCCCGACGAGATTATTCATATTAATTCACTATTTGATTAAAGTAACAGAAACATTATTAGCGCCTTTTGACGTACCTTGGTGGGGGATAAGATAATTCTCTCTTTTACAAGCCCGGGAGATATGACCAGATGGTTGTTATTACACAATCCTCAGATTATGCAACTACTGTACAGCAAGAGATCACTGGACTTTACGGGAACAATATTAGCGTTATTCTAAATTATTATTGATATTGATGAGATTAAATGAACTACATAGCTGACGCTTCGACTTTAATTCGGGGCCCAAATCATACCGGCGGAGCCAGATTATATAGTTTAAATCGAGATCTAACTTGGACTGGCGATAAATCTTAGAACATAAATCAATTGTATGTCAAAACCCTATTGTTACCATCTTGGCAGGACAAGCAATACCGGAGACATATCAGTAGCGCCGATCTTTGGTGGTCGTTCGCAGTGGTTTTTTCCATGTATCAAAACCGCCTCTGTACAGGCGAAACGGACCATACTTGTAAGACTTGATATTTCTAGCTTTAGTACCGGAATTTCTATCTAACGTGTCAAGAGTTGAATACTTTTTCTCATTGTTGGAAATATATCTATCCGAAGCATCGTTGACAGTCTGTTTTGTCGCTTGCCATCTCAAAACAAGCTTTGTTGCAATAATGATGCCTACAATAATGGCCCAAATCCACAATGGAGGATATTCCATTCACAAGGCTCCGCAGTACAAGCTCTAATTCAAACATGACTTTCGTCGAGATATTAACCTTTTTGAAAATCCAGATTGGATCTAGTGTAAAAACTTTCATATATAGCGATTTATTGGAAGATGTTGTAATATGAAGATCAAACTAAAAAATCCTGAAATATCGACCACTCTAGTTGTGTTGTCGATAGTAACATTTGTTATGTTAGGCCCACAACTATTATCACAAAATACTTTTGCGCAGCCAACAGGTGCAAACAGCACCGAGCATGCCGCAGGTGTTACTCCTAAGCTGAATGCAACTAAATCCGTGTCAATACCGATTTCAAGAGGCTACGTTAACGGTAAGATTGGATATTTTATAGCAACTGACGCTTCAGACCCCCAAATTGCAGCGTCAATAACAAATACCACAGGGTTCAAGGTTAACTTCTCTCCAATTCTAGCATTATCTCCCGAATCTAGTCGTCAACAGGGTTATGATTTCATTAATGGCGTAAAGCAAAGTAGCTCTCCTATGGGATTTCAATTAGGTGTTTCAAGTGCATCTCCTGGAGAAAAAGGGTATAGTCCATTATATGCATTGAATTTTGTAAAGTGGAATGCCAATGTAACCCCCAGGATATTGAAATCTGCATCCGAAGTATTAAGTGCAGAAAGAAATGGAGAACTGACTATCTCAAAAACTGGAATAGTTATCAATAGCCCTGAAGTTACACCGGGCAAATAGTAAGATGAGACCTACAGCTCATCTTCACTGACGATTTAAATTAACAACATTGTGTCTGTATTTACGTCTTCTGTTATTGTATGTTACGGCACGTTAACCTTGATTAGTCAGCAATTATCTTCTCTTCCAGCTCAAAAGATAATGTTGGTACTCAGAACAACAAGTAATAATTAGATTGCGAATGGAATAATGACTCATTACTCCAGTCAAAAGTGTGTACGCTGATTTGTCGGCTTGGGACTGAGTTAACTAGAGCAACTTGATATCCAAATTATCCAGATAGGTAACAATAATAATAATTTTGTTTAGACATAAACCTGAATAAAAATACCTTTTTCAAATTCTAAAACCAAAGGTATGGAAATCAAATCATTCTGTCGATTAGCTATTTATCAGGTTGGAGATATCTCCTTCAGTGTAACCATTGTTGGTTGGCCTATTTCTGTAAAACTTTTCTGATCATCATTTACTGAATTTGAAATGCCA
>JBQCDO010000128.1:0-4230 GCA_051961195.1 Nitrososphaeraceae archaeon | reverse complement strand
ACCTTCCATTTCTTTGGGTTATCGGACTAATTCTATGGATTCTATATGCTGAGGACTATAGGTAGGGGGACACAAGGCCTGCCATCATTTGGTAGTAAATTCTGGCTATTAACTATCCTAATGAATTTAAAGGTACTTACCATGACAGAGGATCCTATTGATAGGTAATAGTATCAGAACTTGGATGAACTTGATATACGTCTACTCCCAATGTTGATATATATTGACAGTAGCAACTAGTCGATGCGAATCAACATACTTATTCCGTTAATATCAATAAGTTTAACACATCGGACAATATAGTCACAGATTGCATAGTCTTGGCCGCATAATATCCATCATCATACCGTTGCTGGGCTGATACGTGTGCAAAAGGATTGGATGTCAAAGTGGTGAAAACCAAGATGGTGATCATTGCTATGAATAGGCTATTGTACATCTATAGCTTAATCTCCTCCAAAAGAACTTTACGGCCACCCTTTTCCACGTTATCTAGTGCCGTTTCAAGGCTGAACAGCATTATTCGCTATAATTATACTGTGGCATAGTGAATCCTATTCTGTCTTTACCAGGTGCCTGAACTGCTAATTGAGATCTCTGAAAGGCAATTAATTAATTCGATTAGTAGTTAATCAGAAGATACAGATACATTACTTATACTAGTATTAGTAGAATCTACTTCATTTATCCTTTCATGATTTCTAACCGTCACTTTATGACTCATCAATTTGTCAGTTAACTCTGAAGAATGTTTTCTCTACGAATAAATAAAATTTAAAGTTTATCTTAAGCTACAGCCAATCTGTTACTATGCCCATTTCTTCTGCAAAATATAATGCATTTAATTATAAGGATATGACTGTGTGGTCGATTTGTCTACTCCTGTTGATGAGTTTTGCATTTAATTGTCTAGTGAATGAAAATTTTGCGTGTGCTGTTTCTAACAATAGTCTTACTAGAGCTACCAATGAAGTCAATAGTGTCAATAGCAAATGTAATTGTATAGTTTTTAGATTAGATGATATACAAGATTATTGGCTTAACTCGGTACAATCCGCAGTAATGGAGTTGTTTATTTCTAAAGGCCAGAATCTCTCTCTAGGTTTGATAATGCATAGTGTGGGCAATGATTCTAAAATAGTGGACAAGATTAAAACAGGACTTGGCAAAGGGCTATTTGAACTTGATGTGCATGGTTGGGATCACATTAATTATACTAAATTAAGTCAAACTACACAGTCACAATCTTTGTACAATGCTAGTTTGAAAATGGAGAAAATGTTTGGGACAAATCCGGTAGTATTCATCCCACCCTTTGACTCGTTTAATAACGATACCATTTCAGCAATGAAAAAACTTGGGATGAATATAATTAGTTCTGATACTTCAGAAGAAAATCGGTTTGACCAAAACAGAAGTATTTTTATTGCAAATCATTTAGGCATCAACAACAGCAAAATACTATCTCAGAAATTACTTGACCACAAGAATAAAAAAGATATGACTAGTAGAATAGCCTCTGTTGTCTATCATTTACCTGGGACAATCTTCTTTAAAGATTTTCAGAATGGTAAATGGGTCAAGACCCCGGTGGACGATATACTCAGCAATTCTTCAAGGAATATTGCAAAGTTTGGCTATGCAATTGTAGTACTTCATCCACAGGATTTTGCAAACAGTACTAATGGAACAACAGTACCAACCAATTCAATAAATAAGGCAGAGATTACAGACCTAGCTCGATTAATAGACGAATTTGTATCAAGAAATGTAAAGATAGTGCCATTTCACAAAGCTATAACATTTTAATCTTAACTTGCATCCTTGGAATAGTGATATGGAATGTACGCTACTTGTTTTTTATAATATCTAATCCATGAAAATTACATCTTCGTTAATGCCAGAATTACTTTCTGACATGAGCTACCTTGTTAACCAGACATCCTTTCTGTAATTCGCGATAGCAGAAAGTGTTAGCCATGAAACCACAAAGGCTAATATAAGATTCATTATAGGTCTGTACTTCCAATATTTTGCGCTCGGATCCCGCATTTTATAGTCTAGCCCTTCAAAAAATCCAATCATCAAATATCCATTTACCAAAAATAGCGGAAATAAAATATTGTGTAGGATAAAAATGCAATACAATAGCGAGGCTATTGTAATTATTGGTGATAGAACCGAGAGTGCAAAACCTGCATAAAAAATTAATGACATTATTGGGTTATTTTTGGACCAGACGAAAGTGCTCGCAAATAAGTTTGCCCGTAGGGTTCCCTTTTTCCATCTTTGTTGCTGTTTAATAAAACCATTTAATTTTTCTGGAACTTCAGTATAAACAATTGCATTGGATACATATGCTGATTTGCATTTTGTTAGTGAGTAGGTTGTCAATGCCCGATCTTCCGAGTCGTCATAATTTGCAAGAGATCTTAAAAGCTTGTTAGAAATAGAAGAAAAGAATGAGAGTGATTGTACTTCGGTTAATAGAGGTTTAGGTGTGGATAACGTAGGTGGGAATATTCGCGGTACTGATGGCGATAAGCTACTGGAGGTATTCTCTTTGATTTCATCAAAACTATTACTAGCACTATTTTTGATTTCATCATGTCTATCAATCCATAACGAAACAAATTTTTCTATAGTTTCGCGTCTATACGCTGATAAACATCCACAACAACATGTAACAGAACCAAAATAGCTTTCACATGCCTTGTATACATTGAATTCATAATCATACCATGCGTCTTGACACTTTGTGAGGAAATTCCTATCAGCATTCAATATCTTTGCGTGGCCGGTCAAAGCTCCAAGATCGGGATTTGTGCTAAAAGTATTGACTATCTGTTCAATAGCATTCTTGTCTACAATACTGTCAGAATCTATTAGAACAAGGTATTTACCTTTTGATTCGAAGAATCCCTTTGCAACCGCCTTTCTCTTACCCCCATTTTGTTTATGAATGATTTTTAAATTTGAATGCTTGTAGCCATCATTTTTAAATTCATCAAGAAGTTCCTTTGTGCCATCATTGCTTCCGTCATTAATTGCAATAATTTCTATATTTCTATACGTAGAATTCAGGATTGAATCAATAACATATCGAATCATGTTTTTTTGATTGTAAATTGGAATTATAACAGACACAAGACTACTCTCACCCTTTGTTAGATCTGTAGTATTATCGAAATCAGTTTGACAAGCCTTATCACTTATGTCCAGATCTTTATGGTGATTCTTTCTTATCACGTTACTGACTTCAGTACCTGGGGTGCTCGAATGCTCGCCTCCATCGTACACGCCGGATGCACTAGCTAGTCCTGATAGTGATTTAAAGTAAATAGCAGGATTTCTATAACAGATCCATCCCAACGTCAAGATCATAATAGAAAAGGACATTACAATTCCAGTATAGATCATAATTGGCAGTGACTTAGGATTAATTAATCCAAAGTACAAATTGTAAATTAAAATTAAGGAAATTAAAAAAAGAAGAGTAAATATTCTTATAATCCAACCTTTTTTACTAATATTTATCTTACCGGTAGAGTTAGATACGGTTTGAATTGGCTCTTTGATCTTGCTTAAACAATTACTAGACCTAGAAGACGAGGAGGAGGATCTATATTTCAAACGCATGGTTAATAAGCACCGCTTTCCTCTGCCATCTGGATAAATGCGAATGTTTCGAATCAATTTTCGAGTATAAAGATTGTTCACTACATGTTCTATTAGCCATAACTCTGATTCACTACGCGTTTAGTATTCACAGTCCAACTCATACTTTTTCTAATCACTTATTTTTTAGTGTGTCTTGTTAAGGAACATATAAAGATTTAGATCTAAGAAACTATTCCATTATGGGATTAATCCTAGAATGTTAAATGTTTCAACAGCCAGGACTAAATAGAACAATTATTTCGTGGTGCAGATCTATGTTCCAATATTGACTACGTGAATGTCAATTCGCAAGCCGTAGGCTGGCAGTGATTTTTTTTACGAATCTAGCACCATAGTTCTTTCATAAAATGTTAATGAACACAATTTCCACTAGGCCTAGCACCAGGCCATATACTAAATGTCCGCTCAAACTTGCTAACGCAGGCAGATGACCAAGAGGATGATTCCAGGGGGGAAATCCTGTGATGGGCTTGTGTATAGGCACAAGAGTAACGATCCATAGGAGAATCCCATAAAATATGCCAAATAAACAATATGATAAATTAGTAA
>JBQCDO010000127.1:0-3154 GCA_051961195.1 Nitrososphaeraceae archaeon | reverse complement strand
CTGATTCATTACTAGATCCGCCTTCTCATACTCACATTTCTATATATACCATAGATATGCCCCCCTTTCAGATCTAGCCTATGATACACGCAGCCTGTAAGAAAGTCAGTGAAACACTTTACAATTGAACTTGAGCCTCAAATTCTGGGGGCAGTATTTAGATAAACCAACCCATTAGATGAAAATAAACAGCTACATGACATAAAAATTAATTTGTTGCATCTTATAACTTGGAGTCAACCTTACCGGGGCAACAGCTGCATATTATCGACATTTAAATATCTTCGTTAATTGTTAGAATTCAAAGCTATCATCCTCTAAGTCACCATTAGCATCTTCGCCATTGCCACCGTTACTGCCATTATCGCCATTATCGCCATTAGCATCTCCGCCATTGCCACCAATACCGCCATTGCCACCAATACCGCCGTTAGCCATATTACAGACACTATGGTCCATGCTATTTCTACCGCCATTAGCATCTCCGCCGCGTCCACCATTGCCACCGTTACCGCCATTACCGCCATTGCTGCCAATACCTAACTGGCAAATATCTATTCCGCCACTACCTCCATTACCACCGTTACCGCCATTACCACCAATACCGCCATTGCCACCATTATGGTCTAAACTATCAGCGCCATTAATGCCGCCAATACCATTTAGGCCGTTTACGCCATTTACACCATTGCAACTATTGACATATTGGATCTCATTATTCTTATCAACAGAATATGCATAGTATTTCTCTATGTGGAACATTACTAAAAATGGTACAAACTTTAGATCTAGTGCAGGATTCAAATTAGTTTGTGGAACTAGGCCATAAACACCTTGTGGTCCAAAAGTGACGAAAATTGGAAGTGCTAAGACAAACCATAACATGATGATAAATATCCCGTACTTTATTATCACTGTTTCTCTGTAGTTATAGATACTAATAATTGTTTAGCATCCAGAATTTTCGTGGTGAACTTTAGTATCGCTAGTTCTGATGGACAGCATAGTTATTCGTTGTACAGTCCTATAGTCTAGAATAGTTTAGTTCGCCTAATCTTCTCTACTTTTTGATGTCTGGACAAGTCTTGCTAAATTATAGAACTAAAACCTAGAAATGGTGCCTTGCACGTAGAATAGCCTAATAGCCTAATCTTTGCATGAATATGGTACACAAGCAACATGGAACACAATGAATATTTTACTATAGTTCGCTGTAAGGAAATGTTTTTTAATCATCGGTTTAGCTGGAGTTCAAATCATCTTGACGTAGAGTATTCTTCAAGAATGAGAAATCTCGCAATCCAAATTCATATCATTAGAACCGTGCCAAGGAGAAAATGTCTAAAAATGTTGTAACAACTAATTATTTTTAAAACAGTATGATTTTAGTTAATCTTATTGTATCTATGATATCTTAAAACATCCTGGCAGTTGCACAATCACCCTGACAAAAACTTTGCTGTAGCCTAGGTATCCAATTGTAGATAAATGTATGAAATACGGATAGCTATTACTAACCTTTAGACGGCATAGCCATATGTTGTTGAGACACTATTTGTACCCCAAATAAAGTATTGATAGTCTAAAAAGGTCATGAGGGAAACGAAGGCCCCACTCAGGTTGAAGTCCGGTAGTGAAGAAATTGCCGAAGGGTCATTAACTGTGTATTATATGGCACAATAAAAATAAGTTAATCTCGATTACTGGCTTTATTTTGAGAATATGCTCCTTTGCTTTTTTGTTTATTTTTATTTTTTATATGTTTTAAAGAAATCTTAAATAATTCCTTCAATAACTGAGCAGTAATTTTATCCATGGGCCTAACCTAACTGCTCTGTTAGCAAGCGTTATCTATTAAATTAAGTCATACCTTTCGTATGCTAAATGTCCGTATTGCATGTGCTGACATCTCGAATCACTTTTTTTCTTATATGCTTTCTTTCGTGGTTCGTAGTCTGTCCAATCTCTAAAGCTAAAATTAAATTGCAGATTAATTCGTTAGTTTAGTTAGTTCAGTAAATCATCTGAATGATAACGACCCCGGATAATCTACAAAATGACCACTACTATCCCAAATAAACATCCAACTGGATGGTCAAAGCTTCTAGCTAGAATAGATCTACTCCACAATTATATTGGTCTTTCTTATAGGACACTTCAAAGATTAAATCGAGTTAATGCAAATAAACCATATTCGTAGCATGTTCTTCAGTATGACAACAAAGGCTCATGTGATAACTACAGCTCTTGTAGCATTAATGACTGTCGGGATCATCGCTCTAGTCGCTTCTCCGATGCAGCCAGTAAAGGCAGATCTTACCGCCAGAGCAGAAAATGGCGGAGGAGGTGGAGATGCTGGGAATGGTGGACATGCGGGTCATGGTGGATCCGGAGGTAACACGCCAGTTCATGGTATTGGAAATGACGGCAGCGGCAACAGAAATGATGATGACAGTTATAATACCCCGTATGGTGGAAATGGTGGACGCGGAGGAGACGCAGTTGGTGGACGTGGCGGAAATGGTGACGACGGTGCAGACAAAACCATTATCAGCATAAATAAAGGATACTAAAGAACATAGATATTCTAATAGCTTAACAAACACACTTTTTTGCATCCTTTATTATGTTAGATAGAGCAAATTTTGCTTTACTCCATAATTTTCTGTTATAATTCGGTTATGAGTCCTTTCGCGAAACTTCTTGTGGAAGTATATTTTATATTTTTAGCAATCTGAACTATTAGCACATCACAGTAATGCTGAAGGTAAATTATTATAAACATCAAAGGACATACGCAGATGGTTAAATAATATCGCATTTTACTGTCATCGAGCTCAGACTTGCCAACGACTGACAATAACAAACAACTAATGACATTGTTTCTTTAAGCACCTAAAAGAACCAGAATATATATATATATGTATGTACGATAATTGCTGTTCCTGGGTCTTAGTAAAAGTAACATATTTATAGGATTCATTATGTTGGCAGCGCCCTACAGATAACCTGAATTCTTTGAAGCCCGTGTTAGCACAGCTACTTTGTGAGCGGAAACTATTCCATAAAACATAGGCAGAAATAGATAGAGTAGTATTACACCCTCTACAATTATATCCGTATATCTTACTGGAAACTTCAAAGAGTAAAATAA
>JBQCDO010000126.1:0-13787 GCA_051961195.1 Nitrososphaeraceae archaeon | reverse complement strand
TAAGGTGGACATACTACAACAACACCACCTGCAAACGATGGTGGACCTACGACAACAACACCACCAGCAAACGAAGGTGGACCTACGACAACAACACCACCAGCAAACGGACAACAACAACTAACTGGACCTCAACAAACAGCCGGACCTCAAACTGCTACCAAAGGTCTATCAGCCGAGAAATTCCAATCAACCCTTACTAACGCGCTACCCTCTCAAGGACTGGGGGCTACGCAACTTTCTAATGCTGCCACGGCGGCTGAAAAGGCTACTACCGAGGGGCAGTTACCTGCCGGCGCAGGTGCGTCAGCAGCAGCTTCCCTAGTTGGTTCAGGCGCGACTCAGAATGCAGCAGCAGCCGCCGCGGCCGCAACTGCAGCCACAGCAGCTGGTGCATCACCAGCAGCAGCCGCAGCAGCAGCTTCAGCAGCCGCAGGTGCAGCTGGGAAAGGCGCAGCAGCCGCAGCCGCAGCAGCCGCATCTGCGGCCACAGCAGCTGGTGCATCACCAGCCGCAGCCGCAGCAGCAGCAGCCGCAGCAGCAGGTGGCGCAACTTCAGCCGCAGCATCAGCCGCAGCATCATCAGCAGGAGCTTCATCTGCAGCAGCCGCAGCAGCAGCTTCAGCAGCATCTAGTGCAGCAGCAAGTGGAGCATCAGCAGCTGGTACAGCCGCAGCAGCCGCAGCCGCAGCATCAGCCGCAGGTGCCTCACCTGGTGGAGCAGCAGCCGCAGCAGCCGCAGCAGCCGCTTCAGCAGCTGGTGCATCACCAGCAGCAGCCGCAGCAGCAGCATCAGCAGCCGCTTCAGCAGCTGCAAGTGGAGCATCAGCTTCTAGTGCTGCTTCAGCAGCCGCATCTGCAGCCACAGCAGCAGGTGCATCACCAGCTGGAGCAGCCGCTGCAGCAGCCGCAGCAGCAGGTGGCGCAACTTCAGCCGCAGCATCAGCCGCAGCATCATCAGCAGGAGCTTCATCTGCAGCAGCCGCAGCAGCAGCCGTAGCAGCATCTAGTGCAGCAGCAAGTGGAGCATCAGCAGCTGGTACAGCCGCAGCAGCAGCAGCCGCAGCATCAGCCGCAGGTGCCTCATCTGGTGGAGCAGCAGCTGCAGCAGCCGCAGCAGCCGCTTCAGCAGCTGGTGCATCACCAGCAGCAGCCGCAGCGGCAGCCGCAGCAGCAGCAGGTGCAGTAGCAAGTGGAGCATCAGCTTCTAGTGCTGCTTCTGCAGCCGCATCTGCAGCATCATCAGCCGGGGCATCCTCCGCAGCCGCATCCGCAATATCCTCCTCACTTTCCTCATCCGCAGCAGCAGCTGCAGCAGCATCATCACTTCTGAAATCTCCAATCCCATCAGCCGCAGCAGCAGCCGCAGCATCAGCTGCGTCCTTTGCGGCTCAAAATGGCGGAGCTTCAGCTGCAGCAGCCGCAGCAGCAGCTTCAGCAGCATCTAGTGCAGCAGCAAGTGGAGCATCAGTAGCTGGTACTGCCGCAGCAGCAGCAGCCGCTGCAGCAGCCGCAGGTGCCTCATCTGGTGGAGCATCAGCCGCAGCAGCAGCAGCAGCCGCTTCAGCAGCTGGTGCATCACCAGCAGCCTCGGTGGCCGCAGCCGCAGCCGCATCTTCAGCAGCAGCTGGTGGAGCCTCAGCATCTGGAATCGCATCTGCAGCCGCAGCAGCCGCTTCTGCTGCTGGTGCATCACCCGTAGCTGCAGCAGCCGCAGCAGCATCAGCAGCGGGTGGTGGAGCAGCAGCTGCAGCAGCCGCAGCAGCATCAGCAGCGGGTGGTAGCGCCTCAACAGCGTTGGCCGCAGCATCCGCAGCCTCCTCAGCAGTAGCGGCCGGATCTTCTGTTGGTGGAGTAGCAGCAGCCGCAGCAGCAGCCGCTTCAAATGCTGGCGGAACAACCAGTGTGGCAGCCGCAGCAGCCGCAGCAGCAGCCGCAGCAGCAGCCGGGGCATCACCAGCTGGAGCCGCAGCAGCAGCAGCCGCAGCATCAAGCGCCGCGGCCAGCGGATCTTCAGCTGGGGGTTCATCTGGTGTGGCAGCCGCAGCAGCCGCAGCAGCAGCCGCAACAGCAGCTGGTGCATCACCAGCAGCGGCATCCGCAGCCGCAGCAGCAGCAGCAGCCGCAGCAGGCAGTGGAGCCTCATGTTCGAACGTGGCGGCCGCTACTTCGGCAGCCGCTTCGTCAGCAGGAGCATCATCAGCAGCAGCCGCAGCTGCCGCAGCAGCAGTAGGATGTCGTAAATAAGACACTGAATCAGTCCAAAACAGACGGGCACCTAACCCGTTTGGCGTTTTCTTTTTATCGAAATTGGTAAATACGAGAATGATAATTTTAAATGACTAGTTAGAACTGTCTTACTTGAATCCATTACAACGACGCAAGCTTTTCAGATACTCTCTTCATTATGTTACCAAATTAAATTCCAGATACGTTCATATCGACAATATGCAAAGGAATGTATATGCATCTTATAGACTCATGAACAACTAGGTAGTAATACTAGTAATCTGGTGACTGTTTATAGGAGTGATTTCTTAAGTTTAACTGGTCAATATGCACAAAGATTGATTGGATAAATAATAGAAAAGCTACGAAATTTAGTAAGCCCTAAGACATCAAGGAGACTTCGTTTTTCGCTTTTTCGATCTCATTTTTGATTTGGATCATTCTTCTGCGCTCGTCGATTTTTTCCAAGAACTTATATTTTGGATATAAAATGTAGATTTGATGGTAAAGGGAGGTAAAAGGGGAGGCCGAGTTAGAGATAAATGGCGGGATAAGCAATGGATAACAGTTAATTCGCCTTCTGCTTTTGGTGGCAGTGCACTAAATTACGTTCCAATAACTGACCATAGTAGTGCCAAGGGTCGAGTAATGGAAAATACCATGTTTGACGTCTTGAAACAAGATCCGACACAACATCAAACCAAAGTATTCGTCCAAATTGAGAACATCGCCGAAGGTTCTGCCACTACCGTTTTCAAAGGACATGAATATGCAAAAGAGTTCTTGAGGAGTTTAATAAGAAGAGGCAGCTCGATGATAACTTTTGTACACGATTATAAAACTGCTGATGGATATATTTTCAGGGTTGAGGTATTAGCCTTTAGCCAGAGGAGATTAAACTCGTCCAAGAAACATCAAATTCGCTTGATATCGCATAATCAATTGATTGCTAGTATTGCAAAATTAACAGTCGACCAGTTTGTTCAGGAAGTAACTATCGGAAAAATGGGTGCTGATCTACTGGCCGAGGCTAAAAAAATCGCATCGCTTCGTCATATTGGAATTAAGAAGACAAAGTTGATATCTACACCCAAATCAAGAGAGGTCGAAGAGGCAAAGCAAATCGAAGTAACGACAGAGGAAAATGAACAAACTGCTGATGCAGCGGCATAACAAGTCAAGTTCACCAAGCACAGGACGACCTAATGTCCGACAAACCTGAAGCCGGTGAAGATCATTTTTCAGGAGCTGATATTAGCTGCGTCTTACATGCTACCGAAGACGAGAACAAAGTGCTAAAGGCCGCCTCAGAGATATTTTCTATATCTAGGGATAGATTTTTTTTTAAAAGATTAGAAGGCCACTGGGGAAATCCCATAATATACCTGACGGCATTTTTGGACCGTAAAGAAGCATGGAAAACCGCATCAAAAATTATGTTTTCACTGAACCCACTTGATAGAAATCAGTTAAAAGAATCGCTCAATGATCTAGTGGATGAAAAAGGTAACATGTACCTTAGACTCGATAAACAGGGAATGTGTAGAGGTAAAATGAGTCTTAGCGAAATTGACTCAGTCAGAATAAAGTTTAGACCGGTAAAGACCTTTAAGAAAATAAGGAACGTGCCTAATTACAAGGTGTTACTGTCATTAGACGAATAGATTTAAATGTTCGATTTTCGAACGCTACGGAATCAAATGAGATTCCACATTCGCTAGGCATAGATGTTTTCGGTACAGACGATTACCTTACGAATGTTAAGGAAAGTCTAATATACAGATGTAATAAGTCATCAAAACCTAAGGTTCCTTTTCTTATCACTAGCGAAAGTATCGGCGATCTATCCTCGATGGTAAATATCGATATCATTTCATTAAGAGATATTAATCTTAAATTTGAGGATAGAAGGAAGCTTCTTCGTGGCATCGGACTAGAGATAACTATATCAAATCTGCGACTGACCGATGGCAAGCAGCTCGGCAAATGGATTGCTGACATTTCATCGTTCTACGCATACTGTAAACATGCTAGATTCCAGTTTATATTATCAAGCGGTGCAACTTCGATATGCGAATTGGTTTCTGGCCGCTGTTTCGATTCACTACTAAAAACATGTGGAATTGATCCTATATCTTACTGGAATGACCTTAACGGCTGGTTACAAACTAGATTGATAAGGAGGCATACCTATTTTGCTTAACAGAAGGAGCAAGAGAAGATACATAGCGGTGAGATGCGACAAATTTGTAAAAGCTGATAATGGAAATGGAATTTACAATTCGGGCTTTGCTTTATCGCTAACTCGTAGGGTCGCCGAACTTTATGGATTTATTGTGGCACAAAAGTCTTCGATAAGGGATATCGGTAACAATGGCAATACAATTTTCGTAATTAGGTGTAATCTGAACTTTTTACCTATTGTACTATCAGCGATCCCACTCCTGAACCCCCCTGCGTTGGTATTGCTCATCTCAGGCACAGTCAAGCGCCTAAGGATGAATCTTAAGAAACCTTCTTTTCAAATTTTAAAAGAGGAGAACAAGTGCCGAATTGAAAAGCCGATTTAGCGAATTTAATTTTCTCCAAAAAGCGGCATTTTCAGTGTTAAATTCTACTTAGAAATAAAACTAAATTAGTTTTAAAAAAGTATTAATGATTCAGATCTAAACCCAGGTAAGTTTTTAGTAGAAGCATTGTTCCTCCAAAGTAGACCAAGTGAAAATTTATTGTATCTTGCACACTACCTTACTAACATGTCGTAAGAGATCATAAGAAGATATCCCGCGGGCAGGATTTGCTCCAAAGCAACACTTTTTTAACTTTGTTTGAGCCTGCGACTCTTCGGTAACTGCACAGTGTACGCCCGATAGGCTGTTTACGCGGTCAGCTTCAAGTCCACTAAAAAGCCAACTTCTACAGCCGAAAGCTCTACCAGGCTGAGCTACCGCGGGATATTTTCGTAATCTAAATGAATGGTATATAATTGTGACTCGTTTGGACAAACCCTTGATATATACTAGAGCTACGATAGACAATGGATAAATTATAAAGTCATGATTATATCGAAGCGATTGAGTAAAGGTCGCAAATCAATATGGCATATTCACATTAGGTGAAACAAAAAATTGCATTTATATCTTTAGTTAACTTGGGCATCACGATGTAGGTATATTGCGTAGTGTTATCTTAGGGAAAGGGACTAAGAATGACCCCGTAGATTAGATTGCTTACCGGAAGTTTTTCATTTTATAATAGGTGTCTTGCAATATCTAGTGAGGCATATGTGATTATCTTGTCTGCACCCGCTCTCTTAGCTGAGGCAATAGATTGAACCATCCATTCTAGCTTGTCGATCCACTTGCGCTCTGCTGCTGCCTTCATCATCGCGAATTCTCCAGAGACTAATTGTAAAGCGATGGGGAAGTCCCCAATATTATCCCTGACCATTGGAAGTAAATCCAAATATGTAAGGGTCGGCTTTATCATAACTATATTGGCTCCCTCGTTAATATCGGCGACGATTTCCCTTAGTGCTTCACGCTGATTACAGTAAGAGAGCTGATAGCTCGATTTATCGATGTAAGGCTTTCCTCGAAGTGAGCTAGTGAATGCCAACGCTCGAAAAGGTGCGTATAAACTTGAAGAGTGCTTTGCAGAAAACGGCATTATCTTGACATCCTTAAAACCGTGATCATTAAGCGACCTACGAATACAATATACTTGACCATCCATCATGGAGGAGGGTGACACTATATCAGCGCCAGACTCGGCATGGCTAACCGCTATTTTGGACAATAAATGCAGTGTTGCCTCATTCTCAACGTGTTTCATATTATAATTTGTGACTCCACAATGACCGCTTTCATTATACTGACAGATACACACATCAGTAATTATCAGTACTTTGATCCCAAATTCGTCGCGAATTCTTCTCGCCGATCGTTGAACAATTCCTTGGCTGTTTGATGCCCCAGTTCCTTTGGAATCGCGAGTGGTTGGAACTCCAAACAATATGAATGAACGTATCCCCACGTCGAGACAGTTATAAACAAGCCTAAATAGTTCACTCTCACAATTCGGCACTGCAGCAGGTATCATTTCATTTTGGGTTATTTTTTTTCTTTCATAAATAATAAGAGGCATTATAAGCTGCTCCCTTCTGAGGCCAGCCTCAGTAAGTATAGTTTCCAGTGGTCTATTCGGGTGGATCCTACTTATTCTCACTTCTCTGAAACCTTTTCATCATGACAATATCAACATTCAGCTTTTAACCCTTAAAAATAGGCTTATGTCTGTACTAGTATGTTATGGATGGAATAACTATAGGAATTCCTTCGTACAACGAAGAAGGGAATATAACTAATCTATTGAAATCCATTATTTCATCCAATATTAACGGGATATTAGTCAAAGAGGTGATAATCTCGGATGACTCTACAGATTCTACTCCGCAACTGGTTGAGGACTTCATTAAACAAAATCGACTGCAAAATATCACCGTTTATCATCATGGAATCAGAAGAGGAACAGCTGCTGCCTGGAGCGAGATATTTAACAAAGCATCCGGAATAATAATAATCCTATTTGATGCTGATGTTATTATCGATAGGAACTGCATTTCAGAACTAGCAGGATCCCTTGCCAAAAATGAATTGGTAGGACTATGCGCAACCAACCAGATCCCTATTGACGCAAGAGGTATTAGCGGCAAAGCGTGTTCATTTATCATGGAATGGCTTCGCTCACTAAGGCAAAAGGAGCTTTCAAAGTACACGGTTATGGGACGAGCACTGGGTATACGGACGGATGTTGCAAAAACTCTTCAAATTCCTGAAGAAGTTATCGCAGTGGATCTTTATCTCCAGTACTCTGTTATGAAAATGCAACTGAATGTCATGTATAATGATAAGGCCAAAGTGTACTTTAAACCGCCGACAAATCTGTTAGAATTTTCATCTCAGGTGATTAGGGCTCGAAATGGACATAAACAGGTGACTAATCTACCAGTTGAACTCAATTTGGAACCATCATGGAGATCACTACTCGGAAGTATACTTAGTTCTGTAAGATCCAAGCCGGTGTGCGCAGCTGCAGCAGCCACATCTTTATTAAGCGTACCGTATTTTTCCAGAAAACTAGAAGACACCAATGATGCGAAATGGGATACGTCTAAATCTACCAAGTCTATAGATTACGATGAATTTATTTCAAAGCAGAACATGGAGAATAATACCTGATATATATTCTCGTTCATTGCCTAGTTAGGTATTAATATATCTGCAAGTAGTATCAGGTGTAGTTTGGAAACCTCTGGACCGTTATCGACTGGTTATATTTGTTCGCCGCATGAAAGCCATTACGACGAACTAATAGACTGCTGGAAGAAATGCCCAGAAGTAGTCAATATTTATTTCGTAACCGCTACCTTTTCAGAGGAGATTTTGCCATATTTTCCCAACGAAGCAAATCACTACGTATTGGCCTCTTTTACGAATCTCTCATCACTACCCAGAATGATAAAAGAAGGAATTGACAACAAGCTGACTTTTATATTCAACATAAGTAACTCGATATTTGAGAAGGCGTATGATAAACTTAATTATATTTCCATCTATTTTATGAGATACTCGTACGGAAGTAATGAGATGAGCGATATAGCTAATATCATCGCCAGACGCGATAGAGTGACCAAAGCCAGTCTCGCAAATATTCAATTACTTAATTCTGGACATCTCAGGTTTGCTTTCCCGTATTCAAAAAATATTCTTGTTCTTGAAGTCGATGGCGAGAAAACTCACCAAAGCGATCAGAAATATTGTGAACGTACTAGAAGGGATGTGGCCAGAAAAGGGATTGCCTTGTCTAATTTAATTAGTTTATCAATTCTAGAGAAGTTAAAGTAGAATCAGAACTGTTAAATATGAAATCCATGGGCCTAAGCATGATAGATCTTGAGTAAACCTATGGATTTAGGCAGTTTGAAGGTTGGATCTTATATCGTTATAGACGGCGAACCATGTAGGATAGTTTCATATGATCATAGCAAGCCAGGTAAGCACGGTTCGGCCAAAGCAAGGGTAGCAGCAATTGGGGTCTTTGACGGTTCAAAACATAGCCTAGTTTCTCCAGTGTCTGCCAATATGGAAGTTCCTATAATTGACAAACGAAGTGGTCAAGTTATTTCTTTATCAGGTCAAACACTTCAAATAATGGATTTGGAGACATTTGAGGTATTTGAGACCTCTTCTGTTGAGGAGGAAATTAAGAACAAAATTCGACAAGGTGGAGAAGTAGAATATTGGAAAGTCTTGGAAAGAATAAAAATAGTAAGGGCCAAGGGCTAATGCACGAGAAAAGATTATTAAAATTTATCAATTGATATGAATATGCTTACTCAAACTTGACTAAAAACCTCCGGGCTTTGTCATAAACAGACAGACATATATACCGCAAATAAATATTAAAAACCATGGCGACTGACGGGGATAGAACAGTTCCAGTTTGCTTTTCAGCAGATAATCTAAATATTATAAAAGAATATGCTAAAACCAAAGGCATGATTAGTTATGAGCAAGCCGTAGATGAACTAATCAAAAACCTTGAAAAGGTAAAATAGGCCCACTACTGAAATCTAAGATTGCTCTCCTGTACTTAGATTAAGAACCATGGTATAGTTAGCACGCAATTTACTATATCTGGATGTGTTGGTAGAATGCTATCAGCCCCTAAGAACTTTGTCCTCTCTATGCATCGTTTATTTATGATTAGTGGGGATATGATTCACAACCTGTTACCAGAAAGTAGAATGCTATATCTGATCTTCACCCCTTTTCTTGGATCCGATATCAACTGCGTCTTCTACATCTGATACGAATATTTTACCTTCGCCTGCCAAACCAGTGCTAGTGCTACCGACGATAGCGTTTACTACATTTTGCAAATCGGAGTCCTTTATTACGATGACTATAGTTGAATTTACGTTGAACTCGGGCACATATGTCGATGTGCCTCTGCTTGATTGTATCCTGGGCCTTGGCATTTGACCCCTTCCCTTAGATTCGTAGTATGTAATCCCGCCAAGATTCAACTGCTTCAAGGCTGATAAAGCCAGGTCTAACCTTGCATGGGGAACAACAGCTTCAATTTTCTTCATAATGGTGTATTTTTAACCGGGACTATTATGTAATTCTTTTTGTTACAGTTCGAATAGTAACTTGAAAATCTGCAGATGTTTTTTCAATGATATTGTGGACCGGACCAGATAAGCGATGCCTTGAATCGATTTTTACATGTCACCGGCGAATATATTTCGAGCTACTGTCACTGATAATATTAATATCATTTAAGCTGGTTCTGATAAACTAGTTATTAACCTAGATGATAAAGGATAAAATAACCAACCAATGATGATGAAGTAAATGACAAAAACGTGCCTTAAATGTGGCAAGACTTTCAATGAGAAGGATATTGACGATCCTGCCGCAGACAAGTTTCCTTCATGTCCTGAATGCTGGGATGAATGGAAAAAATACGCCGTTATGGTAATGAATGAGATGAGGTTGGATATGTCAATGCCAGAACATAGAAAAGCGTTGAGGAAATATGAACGGATGTTTTTTGGACTAGAAAAACCCGAAGGCGAACTACAAAAGAATCCTGAGCAGAAGCCATAAGCAAAAACTCCTGATGAAATCAAAACCTATGTCCTGAGGAATTCCAAAGCAAATTCTGGAGTCATTGATTTTAGTCTGTCTCTATCATGATATAAAAGAAGTGCCTCGAAATAGCAGTCGACTAGTAAACGCCTCTGATTAATACTGAGTCTCTTTAGTGTCTCCATAATCGGCTCAAGATCTACTGATTGCACAAGCTCCGGATTTAACAGAAAGGTTTCGAAATAAATGCAGAATGTATCGACTATTATTCGGGTGTCTAGGGTCGAAATGATTTGGAAACAGGTAGTTAGAACTGGAATTAAATGGGTACTATGTAGATTTCGATATCCATCCAGTACAGAACTAATGGTTTCACTTTTTTGCTCGTCAGTCAGCGAGGAGAACTCAGAAATCTTGTTCAGAATAATAGACTTTCTTAAATGCTCTGGAACATTCGATAATATTCTAAGTATGTCCCCGGATAATGAATGATTAGTTTTCACAAAATGAGAGTAATGATTTCAAAGATATAAACACGTACCTAATACCTGAATTGGATGGCAGATTTAAATATAGAAGATAGGCAGCAACTATATGACTTGTACAGTCGTGGTGGGTGGGTTTTACGGCGATGAAGGTAAAGGAAAACTCATCGCATATTTGGCTCAAAAAGACAAGATATCGGTCGCAGTTAGGGGAGGTGTAGGCCCAAATGCCGGGCACACATTTGCACTAAACGGAATAAAATACAAAGTTAGAATGCTGCCGAGCGCAGGCTTGAACCTTTCTACCAAATTGTTTATTGGTCCAGGTGTTCTCGTTGACCCCACTATTCTGCAAACAGAAATCAAGACATTTGATTCTCAAGATAGAACATTTATTGATAAAAATTGTGCAATAATAGAACAGAAACACATAGAGAAAGATAGTTCGCTAAACCATCTGGCCGAAAAGGTCGGGACAACGGGCACTGGGACTGGTCCGGCAAATGCTGATAGGGCCTTGAGAATAGCTAGAATTGCCAAGGAAATTCCCGAACTTGCAGTCTATCTAGAGGATGTGAGCGAAGCTGTAAACAAGGCTCTGGATAACAATGAGAATATTATAGCGGAAGGTACTCAGGGTACATATTTATCATTGTATTATGGAGACTACCCGTACGTAACTTCCAAAGACGTGACTGCTTCTGCGATATGCTCAGATGTAGGGATTGGTCCTAAAAGCGTCGATGAAGTAATGGTTGTTTTTAAATCTTACGTGACCAGAGTAGGTCAAGGGCCCCTCAGCGATGAGTTAACTTCAGAACAGACAGGAATTAGAGGTTGGCAAGAGTTTGGGAGCGTAACAGGGAGGCAGAGGAGAGCTGCTCCGTTTGATTTGAACCTTGCGAAAAAGGCAATCCAATTGAATAGTGCAACTCAACTGGCAGTAACAAAGCTCGATATCCTTTTTCCGGAATGTGCCGGAATGAGGGACTATACAAAACTACCAGATAAAGCAAAGCAATTCGTAGAAAACATTGAGAATGAAACTAGAAAACCGATTACTATGATTGGTACTGGCGAGGATCTGACTGAGGTGATCGACAGAAGACTTCATAATTGATTGTAAATATGTCTATATGAAATCGCCTCCCTGGAACATTGTACAATACTTCTGTCCTAAGCTACAAGATATAGTAAATCTATTTGTTGATACTTATCCACGACAAGCTACTTCCCAGTTTCTGTATGTGAGACTATAACGAATAGACCGTCGATAATGGGCTAATGTTATTTGTGCCTCTAAAGGCGACCAGCTCAGATTTGAGAACTAATAATTAGTTTGCATTGCAGGATGGTAGTCAGATATTTGTCGAAATTTGGATCGTTTGACTCGAGTGGAAATCCACAACTCCAATAGCTTAAGGCAAGCACTGGTCGACGGGGATAAAGCGACTGATTTTAGAATTGCACAAGCTTATTATCAAAGGACATTAATACTGTCACAATCAAAAATAATAGATAATTGCGTACTAAATTACCTTATTACATAGAATTGTCAGATCTAAATGATTTCGGGAGGTTAGCTTGCGCTTTAGAGCATGTTCCGTTAGTGTCTCTATCGCTAAATTTGATTAACGAACAGGTACTCGCAGTGGAAGGTGATTTCATGCTCGGACGACCTGTATTGTTCTACGTAAAAAATAGAAAAAATCAGAGCGGTGAATATTTAGCATATCGGGTTACTGGCGGACAGGAAGAAGTTGCTATAGTTGATTACGTAAGTAGCCCGACATTTAGTTACTCGCCTATTATAAACATCAGTACGTTTCCATTCTCCATTACTCGAAAGGCTAGGACAAGACCGAGAACTGGATACAAAGGAATCAGACTAAAGGATCTGACGAGTCTATTTAAGGTCTGTGCATACAAATCTTATGACGAGCCGCCGATCCCTCTCCTCCTTTTTGAAGACGAGAAAACTAAGATGGTTGTTATTGGAGCTGCGACTACCTTTAGCGAGTCTGACGATTTCTATTGTTTCTATTATGTTCAACTTGACAGCGTTCCTTCTAATCCCTTCATAAGATATTCCAGTCAAAAGGCAGAACAACCCACTTTTTCGAATAAGCTGGACGATCATGGTTGTACTTACTTGAAAGTTATCAAACTAGCGTCAAGCCATCCTTTGGTGAATTTAGATGAGTAAAGGAATCTCCTACCGAAAGAGGATTGAATGTTGTTTAAAGTGCAAGGACAGCAGAATTGTGCTTGCATTAGATCCAATATGTAGTAACGATGTTTTAAAATACCTTAATGAAAAGATAGTTCTGCTTCAAGAAGAAATTTGTGCCGTCAAGTTCAATTTCCATGTCATTTTACCACTTTCGCTTCAAGAATTGTCTAATATAAACAGCACTGTTCATTCTTACGGCCTGCAGTCAATTGCTGATATAAAGCTAAATGATATCTCGTCTACGAATGCTGTTGTAATAAACCATCTTGCAAATATGGGTTTTGATGCGGTCATTGTTAACCCGATCATTGGGATGGACGAATTAAGCCAGGTCATAGAATCTTCACATCATTATAACCTAGGGGTCATTACCGTGATATATATGAGCCATGCCGGCGCAAGAGAAGGTTTCGGTCTTAACGTTGTCGATGATTCTTTGATATCAAATCCGCTGTATCAAAGACTATTACAATACTCCGAATGTTGTGACGTCGATGGAATTATAGTGGGAGGAACAAAAGTAGACATCATAAATAGGATATCCAGTAAAAAAAAGTTGCCTATTTACTCTCCTGGTCTAGGAGTTCAAGGCGGGGATCCAAAAACAGCAGCGAAAGCAGGAACGGATTATTTCATAATTGGAAGATCGATAATTCAGTCAAAAGACTCGCTAACAGCTGCCAGGCTGTTCAGGAAACAGATAAATTCGCTCAAAGAAGGTTAATTATAGCTTTTTTGTTTTTTGGTGGGTAGTCTATATCCTTTAAAGTACCTTGTAAGCGCAAAACTAGAGTACAATGAATGGAATATCCCAGGATTGGTACGGGCTTAACAACTAGGCGAGCATGAGTCTAAATCAGAATGAATCTCGTAGCATGATAGAACATTGATTTTTGACAACTTGCTCTTCCCACACAAACCACTCAATTTCGTCTCCGTAGAGTGGCAATACTATTTACCTTCCATACTTTCGAATTCTATGCTGATATGTCCTGATTGCTCTCATCAGATCTATTTTTCGAAATTCGGGCCAGAAAACATCCATAAATACCAATTCGCTATACGCACTCTGCCAGATTAGGAACCCGCTGAGCCTCTTTTCTCCAGAGGTGCGCAAAATCAGATCAGGCTCCGGTTGCGGCAAGTGTGAGGTGTACAAAAATGATTCTATTAGTTTCTCGT
>JBQCDO010000125.1:0-19375 GCA_051961195.1 Nitrososphaeraceae archaeon | reverse complement strand
GAACTCATTCTTTGTTGCGTTGGTCTATAGATAGAACTAGACTATCGTAAAATTACTGTCCACTACATTGCTGTCTATCGCCAGGATGAGTGGACCAAATGGCATTCTACTACCAGCAAAACCACTGCAGAATCGTAGCAGCGGTATAAAGTGCTTGATGGAGGAACTGATGTGTTAAACTATGGTTGGATACTTCGTAAAACTTTGCCTCATTCGGCTGGCAGGAATCTTCGAAATCAGCTCCTCATGGACGGAATAAATTGTAATTCGAGCTACATGGAATTATAACACACTGGTCATGTATTTCAGTATCATAGCTAGGTATGCTGCTACACGGGCATGGCGACCCATTTTGGAGAATTGCAGACATGACGAGGTGACTTTACCCACTATACTCTATCTCTTCTTGAGAAAAATCCTATTATCTATTACAATAGACGGGTGTATTTTCAAATATTTGAGATTAATTTGCGCTTCATCATTTGAAACTCTTCTTCTGTTAGTAGACCTTGCTGCCTAAGACTACCTAATTTTTCGAGTTTATGAAGAACGTCATCCTTGTTCTCGTTAGGTCCTCTTGTCTTTGCCTGCACCGCTTGCCACTGGACTGCTTCTGCTGCCCGCTCGGCTTCCTCTGCCTTTGCCTGCGCTTTCTGTAACTGTTCCTCTTGTTCTTGCTCTCTGGCCATCGATTTGTAGTGATCCTTAGTCGCGTAGTGGGTCATCACACCACCTGCTATCAGGCCGCCTGCTAACATCATACCAAATACCATGTAATCTTGCTCAGGCAAAGATCTTTTTTAATATTACGTAAAATCGCCAAAAACTAACGGCCATATTCTGGTATCGTGAACAAGCTAATGGCTGCAAAGATGAAATAAACAGCAAAAATCTGTCTGTGCAGATATCCACAACGCGTCATAAATAACACCCATAGATTCACGCCCGGTAACATATGGTATTGTTGGTATCCCAAATACTCTTTAGCACCGAGCTACTACCATCAATTACCTCTCCAGAATCTCTACAATATTTCATCCATTTTTCTATTTCATAATCTGCTTCCGAGGTTGTGAAACTAAAATATTCTTCCGCATCTTCTGCATATACGATTATTTTGGCTGCTATTACTTCATCATTCCTTCCTATTGGCCCATATATCTCCCCATCTAACGTAATCCCATGCACCAAGTCGGATTCCTTATGATGGCCTTCGTACAGACAATTGCCTAGATTTCCTGTCCGGAAGTTCTAGTATTCTTGTTATTTCATCAATAGTTGGAGCCATATCGTCTCTGAATTTTCTTCCTATTGGTAGTCCCTAGTGATTTTTTTCCATGGGATAAGAATATTGTTCGTTTCACAAAAATAACTTGATGACCTTGACGTAATTGCGAAGTGTGGTCCCAATAACTTCCTTTTGTTCTACTCTCTCTTTCTCTGCTTGTAGGGATATTAAAATATTGTTTAAGAACCATCTATTGTTATTACTGTTATAACCATTACTTCTTTCTCTTTTCATTTGTATAGTAAATCTGTATTATTCTTCCATAGTATCACCTGTTATTTTGATAAAATCAAAGAATCTCTTTAACTCTGCAGTATATTTGTTTCTAGTTTGCTTTGCATTCATCACAAACACAAAAATTGAATACGGGACTTTTCTAAGTCAAACATTCTATATTTTTTATTTTCCTAATATCCTCATAGAGAATTAATACCAATGCGGGCCCAGAGGGATTAGTTACAATATAGGTGTTAAAAATGGATTTTACTAGCATTAGATAACTGCATACTAGCTTTAAACTTTTCTGTTTCTAATTGCTGACTTATGATGATTCGATCTTAGCTGTAACACTATCTACTTCTTCTTGATCATGCTACTATCCATGACCATCAAATGATATGCCGAAGGTATATTTCTACTATATATAGAGATAATCGTTAATTCATTTCCATATTAGCACTAAATGGGTGGTACGAATTTTTTTAAACTATTATTTGTGTGCTCATAATTATGTGCTATTGATAGAATTGTCTCTTCCATAAATGGAGGTCCAATGATTTGCGCTGCTACTGGCATATTGTCTTCTTTAGTTGTTAACCCTATTGGAATGCTAATTGCAGGTAAGCCTGTGCTATTAAATACAATTGTATTTCGAAGTAAAGCTTCACGGGTTTCTACGAAAGTATTCATGTCAATGCTAACTGCTTCATCAAATCTTGGAGCAGGAATAATAGTTGTTGGAACTATGATAGTATCTACTTTGTGATTCAGTATTGATTGAAATTCTTTTCTTAGTTTTCTTACGGTGTTTATTGCAGAAATATAATCGACTGCAGATATTTTTGTTCCCTGTGCTAACATCTGTCTTACTTCCTGACTATAATCATTTGCTCTTGTCTTTAACCATTTGCTGTGTATTTCTGAAGCTTCTGCAAGCCTAATCTCTTGCCAAGCTCTATGGTATTTTTCAGTATTATGTAAATCTAAATCACATACTACAATAGACCCTGCCGACCCTAAAGTTTCAATAAAATCATTAAACATGCTTTCTACTTGTGGATGCACATGATCGAAGAAATACTTTTTTGGTATCCCAATTCGTATTCCTCTGATGGGTGATTTCTCGATAACTTTTGTATATGCAGGTACTTTATCGTGTATCGAAGTTACATCTAATGGATCCCATCCTGCTATATATTCCATCACAAGAGCAGTATCCCAAACACTTCTTGTAATACATCCTACATGGTCTAGTGAAGGAGATAATGGGAAAACATTATGTTTGCTAACTCTACCATAGGTAGGCTTCATCCCAACAACACCACAGAGAGATGAAGGAACTCTAATAGAACCTCCAGTATCTGTTCCTAACGATATCGGAACCATGCCTGTTGCAACAGCAGCTGCAGAACCACCACTCGATCCGCCAGATATTCTAGATATATCCCATGGATTTTTAGAGGAACCATAAAAATAATTAATACCAGTTATTCCAGATGCAAACTCATTTAGATTATTTGTTCCAATCAGAATTGCACCAGCCTTCTTTATTCTGTTGACAGCTGTTGCATCTACACGTGGAATATAATTTGAGAATATTTTTGAACCTACTGTGCATCGAACACCTTTAGCATAGAATATATCTTTAATTGAGAATGGAATGCCATGAAGACGGCCATAATAATTTCCTTTCTTGATCTCTCTTTCGGCAATTTGAGATTGATTGTATAGATTTTCCTTCTCAATAACAGTGATGAATGCATTTAGTATTGGATTGAACTTTTTGATCCTATCTAAGCAAACTTCGATTAGATCTACTGGAGATATATCCTCACTCTTTATTCTCTCTGAGAGTTGCTTGAGTGAAAGCAACGATGACTTTAGGTTATTTACCATGAGAATTTTTACCTCATTTTGTTCAATACAGTGAAATAGCACTGAAGCTGTCTAAGAAAGCCATCATGTGAGCAACAAAATAATTCAATACGAGCGGATCCTATTAGGTCAATTTACTATTTATGTCTCATCTAATCGAATTTCATGATAGACTTGATTTATATTTATTACTGGAACCTTTACTACTAGTGATGAAATTCTAAACTCGTTATCGTATGAAGTGGATGCGAATATGATAGAAGCGAAATCATTTGGACTAATCTTTAGTGATTCAATGAAAGAATTATTTAGCAAATCTAGAATCATCTATATAATAATAGTTTAGTAACAGTCCTGCAATAGTTCTTGTCTCCAGTTGCTGTCCTCTTTTCCTCTGTGAGCAAAACTCTTGCTCTATAGTGAAGTTTCTTTACAGCTAGTTCTAGATCAATAAAGTCAGAGAACTTGGCTAATCTAGTCATGTACCTGTCCCTTGTCATCGGTGCTTTCATAGCATAAATATACAATTACCATGGATCCAGGTTCTCTGCTTCAGCAGCAGATCTTTCCGCGTTTTCCAATTTTATTCTTTTTCACCTTATTTTTGGGAAAACCCACTAAAAAGCACTAATATCGTAACGGGCCCAGAGGGATTTGAACCCTCGACCAACTGCTCCGCAGGCAGCCATTCTATCCAAACTGAACTATGAGCCCATCAAGGTAAGAGATTGATATTAACTGCCTTTATTCCATACTATAAATAAATTCTGCTGTTCGACCATCTATGCGCCATATACATATTTAGTACAAAACTTGTCTTTCATCATATTGCATCTCATAATCTTATTAAAGCCATCGAAGATACATACATCTACTTGACCTTACCGTTTCTTAAAGCAATTCAAGAACACGTCTTATTGTTCGACGGTGCCATGGGAACCCAAATCCAGAATTCAAATCTAACACCGGTAGACTTTCCAAATATGATGGAGGGATTCAATGATGGACTTGTTATTAGCCATCCTGAATTAATTAAAAGAATACACAGAAGTTATCTGGCGGCTGGTGCTGACTGTATTGAGACAAATACGTTCGGTGGTAATAGACTAAAATTGTCTGAATATGGCTTCGAAGAACAAACATTTGAGATTAACAAAAAGTCCGCAGAGCTTGCACGAGAAGTTTGTAATGAATATACAGTAGAAAACAAATATGTAATAGGATCACTAGGTCCGACAGGGTTTCTTCCGAGCTCAAATGATCCAGATCTGGGCAAGAAATCTCCGGATGAAATTAAAGAGGCGTTCATTCCGCAATGCGAAGGTTTGCTCAAAGGCGGGGTCGATGCATTGCTAATTGAGACGAGCCAAGACATTCTTGAAGTTAAGCTTGCTATAGAGGCGTGTTTTGCAGCTATGCTACATATTGGCAAGACTGTTCCTGTAATAGGCAACGTTACATTGGATCAATATGGTAAAATGCTGCTAGGAACCAACGTCCAAGCGGCATATACGACTATTTGTGATATGGGTATCAGCGTGTTTGGATTAAACTGCTCAACCGGACCGTTAGAAATGAAGCCAAGTGTTATTTGGTTAAACGAACAAGCCGATCTCCCAGTCTTGGTAGTTCCGAATGCCGGCATGCCAGAAAACGTAAACGGCAAGGCGATTTACAAGTTGAGTCCATCAGATATGGCCAGTGAAATGAAGGAATTTATAACAAACTATGAATTTGTGCGGATAATTGGAGGATGCTGTGGCACTAGTCCAGCGCATATTCTCGAGCTCAGACATACTATAGACGAAAAAAAATGAAGAAAAATACTGGTTTATCATAATCTAAAGTTTTAGATGTAGGTAGCGCGTTGATTGTCTCTATTATTAATAAATGACTAGAATTCCACGTATAAGTTCCGCCCTCAGGGCAGTAAATTTGAGACAAGAACCGCCTCCTCTTATAATTGGTGAGCGGCTTAATACGCAAGGATCCAGGAAGGCCAAGGAGATGGTTTTGAAAGATGACTTTGACGGCCTGGTACGCCTTGCTGCCACGCAGGTTGAAGATGGTGCACATTGCCTTGATGTCTGTGTAGCAACAACTGAGCGTTCGGATGAACTTGAATTTATGTCAAAGCTTGTGAAACGAGTCAGCAATGAGATCGATGCCCCACTCGTAATTGATTCAACTGATCCTCTGGTTATCGAATCAGTTTTGAAACTTATTCCTGGTAAGCCTATAATTAATTCAATAAATCTTGAAGGAGATGGAAGTCGATTTCATCACCTGGCACCGCTCATGTACAAATATGGTGTCCCAGCCATTGCGATGTGTATAGGCCCTAATGGGATGGCTAAGACGGCCGAAGAGAAGTTAAAAACTGCTCAACTTCTTTTACAGACTGGAGAGAGGTATAACCTCAAGCCATGGCAATTCATTTTTGATGTATTGACTTTTACTCTAGCTACCGGGGAAACAGAGTTTCAGGATTCTGCGAAGGCTACCATTAATGGTATAAGGCTAGTCAAGGAAACCTTGACGGATTCCTTTACTGTTTTGGGTTTGAGTAATGTCAGCTTCGGTTTGCCTGTTCTTGCTAGGAGGATCGTTAATTCTGTGTTTTTATACTATGCCATAAAGGCCGGCTTGGATGCCGTCATTATAAATGCCAAAGACATCATACCTTATTCAGACATTACTACAAATGAAAAGAACCTCGCCGAGAATTTGATTTTTAATACTCACCAAAATGCATTGTCAGAGTTGATCTCCTATTTTCAGGAAGGCAAATCTCTTTCGAAGTCATCGGTCATTAGGAACAAAATTCAAGTAGATCCAAATTGGGACGCAAGCAAGCGTTGCTATTACCGCATAGTCAACAGGTTAAGCGATGGAATAAAGAGCGATGTAGTAACGGCAATTTATGATCACACTAAAGGGGCAACTAGGCTTAACCAGGTCGAATCCGATACTGTGAAGGACGGATTAATAATCGATGGCTCCAGACAGGTAATTCACGATGCTGCGGTCACAACATTAAATGAGGTATTACTACCGGCTATGAAGGAAGTTGGGGACAAATTTGGTTCGGGCGAACTGATACTTCCATTCGTACTGAAGTCTGCAGAATGTATGAAAGCTGCGGTCGCCGAATTGGAGAAATATTTGATTAAGAAAGAAGGAGTTAGTAAGGGCAAATTAGTTCTATGTACCGTCTATGGTGATGTCCACGACATTGGCAAGAATCTAGTAAAAACAATTCTGTCAAATAATGGGTACACAGTTTATGACCTTGGCAAGCAAGTGCCAATTCAAAGAATTGTTGAAAGTATGAACCAGTTTCAGACAGACGCTGTTGGACTCTCTGCACTGCTTGTTTCAACATCTAAACAGATGCAGTATCTTGTCGAGCACTTCAGACAAAACAATATTACGATCCCGATCCTTTGTGGAGGAGCTGCAATAAATAGCAGCTATATTAATAGAGTGGCAAAGGAAGGAGGAATATATGAACCTGGGGTATTTTATTGCAAAACTGCGTTTGATGGGCTAAGAGTAATGAATAATTTGATGTCAAATGAGAAAGAAAAATTTATTTCTGAATGGAGGGAAAAGTTAGTTAGCTGGAATGAGACGAAGGTGTTAAAAGTACCCTTATCAGACTACCGAAAAGCGATAACTCCAGTGCAACCACCAGTCTCTCCACACATTAATCAGCGAATTAGACTAGAACCAAACCATATTGATTTAGAAGACATATGGAAATTCGTTAATAAGAAATCACTTTTCGTTCTTTCGTGGGGAATACGTGGTAAATCGGCTAGTGGTCTGCAGAAAGAAGCAGAGCAACTGCTAGCTGAATGGAAGGAAAGGGTGATTACGGAATCACTTTTCCAACCTAGAGCTGTTTATGGTTATTTTAAGTGTCACAACATTAATGATAAGCTCACAGTTGACCTTCCCACTGGTAGCGAGCAGGTTACATTCGACTTCCCACGCTCTTCAAGAGATAAGCATCTCTGCCTGACAGACTACTTTGGACGAAATGATTTGGTGGCGTTTCAGGCCGTCACGGTAGGCTCAAAGGTGCAAGACGTGATTGACGAATGGAATAACAATGATAAATATACTGATGCGTTCTATTTACACGGTCTGGCCGTCGAAACCGCTGAAGCACTTGCAGAATGGGTAAACTCAAGAATCAAAGACGAGTTAGGTATTGGCCCAAAACGAGGTCTAAGATATAGTTGGGGATATCCTAGCTGTCCCGATATTTCACAGCATCATTTAGTCTGGAAAATATTGGATGCGAGTAGATCTGGCATGAGTTTAACTGATGCAGGGCAAATAATTCCTGATCAATCAACTGCTGCTATCGTGGTCCATCATCCAGATGCTGAATATTTTACTTTGTAGAAATTAATTATCTCCTCAAATAACAAATTCAATATGGCTATTCCATTGTAGAAATTACGCAAATAGGATCGTTAAAAGATGCAGATTTGTATTGATTATATCATTAATATGGCCGAGATAAGAATAGACTCATGGACAGTTCTGATTGCGATAAGCAGCTATCATAGATGCCAATACTAATATGCAAATTAAATCAATATAAGATATTACTACAAATCTGGACTAATACCTGTTTTAATAACTCGGATCATAGAGTAACAGTCATAACTGTAAATATCCTTTTTTATCACAGTTTGAATCTCAATTTTACTTCGGAGGGCTATAGAGTTTCAAGGGACTTAGAAACCGATCAGCGGGCTATATGGATATTGGTTCATTCTTTGCGTGTACAAGCCTGACTGAGAAAGAATGACTATAAATGATTTTGCTATTGCCTGCTCTTTGGACAAATCTCCAGCATATTTTACTTATCACGGGGAAACTATGCTCATTATTATTTCTCAAGAAAACGCTAAAGTAGGTTGCAATGATTTTGTTCAAATTGAGTCGTTCATGGAAGCGCTTATTTCGCATGAGTCAATACATGTAGCAATTAAGAAATTGGAAGGACTTGCTTCTTCTGATTCTCTCGACGACCTTGAGATTATCGTTGAACGAAACGGCACCAAATTTCAAGTCACATTAAACAATATTCTATTTGCAAGGGATATGTCAGGGATAGTTTTGCCATAGACTCTATGCCGAAAATATTATGATTTTATATTTTGGTATGTATCTAGTTGACAAATGAGTAAATTTCAACGTTCTACAATGCTAAGAAAACTTGTCAATAATTCGTATAGAGCAATTGATGAAGGCGCTTATGAAACTGAAAGGTATTCATCCAAAACTCATCAATCATTGGGATTGGAATCTGCCATACTATCATGCCCGCATGCTCCTATAGTGGCAGAAATCAAGTTCGCCTCTCCCTCAAGGGGAGTGATAGTTCCGGCAGATGCCAATGCCGCTAGACAAATTGCAACTACGATGATATCTGCTGGAGCAGTCGGGCTATCAGTTCTAACTCAACCCTTTCTCTTTAATGGTTCAATCGAAACGTTGTCTATGGTCAGAAAAGTATCGACAGTCCCAGTACTTATGAAAGACATCTTGGTTAGTGAGGTACAAATTGACGCCGCAAAATCAATTGGTGCTGATTATATCTTATTAATCAAGACCATTTTTGATCAACACCTAGCTGAGGGCAGCATAGAGAAATTTGCAGAGTACGCGAAAAATAAGGATGTCAGAGTGATATTTGAGGTTCATACTGAACTTGAATTCAATGAGATTTTGACGATTAACAAGAGCGTACATGCAATAATAGGGATCAACAATAGAAATTTGGAGAACCTCGAAGTAGATATTCAAAATACTGAAGCGTTACTGGCAAGATGTACTAAGGGAGATAATGTAGTTATTACAGAAAGTGGCATACTCGATCCGAGTGATATAAGACGTCTAAAGAGAGCAGGTGCAGATGCTTTTCTTGTCGGTACCAGTATTATGGAAGCAGATACTGTTGGATCCAAATTACGTGAGCTTTATTTATCTATATAGTTACCGGAACCTTCATTATAAGTTGCTAATGGTAAACCTACGCTGAATCTCTAGATATCTCTTATAATATGAAAAATCAAGCACCTGCGCAAAAACTATGACTGGCCAACCCCTAAGAACGTTGGTCTTTGTTTTTATGTCTGAGTTTTGTAATATCGGCAAACTCATACTCTCCCTCGTGGCTATCGTGAGATAGTAACGACATTAGAGCGTTGAATAGTTCAGATCTAAGCGTATCAAGAAATATTGGGATCTTATGGGATAGGTCAATGAGTTTCTTGGCATTTTTGTAGTATCTTCTTTCTCTTCCTCAATGCTTTTGATCTGTGCTTTCAAGCCCCTTCTAATTGGTCTTATTCTTTGATTGCATTATCTCACATTGCAAATCCTCAATCCTGGCGTCATGAGCCTTGACAATTTCCTCTACATCATCGTATTCTCAGATTCCGTTTTTTACAACAAGTTTACCAGCTCGGTGGAAAAGTGCCTTATCGGTCATCCCTGTAAGAAACCTAACATCCTCTTTAGGAAAATTCTCTGCTACCTTGCGCTGGACGTAGTTTTTGCCCTCGCCAGATGGGGCATTGGCGGCCAGGCTAAGAGGATTATTAGTGATGGCGCTCGGCATATGGTAAAATATCTGGTTAACTAGCCTGTCTTCCTGTTTGGCCTCCTTTAGGATGACACTGATACAGTATGGACTTTGTTTACGTTACCAATATCAGTATCGCTTAGCTCTACTTTCATTATTATAGTCATTTTTCTATGGCCTCCATCATCATAAATAATCAGATCTAAATCACATTAGCCATGTCGATTATCTGCTGGATTTTTATCCTACAGCCAGTCTTATTTTTGCCCTACAGTTGATATTCTCACTGGCGGAATCGAAAACTGTCCTCCATAAAAAAACAAGTCAAGGCAATTATAGCAAATTAATACATGGATAAGACATTCTCCTGATTTATTTTTTAATTTTTTTTGTCTTAGCAGAGATAATCTCATGTCACATAGGAACCCGATACTCCAGTAAGTTTTGTCATGATCCATTCTCTTAAGTATTGCATCCTGTCCTTCCAATTTCTATCAAGACAATAAGATCGGGCCCTTATATGCAAAAGGCTTTAGTCCAACTAGCCAACGAATCAGCAACAGCGGTCTAGGCAGCGATAGCGAGTGATAGCAGCTATAAACTGGAGGTAATTGATAATCAATATTGAATATCGCTTTATGATGGAAAGGATCCCCCACTTTATGGTTGGATAACCTAAAATAAAGTTAAATTGTAATGAGACTGATGTCCAGAATGATTTCGAGATCCCGATTAAAAGGCAAGTTCGGAAAGTATGGCGGAAAATTCATCCCCGAAACACTTGTTCCTGCTATCGAGGAGCTAGAATCTGCGTATGAAAAATATTGTGGCCAACGGAGTTTTTGTGAAGAATTGGATTATTATCTTAGGAGTTATGCAGGTAGACCTACTCCACTTTATTATGCTAAAAACCTCACACGATACGTGGGAGGAGGGAGGATCTTACTAAAGAGAGAAGATCTATTGCATGGTGGAGCCCACAAAATTAATAATACGCTAGGACAGGCTTTGCTTGCAAAAAAAATGGGTAAAAAACGAATAATAGCTGAGACCGGAGCAGGCCAACATGGCGTGGCAACTGCAATTGCTTGCGCTGTACTTGGTCTGGACGCTGAAATTTATATGGGTTCAAAAGATACGAGCCGACAAAAAATGAACGTGTATAGAATGGAGCTTCTGGGCGCTAAAGTTCATCCAGTTGGTTCAGGAACTCAAACTCTAAAAGATGCAATCAACGAAGCATTGCGCGATTGGATCACCAATGTGAATAGCACGTACTACCTCATTGGATCAGCAGTCGGTCCACATCCATATCCGACTATTGTACGTGATTTTCAAAGCGTGATTGGTAGCGAGATAAAAGATCAAATGATTGAAGTATACCAGCATCTTCCAAATGCAGTTATTGCAAGTGTGGGCGGCGGCAGCAACGCCATCGGGAGTTTTCAGCCGTTTATTAGTAAACCAAAAGTTTTGTTGTACGGTGTTGAAGCTGGTGGTAAAGGAATTAGCTCTGGGGAACACTCAGCCTCACTCTGTGCTGGGTCAGAAGGTATCTTACACGGTATGAGGAGTTATCTCTTGCAAGATCAGTCTGGACAGGTACTTACAACGCATAGTGTATCAGCAGGCCTAGATTATCCAGCAGTAGGACCACAACATGCATACCTTAAAGATATCAAGAGGGTCAGATATGTTGCCTGTAATGATGACGATGCAGTAAATGCATTTTTGTTGCTATGCAAATACGAGGGCATTATCCCTGCCTTGGAATCTTCACATGCACTATCTCATGCCTTCAAGGTTGCAAAGAAAATGGATAAAACTGATTCCATAGTAGTCACTCTTTCCGGCCGCGGTGACAAGGATATGGGCATAATAATGGACTATACCAAGACAAATGCTCAAAAAATGAAAAAGCACCATACGAAAACAAATAAGAAGTGAGATTATCATTCATAAATTTAGACATCTTTGGATCGAAATTGGCAGTAAATTTTTATTCTATGCACCAAGACAACCTGCATAGGCAGCAAGTATCTGTTTATGATGGATTACATTATTATTGATACCTGGGATATGCGAAGCACTTTAACTCACAAAAAGAGTGATTTTGGTAGGATGACAGTTGTTTAATACTTATTAGTAGGGCTTTTCGCAATGAAAGAAAGAGAATTAAGAGATCTATTCGTAAGCTCATTAAAATCAGGCCATTTGCAAGGAAACATTTTTGAGGGAGGGATAGATCAAGAGTTTAAACACGAGAACTTACTTTTTCGATATGAATATTATTTCAGGAGTTTTGACCTGGTAGTTATCAGGATACTAAAAGACGAAAAGCCGGGACCTTCTTTTCTTGACATGCAAGAAATGGTTGGGCTGGAAAATCTATTGGTTAGAAACAATCTGTTAAATCACTATGCTAGAGCCGAAAAATCTAGAGTTGAGCGAATTCAATTTTATCCAGTTGAACTAAAATCTGATGATGATGTTCTAGATGCACGTCTTCCTAATCAGTTGCTTAATGCAATTTTAACATTCGGCAGATCTATAATAGTTTTGGATTATAATCATTCAAAAAGAGTTGTGCGCGATCGTATGTTAAACTTGTTCCCATGCACCGTAGTAGCCTATACTGGTAAGGAAGATTACTTCCAGATGCTTTATTTCTACAATAGATTTGTAACTAACACCTACTTTGACATGCCGAGAAGACGAATTGCAAAAATCCTTTATGATAATGGGCTCGGGGCTAAAGTAAGTAAAATGTACAAAGTACTTTCAATAGTCCAAAAAATAAATCAGAAGGTAATATTTAATGAGATGCTTGATATGGATGTACTATTGTCGCCGGAAGAATTAGAATTCATCGAAAAGCTTTCAGACTATCAGATGACGTCTGAAAAAAAACAGCTAAGAAATTTGATAAAATCTACTATGAATACCCAGATTACAGAATATTTCTGAATCGTCTAAGTATAATAATAATCCTACTAAGATAATTAATATAACATATGCGGTAAGTTGTTATATCAAAATCATGGACAGTAGCATATTCTTAGATAGATCGAAATTATCTGCAAGATACATACCTAACGAGCTTCCACATCGTGAAAAACAAATTGAAGAAATCTGCCATGTATTCATAGGTCCTTCGTTCCCAGATGATTATCCATTGACTGTCCTACAAATAATAGGCTCAGCGGGCATAGGAAAGACGTCTACGGTCTTAAAGTGTTCAAAGGTGCTTGAACAACATTTCGATAGGAATAGTCTGCCACTAGTAACAGTTTACGTAAATCTGAAGCTACAAGGCGGGAATAAATATGCTATATACAGATATTTACTAGAAAGGTTAGGGCCAGATATTCCTTCGCAGGGTGTTAGTGCGGAGGAAATGCTAAGGTATTTGCTGCGTTACCTGCGCGAAAGTAAAAAATACGCACTAATCATACTTGACGAAATTGACTACTTGATAAAAAATACTAAGGACGCTGGCGTAATATATGACCTTACTCGGCTTAATGAATTTGAACCCGGAGCATCATGTAACATAAAAATGGTCATTTTTATAGCAAGGAGTAAGGAATTTTATGACAAATTGGATCCAGCTGAACTTAGCTCACTTGGTAGAATTCCTATAGAATTTCCTGAATATACACTTAAACAAGTGGGCGACATATTAAATAAAAGGTGCTCCGAGGCCTTTAATCCGAAAGCACTTGGTTCTGATATTATCGACGAAGTAGCAAAGATTACTACTTCGCACCTCATTCATGGCGACATACGATTTGCACTAGATCTCCTTGCCTATTCTGGTAACCTAGCAGAATCTCAAGGTACTGAGCGAGTAACCATAGATCAGGTTCGACAAGTCTATTCGCAGATTCATCCAGCAGATGTGGTTAACAACCTAGAGGAATTGCCGCCATCTCAGGTTTACACGCTAATGGCAGTAATCAGGACTATTAGAGCAAGAAGAAAACCCTATGTTGAGCTTAAGGAAATCCGGTCAAGTGCCTCGGACATTGCCGAAGAGTTCAAGTTGAAGAAATTAGATATCGAAGATCATTTACAGGAGTTGTCGTCGAAGAGAATAATAGACATAAGGTCTTTGAAAGAAATCGGGATTATGGGCACATCATTTAAGGATCTGGAGCCACTAATTCTACACAAAATCAAGCGATATAAAGAGAATAAATTGTGATATTGAATAGTACTAGAACCAGCAAGGAAATAATAGAGCAAGGTCTTGGAACATTAGGAAAAATTAAGATCTTAAAATCATTAGCGGAAGATAGTAGAATGCTAACAGTCTATGTATTACACAACAAGACTAGGCTAAAGAGAGAAGATATTAAACGAAATCTTAATGACCTGATAGAGATAAGGTGGGTAAAGGAGACCAAAATGGCAAACAAGATGTATACACTAGATTTAAACAATGAATATGTAATCCAGCTTGTATGTTTTTTCAGAAGTGTAGGCTATATTGAATAGCTCTTCGTTTTGCTAATGAATATGAAACATTTAATCTCAAATCAATTTAGTATTGTTCATAGTGAGGCATTCTAGATCTAGGCTATGTTTCATAGTCTTACTTTCTGCCCAGATAGATTTTACTATATATGGCTAAAATCAGGATCATCCTGGTCATGCAGAGATAATCACGAACATCAAGATAATCATCGAAGGAGTTCATCTGAATTTGCTACAGTTGAATGTAAGTTCACTTTTATCTCTTATGTCTCTAATCTAAAAATCAACCATCATGAATTACGTATTACGAACTTGGATAATTGTCATGTCAAGCCTGTAACGAACAAGAGAGACAAAAATGCTGGCTAAGAAAATAAAAAATTGGTAGAAAATTTATGCGCTATGCCTATCATGCCCTAAATATAATACAAAAAAAGGAATAAAAGGGCGATCAGCTAAACCGAGATGTGCTGTCGGTTCGCAAACAGGTCGATGGACCAAAGTTTATTTTTGTAACGGGAGGTGTAATGTCTGGGCTAGGCAAGGGCGTAATCACTTCGTCGACAGCAAAATTGTTACACCTGTCGGGGTTCAGAGTTTCATGCGTAAAGATTGACCCGTACGTTAATTGTGATGCAGGAACGATGAATCCGATTGCACATGGTGAGGTCTTTGTGACAGATGATGGCGGCGAATGTGACATGGATTTAGGTAATTACGAACGATTTCTTGATATTGCTTTATCTAAGGATCATAACGTAACCACTGGAAGAGTTTATCTAGATGTCATCCGCGCAGAACGAGAAGGGAAGTATCTTGGCCAATGTGTCCAGATCATACCTCACGTCACAGACGCTATTAAGAATCATTTACGAAGAATCGCTGAGAGCGAGAATTTAGAGGTTGTTGTGGTTGAGTGCGGTGGGACTGTAGGTGACATCGAAAGCCTTCCGTTCCTTGAGGCCCTAAGACAACTTGAACTTGAGGTTGGACATTCAAATACCCTTTTCATACATGTAACCCTTGCACCAATACTAGACGTCGTAGGAGAGCAGAAAACCAAGCCTACTCAACATAGCGTACAAGAATTGAGAAGAATAGGAATTCAACCTGATATCCTGGCCGTCAGATGTAGAACGAAACTTACTTCTGAAGCAAGGCGAAAGATATCCCTATTCGCGAGTATTGAAGAAAGCTCCGTCATATCGTGCCATGATGCACCTTCTATATACAAAGTACCTGAATTATTGGATAGTCAGGGAATGCTAAAAGTCATTTCCGAAAAGCTAAGGTTAGAAAATTGCAGTCCTCTTTGGCTCGATTGGAAATCGATTGCAAAGTCATTTCATACCTACGAAGGATCGATACGGATCGCAATTGTAGGTAAGTACGTCTCTCTCCCCGATAGCTATGTTAGCGTTTACCACGCTCTATTACACGCAGGAGCAAGTATAGGAAAAAAAATTGAAGTTAATTGGGTCGAATCGGAAAAACTCGATAATACCGCAGATCCCTCAGGTCTCTACCAACTAAGGACTTATGATGGTATTCTGGTCCCTGGAGGGTTCGGGAAAAGGGGTAGCGAGGGTATTATAAATACAGCCAATTTTGCTAGGTTAGAGAACATTCCTTATTTAGGAATCTGTTTTGGCTTCCAGCTCGCTATCGTAGCAGTTCTACGGAACCTTTGTTTGATTGAAAATGCCAATTCTACTGAACTTGATCCTGACACGAAGGATCCTGTGATAGAGTACATGCCAGAACAGAGATCAACTACTGAACTCGGCGGATCTATGCGACTGGGACGTCACGAAATAAACATAGCACCAACAACCAAAGCATTAGATCTCTACAAAAATGATAAGATATTTAGAAGACACAGACATCGCTATGAATTCAACCAGCACTATAAGAATTTATTATTGGACAATGGGGTAGTCTTGTCTGCATTTTCCGACGGTGGCAAAAGACTAGAGATCTTTGAAATTCCAAACCATCGCTTTTACTTTGCCTCTCAATACCACTCGGAATTCAGCAGCAGACCGGGTAAACCTGAAGAGACTTTTGTTGGATTTGTTCGAGCAGCTGCTCTTAAACCTTGAGTTCAAAAATATGCTGTCTAGCATCTCGAAGTGATGTCTTCTTCCGTACATAGTCCCCCTTTAGCAAATGGCTCAAAGATAATCTCACAGTTCTTTCAGGAAGCATTGTTCGCTTAGTAAGGTCCCTTTGACTCAATGCTCCTTCATATTCTAAAGTTTTTAGAATTAATTTAGCACTTGCTGGCATGCTCAAAAGGTCCTCAGCAATTTTAACTTTTTTTGCAATCAACGATATGGCTGAGGAATCCGTGGATAGTCGAATTAGCCTTGCTGGAATTTCATGTCTTTGGCATTCAAGTAATCTTTTGATTCGTAATCTCGAGCCACCGTCAAGGATAACTTCACAATGATATCGACTCATGAGATTGACAATTTCTAACTTCGTGTCATCAGGAACAATTAATGGTCGTCTTGTATTATCGACGGAGTTTACTGAGACTACTACAAAAACCTTAGATCTCTGGATCACCATTGGCCCGCCCGCTGACATTGAATAAGCAGTTGAACCAATGGGAGTAGATACTATTATTCCATCGCTATTATCGTGCCAGACATCTCTGGCATCGGTTCTAAGAACGTGTTCCATCAACATAGCACTTTTACTAGGAAAGACGGCTACATCGTTGAGTACTGGCTGGACTTCATTTCCATCAACCCTTACAGCAAGACGAACTACCTCGTCTATTCCATAGTCGCCTCGGTTCAGCTTAGCTGCTTTCAACTCCAAATCCCTCAAGCTAAGCTGGGCTAGAAACCCGGTTGAATCTGATTCATAGATTCCTAGAACAGGTGCGGAGTCTGTTACAACCCTATGAAAGTAATCTAGGATCCCTCTGTCTCCTCCTGGGACAAGAACCAGATCTACCTCTTTTGCAACCTCGTAGTCTCCTGTTTTCATTACCTTTGCAGTGTGACCTATTGAATCTAGTATTTTTTTTATTTGAATAACTGAATAATAGTCCCTTGAATCCGTTCCGGATATGGCTACCCTCATAGGTCATTCTTAATGATTTACAGCTAAATTTAAAGACATGCGAAAGATACATGAGATTTGAGGACTAATGGTAGATATATTTATGAATCGATATCTCGGAAGAGAATTATTAGTTTGATACGCGATATCAAATTAATCGCCATGCTTGAACTATCGCCCTTGGAGTAGAAGTCGCTGAAGCTTGGCGACCTAATCTCAGAATCCATGTCCAGAATAGATCTATTAACATAAGATTTAAAGGATAGATCGAGGAAACCAATTTATGCCAAAGAAGCGAACAAGCAGAGGACGAACCAAAGGAGGAAAAGGGAGTTCGGGGACTGTTCATTGTAGTCAATGCGGTGCCATGGTTCCAAGAGACAAGGCTAAGAAAGTCACAGGGAGGGTTACACTTGTGGAACCCACATTAGCAAAAGAGCTCAAGGCACAAGGAGCGTATATTGCACCTTCGACAGATGTAAAATTCTATTGTGTATCCTGTGCAGTGCATAGAGGTGTAGTTAAAGTGCGATCGGAGCTGGATCGAAGAAATACTGGACGATTGAGATAACATTTTCTCGTTATTATAGCCGTCGAGTTACTGTGTTAACTCTTTGAATAATCGTTATTGCGGATACTATTGATACGATAATGACAGCAATTTGGACTGCATTACTAAGAGGAATTATACCTATGACGGCAAGAATGAGCAATCTTTCGGCACGTTCCCCGATTCCAATCCCAATTAAAGGTATATCCAGAGACTCAGCGCGTGCTCTTGTATAGCTGACTAGTAGCGCCAGGCTTATGGCAATAAGACACCAAAATGCAGATGAAAGATTACCCAGATATATTGATATAAAAACAACAATTTCCCCCACTTTATCTAGTACTGAATCCATGAAGGCTCCTCGTTTCGTGGATTGGTTGGCGAGTCGGGCTACTGCTCCATCGAGAACGTCGAAGATGCCACCTAGTAGCAGTATTATGCTAGCCGCTAGCGTAATGAAATAGGAATTAATTAGTGTTGTATGTGATGCTAAGGCATACAATACTGCTGCCGCAATAGAAGCAAAAAAACCCAGAAAGCTAAGCTGGTTTGGAGAAACATGCCTCGAGGCTAGCAAACGGGCAAATCTATTTAGGAGTGGTTCCAGGCGATTTCTGAGTTTGTTCAGCATCGGAAAATATCATTTGCTGCACTTTTTACGATTATTTTATATAATGCTTTGGCTCGTGATTCCATATTTCGTTTAAAAGCACGTACTTCCAAAAAATGTTTTGCCCAAAAATGGATCCGTCTTATAAAGAGATTAAAATAATATACAGAACAATTTAATTTATTTTATTTCTTAATTCTTTAATAACAATAGTGGCAGAATACTCTTGGACACTTGTCGAAAATAGATACGCCACATCCTACTGATTTTAGTTTAAAAGTTCTTGTAATAGGTTTGGGTCAACTTGGTTTACCAGTAGCAAAATACATCAAGGATCGAGGAGGGTTTGATACGTATGGTTATGACATAAGTACAAAAGCAATGGATCGTGCACAGAAAATAGCTGGAATAAAAAGGATTGGAGATAATAATAATTATAATAGCAATAATAGCAGCACTGGAAATAATGGTAATAGTGCTAGTGTTAGTGTAAGTAGTAGTAGTAATACTAATACTAATAATAATAATTATGATGGTAATACTTCCATTGCATATGATTTTAGTCAGTTTGATGTCTTTATCATCTGTGTTTCTACACACAAACCAGATGACATGTTTTCTCCACAAATAGATGGTCTATTATCTATAGTTGAAAAGATATCAAAAGAA
>JBQCDO010000124.1:0-3991 GCA_051961195.1 Nitrososphaeraceae archaeon | reverse complement strand
ATTTCAGATATTAAAAGCTCTGTAGATCGTGCATATATGATTGCGATGGTAGGCATTGGTGCAGGAGTTGCAGGTATAATAATAGCAGCTATATCGTTATCTCGCAAACAAGTGCTTGGTCTTCACTGAACACGAATTGTGTAGCTAGAAAATTAAGCAATATGTGATCAACGCTACTATCTATGCTGAGCTCAAGCCATTTTCCCCATTGGCGTTCTGTCAGATTCCGGCCCAGTATCCCCAAGTCCAAAACTTAATATGTCGCTAGAGATATTACTAGCGATATATGAAGGAAATTGTTTCGAAGTGGTTAGGAAAAGTAGGTAGCTCCATACCAAGAGGATTTTCGAGATATTATATTTTAAACCTATTGAAGGAACAACCCATGTCCGGAAAGGAGATTATTAACAGAGCCAGTTTACAAAGCAGCGGGAAGTGGAAGCCTTCACCAGGCCTGATCTATCCAATACTAGGCAGACTACTCCAGGAGGGGTTGATCAAAGAGGATGGCGATGGTAGATACAAGATTACGCCTAAGGGAGTAGAAATGGCCGCTGACATCAGTTCTATTGGAAATATTGTAAAAAAACAGCTGGATGTGATGCTCAAAGTTGGCGATACTGGTAAATTTATGGCGCAAGATTTGATTGATAGAGCTTCTACTATTGGCGCGGCAATAAGTTCTAATCTGGATAAGATGACTACTGAAGAACGAGTCAAATACAAGCAGGTTCTATCTCGAGAATTGCATAAGGTAGAAACTGGCAAAGACGCTGATGAAAATATTCGGTACTCGGGCGAAAAATCAATTGATGTGGAATAGAAGGCCAAATCGAATAATAATTTAGTTCCAACCGTCCTACTTGGCTTCGCTTTACTCAGGGAAGTCTAATCAGTAACCGTCAATACATATCTGCGAACGACTCGTTACTGTTCACTCGCTTACTCAGAATGCTCGCTGTCTTTGGCAAACAACTTAATTAGATTGCAGTAGATATATTTTAAATTCCTAACAAAAACTCTAAGGGAACAACTAACAACATCAACTTGATATATAATATTCAATTAATACGTGTTTTTGTTTTTATATCGTAGGTACTCGAATCCACGTCCAACCCCGCATGTCATTCCTGTTTATTTTAATATTAATATTCAATAGAAATTTATATAGGATATTGATGCCCCCTCTGCTCTTTACAACATTATCTTATAAGGACTAAATACTATAATGAAGGTAGATAATCATCGAAATTGATGCTACATTTCGAATGATTTTCTTTTCTTTTCCTTACAATAGGATCAAAATTAAGAGTCTTTATGTCTTGATTTATCCACGTGGCTGAGAAATATCCCAGTTGTCGCTATGAACCGTAATCTAAAGATATTAGCGTAAAAATCTACTGTAAACGAAAAATCATCTTGATATCCGCAAATCTCTTCCTTAAAGTTACCATGCTTGTGTTGGCGGCTATTGCCATCTGTTCTTGAGTTATTCTTTCCCCTTCTAATATACATGCGGCATAGAGCACAGCAACGGCCAACGCGTTTGGATGCTTTCCTATAGCAATATGGTCTTCATTTACTATAGCTAACATCTCAAGTGCTCTCCTATATGTTCTCTCGCTGATTCCAGCTTTGCTGGCTATCTTGGATAGATAGCTACTAATATGCACTGTTGGAAGCGACTGAAGTTTGAGATGTCTAACCAGTAAGCGATAACATCTGCTAACAAATGTGAGGTCGCTATTTATGACAGTAGAAATTTCGTCAAGCGTTCTAGGCACGCTCAGCTCCCTGCATGCAACGTATACAGAAGCAACGACCATCCCTTCAATCGATCTGCCCTTTATCAAATTTTTATCCAGCGCCTTTCTGTAATAGTATGCAGCCTTTTCTATTGCTGCATCTGTTAGGGAAAGTTTGTCTTTAATTCTAGACATAATTTCAAATGCGTTATTTAAGTTTCTAGCTGATCTCTTATTATTAAACGTAGAAATTCTGTTCCAACGACGCATTGTTTTTACTTTGTTAATTTGTTCCTGGGTGAGTGCAGTCCCGTTTGCGTCAACATTTAAGGTTGATATAAGGGTTGACAAACCCATATCATGAATAGCAAGCGAAGTAGGCATTCCTGTTCTCTCTTTCAATTTTATATCTTCAACTTTATGGACTCTCCATTCTGCCTCTAATGATTGCATGTTATCGTATATTACCATACCGCAATTACTGCAGACTATTTCACCGACCTCTGCATCAAAAACAGTAAGGTTACTTTTGCAAAGAGAACAAATATTCTTAGAATCAGAAGGGTCGCTTATGTGTGCTGAAATATCCTGCTTCTGTTCATTAAGGTGTCCTGCAGATCTCGGAAAATGGTCGGACTCTTCGTATAATGACGATCTGTTATACACAAATCTATATACCTATCACTATAATGAAAACGTTTGCTTTTAATTTTCCTATCAGAGATCTAGTTTTAATATCTAATACAAAAATCATACAGTGTTTCATCTACAAATAAATTATGAATGACAATATTTAATTATGGTTGCATGGTGATAAAGATCTCTAATTCTTCAAATTATATTGCATAATCATTTTCTGCGAATCTTGATCTTATTCTTATTTTCCAAATGATTGATTTGAATTCAGCATAATATGAACTAGTTATTTAACAAAATACGCACTTCATTTTTGTATGTCAAATTACATCTAGCCATAGGTTCAGTTCTTTACTAGTGACTACTACAAGTATTGATGTAGATTCTTGTAAGTTACTTTTCAATAAAAGTCAAAACGGAATTGACTGAAGACATGGATAGATGACTTCAGATATATATGAGTAAATCTGTATGAGTTAGCTATCAAGACTAGGAACAAAAATAAGATTTCGGTAGTCTGATTTTTCAGATATTATTATCAAAGGCAGCTCTACATTTGTAATTGACTTCTCAAATACGGTCCGTTTTACTATATCACAAAAATTCAAGTATGGACTTTTCTGGTTGCCAAATATACTAATACTTAGGTGGAATTAAAATCTATATGAACCTGGAGCAAAAATTCACCTTTCGGTTAAAGAATTGTCAGAAAAAATTGAAAATTTAGAAATTTCGCCTGTCGAGTTAGTGGAAGCTTGTCTTATAAGAATTAAAAAATTAGATCTATTATATAATACGTTCATTTCAATCGCAAATGAAAATGATATATACGAAACCGCTAGAAACGCAGAATGAGAAATTAAGCTCGGATGCTACAGAGGCCCGAGAGAATATCAAGTAAATAAATATTGGACGAATTAATACTGTATTTTATAGCAATCACTTTTCACCTTATTATCTGTTTAAGCCCAAATGGTAATTCAATTGGACATGAGTAATATGAGCCCTTTTGGATTAACAAGGTAACTCCTAAATGTTCGCTGTGAGTATCAGTTGGTATTACCAGTAGGTTAAGCCCATTTCTTCATCCAGTTTAATAAATGGATGACTGATTCTGCCAACTCTTGTCCTTTATCTGTTAATCTATATTCCACTCTTGGTGGAGTCTCGTTGAATGCTTGTCTTTCAAGAATTCCACTTTCATCAAATTCCTTTAGTCTTTTCGCTAAAGTTTTGCTACTGAAGCCTTTCATTGTGTTCCTGAATTTTATATATCTGACAGGTGTGGTGGTGCAGCATAATGGGATTAGCATTTCAAGGGTTCCTCTCTTTGTAATTATCTTACGCAGTTTAGCAGTTTCTTTCATAAGAGTATCTGCATCATAACCATGAAAATCGCAATTTTGATTAGTCTGAACAAGTGGTAATTCTGCTTTGGTTATTCTTGGTGCTGTTTTTGATACTGCTTTCCTAATTGTTCGGCTTCCTTTTGTTTCCATAACTACACTTACTTTACCTAGGTTCTCTTGACAACTTAAATAGTTTCTCTTGTAAACAGTAGACGTGAAAGATGATATAATTAAACAAAAAGTCAAAGAAGTGTATGGCAA
>JBQCDO010000123.1:0-3202 GCA_051961195.1 Nitrososphaeraceae archaeon | reverse complement strand
ATTTGTTCGAGCAGTTAATTTATTCTAGAAAATCATTTCTACCATCAATTTGGCCATAGTTCAGTATAAATATAGATTAACTACAAATTGCACAAAAATAATTATAGGCAGCCAACTATTGCATTTGCATTGATTTAATCGAAATCAATCTCTACATTTCAAAGGAAATAAATGAATAGAGTACAGATAACATTGATACTGTTGACAATAATGATAACAATGACAGCCATAATCATAGTGGACTATGTGGTTCGCCGGCGAACCCATTACCCCTTATCATTAACATTATTGTCGTACATGCTATACAAACACTACATCCCCCGAGAGCCAGCGAAAAGCAGCTCGATGGTCTTACCTGTTCCTAATGGAAAGGAGTCAAACGTGTCTCTGAACCAAGTCCCACGAAACTCTAAGCAGTGATTGTCGGAAAAAGACTCGGTTCCCTATTAATCACACAAGACGTATATAATATCATATATGTAGTACATGATGGCAAAGAAATCACTAGCCACGATTTGGGCTCTCATTGCCGGCGGATTAGGAATAGCAGTCATATCCGGAACGCAGGCAGCGCACGCAGGAGTAGCATTGAATTAGCCTGATAGTTTCGAAAACTATATTTGAAAGAGGAATATGAGAGTGGATATGAACAGATCATGCTTGACAATATTCCCTCTCGATCTCGTAATCTTGTTTAGTTCATCCATGGCTGCCTATGGCCAGGACAGGGACTTGACATGATACTGGCTAGATTAACGTAGACTTGTAGCTTCCTATCATCTAATATGAATGCATTTGATGTCGATAAGTGAAGGACTAGTCAACGTATAGGTGTAAATCGATAATCCTTCAATGTCTGGATTCTTTGCTGTGATATTAGTCCATTGGCGAATGCTAGAATACCGCATGTATTGCAGCGGAGCATTACTCTACCAGTCTTGGTGGGTTTCAATGTGGCTAGACTATTACAGAAAAGACAATGCACAGTGCGTTCCCATGAATCGATAATGAACAAGTTACTGTAGTATGATATATCGTCTCTAAGCTATATATATATCGACAAGAGAATATCGTGGGATAGTTCGGCTTAGCCGGATTTAGTATGACCTAAGAGATCGCGGGTCTGCCGGCGAACAACAGGATAGCACAAATGGCCGGCGAGTATATGCTAAAGCAAGAAGAATCCGAAAGAAACACGCGGATATGTGTTAAAATGAGTAAATATCCGGCGAAAGACATGGACAAGGATAGGGGGCAAAATCCTGGCATACTTTAGCAGGTCCGCAACATTGCAACTATCTTTGACATGCAGTTATAATTATGAATCACGAGTGGTTAGAGCATTTCCTGTCCCTAGTGTCCCTAGTTCGCTGCTACTATCTATCCTACTCCTACCCACTATTACTCTTCTACTACCTCTATTACTATACACTATGTTAGTCATTTCAGGGATAGGTATTAGACTGGGATAAGTATGTAGATATAGGCTGTTGTATCTATTGGAGGCGTTCTTATATCTGCTAGTTGACTCCAGACCATACACATATTGTTATTTGCAAAAAAACTATATGCCAAATCCTGAAACCATGAACTATCTCTAACTTCTACGGTATATCTGAACCTCTTATCTAATTCAGGTAGGATATCTCTCAAGCCATTCATACCTTCAACTATTCCCATCGATGGCGGTAACTGTATCAATAATGCCAAGATCTTGTCTTCAAGATAAACCATGGAAGAAAAGAACAATTCTAGCTCCTTTTCTACATTATTGAAATTATTTGTAGAATGAGTAACAAAATCCCAATGTAGAGTAATCTATGAATACTGACTTATGTATCAGGTTCGAGACCACTTTCAACAAAGAGTTAAGATCTAAGCTTCAGTATTTCCAATCATCACTTATTCCGTTCCACCACGAACGATACGGCCTAGCATCCTGGTGTATTTCATCTTTAACTCTAAATTCTATTGAATAAAACATGTTCTCCATTGCATCGACGCCTCCGTCAGAAAATAGCTCTTTTCCGATTTCTTCTACTCGTTTTCTTTTGTTTTCAAAATCATCAACTTTGGGATTTTGGATACAATAGATAAGAGTATCATACAATTCTTCTTCCAGATAGGCATCCAAGTTAGAGGTCCTTCTCCGCACCAATATTCTTTCTTCTAATATAAAAATCTGAACAGCATTTTCATACTTAAGGATAGGCTCCGCATATGGGTTAATTATAGGAGCTCCAAAATGTGGCTCCCGAGCAGTGTTTAAAAACATTTGGGGGCTGTAAATATCTCTGGGAACTATGGTTAGAATGTAAGCAGGATATCATTCAATAAAAAATAAGACAGGCTGGCATATACGGGACACACTCCCGATATAACGCTCCAATAGCCAGCCTTGAGCCATTTAAAGACTGTCCTTGGTGTTTCGCCATACTAAAAAACTAGCCTACACCAGGAACTACTATAAAACTAGTTAGCTCGAATTTTTCTTGATGTCATCGATAGTCCGTAGTCCGTGGTCCTTAACCTGGTCACTTATATCAAACAGATTAACGACCTCGTCTATAGCATCTATTGCCTGCTCTCCATATGCTGAAAGGGCATCTATCGCTCCAGTTTGAACGACTGGCTCATTCGAGCTATACGCTATGTGCTTGACTCTTGTGATTTCTTCTGCCTTGTTTGCCAAAATCTTATCTCACCTACTTCTAATAACTACCCACTACAAACTATTTTATGCGTATAGTAAATACCATAGATTTATGTCACTTTACTTGAGATATGATGAAGCACTATTAGCGTTGAAAACCATCAAGGTGAGCGACGAAACTCATAAGGAGTTAGGCAAGTTGGGTGCATGGGGCGAGACGATGGACAACATCATAGCCAAATGCATAAAGTCGTATAAGAAGGAGAGTATTATATGATTTGATGGTTAGATAGATGTATAAGACTTGCGTCTGGTTAGATTGTCAGAACACAGTCGTGTTTGGAGACGAAGAGGCCAAGACAGAGTTTGGCGAGATGTGCCCTTATCATAAGGCAATGAGAGTCATGTATAACCGAATGCCTTCAAAACCAAAGCCGCAACCCGATCCAGAGTCAGAGACAAAATCAGCCTAACTGACCGTAGTCGTATTCCCGGTCAGAAACATACACTTATCCTGGGTCTTCGATATATCAATACTGACAAGAAGCC
>JBQCDO010000122.1:0-5784 GCA_051961195.1 Nitrososphaeraceae archaeon | reverse complement strand
CAAATTTTAATGATTAGGCCAACTAATTGATCCATACCTCATTTCAAAAAAATCCGACAGACTGGTTTGTTTTTGGTTGCTTTATGCATTTTCTGTTGTATCAGTAATCTCAACATTATTCCATGTCACTTCTGATAAATCCAACGTTTTTCTGAATGTGTTAGCAGTATGCACCAGTTCTTCCCCATAAATGCATTAGGAATTCTGTAAAAGGAAGAATCAATTTTTATTTGCAAAAACAAACACACGGGAATTCTCTAGATTAGGAGGATAAAATGGTCCCTGCCAAGCTGAATAACTCCATCCAGAGCAGCCAATATGGTATTGCAAGTATGTGTATCAAACATTATAGTTTTGAATAAAGATTGTGAAGATATTATACTTGACAATTGACACATCATGAATGGTAGTTGATATCACAGGATACTAATTACATGTAAATATATCTTGAAAAAATGATTATATAAAGCGAAAATCATTCAAATTCATGCTATCATCTACAGTTATTGATTTTAGGAAACCTGTAGTCTTGAGTCAGACAATCTTACTTTCATTACTATAATCATGTGCTTGCGGCTGTTGCTGTTGTTTATTATACGTTTTAGAAACATATGCAACAGATAGCCAGCCAGCCTTCGCAGGCTTTCATTTAAACTTTGATTAACTTAGTTAATTGAGGTTTTCCCAAATCTGGAAAATAAGCAGACTTTGTTAACAGATAAAATTATATGATATCGCATATGTTCTCATATAATGGAACTCAAACACAAACTGACAGCAGTTGTAGGTATGGTAGCAGTCCTGACTATAGCACTTGCAGCAGGAACAGCAGTGTATCAACAAGTCAATGCGGCTTGCACAGGGGATCCTCATGATCGTGACTCTGGCCCAACCGGTAATCCGCATGATGACGGTGAACACGGCAATCCACATGACTCAGGCCATGGCGATGGACACCATGGCGGTGGCGGTGATACCTGTCACGGAGCGCAGTAAGTAAAGTTCTTCCTTCTTTTTTCTTTGTTTATTTGGTTTTTATTCGCATAAAATAATTATCTAGATTGAGAGGATAAAACTGTCCTTGCCAAGATGAATAACTCCATCCAGAGCAGATGCTTTTTTAGTTACTAATAGGCATACTTGTATATTTGATGATCTTTGGTTATAGATAATGAAGATAATTGATAACATGATGTTCCTTCTAACAATATCATGGCCAACTATTTTGCATCAGCTTTATCACTACAAACTTGAACTTGAACTGACTGCTGAATTCTATTCTACCCTGTAAGTTACTTTCAACTTTAGCCGAAAACTACCACGGCCTTAGAGCCGCTGTAGCCGATTGTGTCCAAGCCTCGCCAACTAGTGCACTCCTAAGCAATTATCTATGAAACTGTCGACTTCTTGGTTCCGGCTTCTCTCTATTTTACTTAACCAGGCTATCTTAATAGCATCATAGCATCCACTGCTTAGACTATGTGAGCCACTGCTACTGCTATGGATCACGTTGTGTATATTTATGAATATGTCTTTAGTGCATACACCATGTTTCGGAAAGAATCCTGGTGGGCAATGAATCGGTGTCGGAAAACATTTACCGCTTTCGTCGTTGTCATGTCTGCCAAAACCTGATGGACATGGACCACTGGGAAAACAATTATCATGCACATTATGGCTAAATCCTGGAGGACATTTACCAGTAATTGGATCAGGCTTACAGTTAGGTGAATCTGGATTAAATGCACATTTATCAGTTGGTGCTGGTGTGGTTGGTGTTTGTGGTGGTGAACCCGGACAACCAATCGCCATACAATTAGCAGGAGGACCTGGATTAACTGGCTCTGTCGGTGTTGTTGTTAATGGTGGTAGTTGTATTACTGGAGAGGCTGGTTCATTACCGGTATTACCTTGATCAGGAGTATTGGGCTCTACCTTCGGAGTTTCCTTGCTCGGTCCTTCAGAACCTTTGTCCCCATTATCATTGGAACCAGAGCCAGAACCCGAGCTGCCACCGTTACCTTTATCACTGCTTCCACCTCCACTATTACTTCCACTGCCTGAACCACCGCTTTTACTGCCACCACCTGAATGCTTGCTCTTTTTTGCTAACAGCAAATCATCGTTGCTGCCAGCAACGCCAGCAAAAACCATACAAGCCACTAAAAGAACGCCTAACCCAAGAATGACCAGCCTCTTGTTACTCATTCTATAATACACCAGTCCTAGATGCACATTGATCATTATAATGTTGTATGTCGTTGTTGAATCCAACTGTTCAGCCGTTGGATCAGGCATATCGTTCATTGCGTTTTTCACGTCTATTGTCAGCTGCTTTAACACAGCACAGGCAGTTGTGACCTCCTTGTCTGCCCGTTGCACCGCTGAATACTTGACTGCAATTCCATAAACTGCAACTAAAATAAAACTCTTCTGATTATTATTATAGAATAATGTTTAATATGTTAATTCTGTTCCGTAAGTGATATTACAATGAACTATAACTGGTGTAATCTTGCTGAGAGTGACTCTATGTTATATGTTGGTTATAATCATTTGGTCATTACTCTGTTTAAATGATCTACTAATCAGGAGACTTACTTTTCATTTTATCGCAAAATGAATATTAGATTTTAGGGCTACACTTGTCTACTGTATCTGGTCAAAATATAGATTATTTCTTATAGAGGATCAGATTGGGCCGATCAGCTTAGGCCAACACATATCAAAGGAGAAGCACCTAGATAAGTTGAGACAGGAGTTAAGGATGGGCATCAAAGAAGGTATTAATAAAGATATCCAAAATGAGGAAAGAGTATCTAACACATACCGAGAAAAAATAACACCTCATCCTCCTTCTTATCCCTCTTCTACAATCCATGAAAAGGAACAGAAACCAAAGAAGTCTTATCATAGAAACCTTAAACAAATATTCATCCTATCTTTTGATGCACTAAGAGAAAGAAAAGCCAGATCTATATTGACAATATTGATGGTTGTTGCAGGTGGTGGTTTAATGATTGCACTTAATGGTATGAGTGCAGGTGTGGCTAGTCTTATCAACAAACAATTAAGTATCTTGGCACCTAACGTCCTGTTTGTCAGTCCTGGCCAGATTAATTTTCGTGGAGGACCATCACCACCATCTACTTTAATTTTTAATTCGGAGGTAGTAAATAGAATAAAATCCCTTCCATATGTTCAGGAAGTCATCCCTTCATACCAAGGTCAGTTTGAGCTCAACGCTCAAGGAAATATGCTAACTACTCCCGTCCTTGCAATGGATCCAACTAAACTTCATTTGATTAGTCCTTCATTGGCACTAGTTCCTGGTTCGTCTATACAAGAAAATAATCCATCAGGTATGATTGTAGGTGATACTATTGCGAATCCTCCAGGAAAAACTAATTTTGTAACGGTTGGCCAAAATATCAAGGCAACCTATTCATTTGCAGATCCTACAACTGGAAAGCTACAACAGAAATCTCGAAGTTTTGTGATAAGTGCAATAATGCAACCCACAGGAAATACTTACATTGATAAGTCCATTATAATCAACTTACCAACTGCCAACTCATTATTCAAAAAAGGAGGAAAGTATGATCAAATGGCAGTAATTGCACTTTCTGGCAATCATGTTAATTCTGTTCAACAGGAGATCACTAGTCTATATGGGCCTAACAATATTGGAGTTACAACTCCTAAAGCTATACTTAAAACAATACAGGGAGCTCAGGGTGGAAATAGTTCATTTCAAACAGGTATAGCATTTATTGCATTACTTGTAGGAGCTGTAGGAATAATTACCACTCTGTATACATCGGTTCATGAGCGGATAAGAGAAATTGGAACAATGAAGGCTATTGGCGCAAAAAATAGGTTCATCCTTGCACTATTTCTAAGCGAGGCTCTGATAATCGGTCTATTAGGCTCAACACTAGGATTAGTTACAGGAGTTGCGGGTGCATATTTGCTAACATCGGGTTTACTGGGATCAGGAGGTGGAGGAGGATCACCAGGATCAGGAGGTGGAGGAGCTGCTCATTTCGCTCCTATCTTCCTTCCAAATGATCTTTTAAATGTCTGGTTGCTTTCCCTATCTTTAAGCTTGGCAGCAGGAGTATATCCTGCTTGGAAGGCATCACGTCTATCTCCACTTGAAGCTCTAAGAAGATAACTACTGGAATGACAAAAGAAGTAGTATTAGAAAAAGTAGAGGTAGAAAGCTGATCAGAAATGTCCCTGCGGGAACGATTAGAGGGACTCTAACAAGACTCTATTAGACCCTGTAGGGAACGAGCCTAAGAGCATGTGGTCATAAACACGACTCGAACTAAAACATAGGAAAAAGTCCTATCCTGTTCATGAGGCAAGCAATATAGAATATTCGATGGCTTATACATGAACTACAAATTTGGACATGCTCTCTCGTAAGTGCAGAATAGCTGGACAAATATTATGGATGGCATAATTAGCTAGGAAACTCTACCTAGAACACTATCCATCACTAACCTGCCGAATTCCTCATCAGTTGCGTTAATCCTCCTTTCAATCATCTTCAGAGCATCTCCACCAACGAGATATCTTGCTTTGGGATTGTTAGATATAGCTGCTTCTAAAACTTTCTCTGCTACTATTTTAGGAGAGGAACCTTTTTCATATCTTGGTTTGAACGCTGAGATTCTCTTATTAATTATCTCAGCATATGGTGAATCGCCATCAATAATCTTATTATCATCTCTATCTTGCAATTTCATAATCTCATTACCTAGCTTCATGTTGTTTACTAAATTTGTCTTTATTACTCCAGGTTCTATGAGTATAACATGTATTCCAAAGTTTTGAACTTCATATCCCAAAGATTCTGTAAGCCCTTCCAAAGCGAACTTAGAACTGCCGTAGGCTGAGGATAAAGGGAATCCAATCCTGCCAGCAAGTGAGCTTATATTTATTATCTTTCCATATCTTTGTTTTCTCATTATAGGTAATACACATTGGATGAGCCTTATTATTCCAAAGAAGTTGGTTTCAAATTCTTCTTTAATCTCATCTAAATGAAGTAGCTCCAAAGGTCCTAACAGTGAGTATCCTGCATTATTAACTAGGATATCAATACGGTCCTTTTTATCAATTATCATGTCTATAGCCTCTGAGATTGACCCTTCGTCTGTTACATCTAAGCGCAGTGTTTCTAATTGGAGATTATCTTTTCTTGTGCAGGCAAGTATCTCTTCTGACTTACTTAGATTACGCATAGTAGCATATGTATAAATCCCATTCCGAGCAAGTAGAAGTGCAGTCTCAAATCCTATCCCAGATGAGCTTCCAGTTACCAAAGCAATTTGTTGTTGTTCGCCTTTCATAATGCTATTAGCACATTCCATTTATAATCAACATTTCCTTTCTTGAAGATTGAAAGTTAATAATTAGAAGAAAAATTTTGATTATAATTATTAATTAATTGACAAAGTATCTGTTTCATTTCAAAAAATCTGATAAACTAGTTTGTTTTGTGTCACTACGATCTCCTACTTCGGCTTGGGGCACTTTAACATCATTCCATGTAACTTCTGGCAAATCTAACATTGTCCTAAATGTGTTAGCGGTTCCAGGCCCAAACCCAGCATAATGATTGTTTGCTGCCACAATTGCTAGGTTTAGTCTGTCTTGTTCCTCATCTCCAGCTCTCTTCAGAAACCTAACCCATTTTTTCATTTCCGAGATCCTATCTTTTTGTATCTTACCAAAATCCTTTTCTTGTATGGTCCTATCTCCAATGAATCT
>JBQCDO010000121.1:0-3488 GCA_051961195.1 Nitrososphaeraceae archaeon | reverse complement strand
TGTTTAATGCAAACAAAAACTAGACTGATATTCTTTCAATACAGTTTAACTATCTCTGTGCTGTATTTACCTAATGCGGATTTCTGTCCATTAAAACGTTAACCATTAATTATCTAATTAATATTACCTCCTTCGGCCTTTAAAAGAGCAACCTTAGTACAAGATGTTTAATAGACGAGAAAACCAAAATTCATAATATAGAATACAATGATGATGCATTAGAAATATCTATCTAAAATTAAATTAACTACTACTCATAATTATTCTAATACCACAAAATCGCTGGCAGTCCTGAGAATCCAGCATCCTGACTAACATTAATTGTACAACCAAATGTGGCTCCCGCACATGCTCTTTCTTAGCAGTATCTCGAAATTCCTGGTGTATTATCAAGCCATAGAACATATGTATTACTACCAGATACAGCTATAGCGGGGGACTCGAACTACCAGAATCATTACTCAGATTAACAGTACTCCCGAAAGAAGCTCCACCGTCAGTGCTTTTTCTAAGGAATATATTTGTACTTCCCGGTGCGAATTCATCCCATACTAGAATATATTGTTATCAGATATATCTATTGATATGCAATTCTTAGAATTTTATTAATTCTAAGTTAGCAATGAAATACTTTCAGTTTTAGTTCGCCGATAATTAACTAGCCAAGTTAACTAACTAAAATAATTCATCATCAACTATAGAAATCATTCTAGGCATCTAATAAACACCTATAAAATTTTTTACTACCTTACTTTCACAAAAGCTAATTTTGCCTGCTTATAGATACAAGGCTTTATTGTATCCCGAGATATCTCACAGGCTGTATAGTGCCAGGCTGCTTCAAGTCCAAGTAGAGTCCCTACAAATCCTATTAATGGGTATATCACATATTCAAGCATCTGTGTGAGATTATGTTTAAAATATTATTCTAGTTTAGTAAGTGGCAATTATGATAAATCATAACTGTTTTTTTCCCTTGTAATATCTCGACATAATTTATGTTATCTTTGGCAATTCAACTTTTTCCTAAATTAAGCCATACTTGTTTAACTTATTAAAAAAAACACGCTAAATCAGTGATGCGTTATTCTCTTTTCTCTATATGCAACTAACAGTTCTAAGAAGAATCCTGCAACTGAAGCTGAAACAATAGTTAAGGCAGTTTCTAGGATTACCTTGGTGTTATTATGTTCAAAAACTTCCTCATAAAAATCCTGATTAAGATCATGAGCTAACAGGGCAACGGATACGATACCTGCAACTATTAATGCACTTAAAATAGTGTTTAATGTAAGAATTCTTACCTGTCCTCTATTCATCTTGACCTGACCATAATGTTTTAAATTATTTTCTATAAGAGGTATGTCTTCATCGTCGAATACTACTCCTGAGATATCTAGCGTGGCTAGGTCTCTATCAGGCGTCTTAACATCATGGAATTCTACAATATGGATCAATTTATTTGGTGAGAGAAAGTCCTTTACTCTTTGCACGTTATCTTGTTTACAAACTATTTTTATGTGTATAGGAATGTGCATCCATCACAATAAAAATAAACTTAGTATAATAATGAGCTCCCTATCTCATGGTTGACAGAACGTACTCCACCTATCTTTCTGATACTGCTCTCCACTTGTTGAATTTGATCTTTACTGCCACTCACGTCAATTATGATATCTGGGTCTTCCTGAGATTTCTTTTCTACCCTAAATACAAAAGTGACAGCTTCCATTTTTTTAGATTGCTGTATAACGCTTCTACAGGCGCTACCACTACAATTTACTAATAAAGTGCCAGATAATTTATTATTGTCGTCATTATCATCCATTTTAGGATAGTCGGATCATTATCGCATTGAGGATTTATAACTTTGGTCTTGTCCACGCGCTAATACTAGAGTTTGATTGCCTTTGATATGCCTTCCCCATAATTTTTTATCAATTATAAACTAACACGAACTAGATATTACTAATAGTGGTACAAGTACTGAATCGTAACTTGGATATTAATCGAACTACCATGCAATCAATTAAACGAACTAGAGTAATCTCTGACAAATTGTTCAAATGATATAGGTTTTCGACCTGTAATCTGTTCAACTACTGCAGTCGATTGTGATGCATCACCAGATTTAATCACATTATAGAACTCTATTAATGCATCTATAAGCCATTCCTCCATTCCCATCTTCTTAATTGCTTTGCGAGCGTCTTCTTCTGTTATGTTTACATAAGTTATTCTCCTACCAAGAGCATTAGAAAGAATTTCTGCCATTTGACTATATCATAGAGCCTTGTTACCAGTAATGCCATATTTCTTGTTCTTGTAATGATCGTTGATTTTGGTTCCATTAGTTTTAGCCAATAGTATCTGTGTAGCCATAGCTGCGATATCTCTAGCATCTACAAAACTTACTTTACCATCTCCAGCAGTAATATAAAAAGCGCTCTGAGTTCTAATTGTTTGACCAAAAATTTACAAAATTCTGCATAAATGCGCCTGCGCGTAAGAATGTGTATGGGATTCCAGATTCTTCTACAAGTTTTCTTCTTGTCGGTGCATACGTCCTATTATTAAGCCAGGCTCAGCTTCGGCACTTAATACAGACAGTTTGACAATATGTTTAACTTCGTTTTTCTTTGCTTCATTTATCACACGGGATGTGATTTCAGACATGTTTGGCCTGGGTAAGTTAGTAAGAACAGTTTATCAATTCCATTCAGTGCATTCATAATACTTTCAGGGTTATTATAATCCATATCAACAATCTCGATCGTTTTATTTTTATCTCTGAGTTTATCAGCTTTATCTTTTGAATGAACAGCAGCTCTAACTCGGCTACCTGAAGAGAGCGATGAATTTGAAGATGATGTGAGCTGCCTTACAACTTCAGTTCCAACTGTGCCGGTTGCACCTGTAACCAAAATGACAGTTTCATTATTTTTGATGGTCGCAGTCATCGAGATATTGATACAGCAACAATATTACTTAAGTCTGGTTATACAAGAAAAGAACTAAGTACTCATTTGAAGGCCTAAGCATTATATTGTCTTGCCATTTGGATTTACAAGTACATCTCCATTTGTTTCATCCACTTTCACCGTATAAGAATTAAGATTTGTTGCCCATACGATTGCATTGAAACTTTGCCATTTCTAACATCAAATACAGCATAGTGCCATGGATATTTAAGGTCGTATCCATTAAGCTCATCCTCATCTAAGGGGCCTCCCTCATGTGTACAAATCTCGTCAACAGCGTCACATGGACAAATTCATCACTGAGATTTATTGCTCTATGCCATCTTTTACTACTTCTTATTATCACCAGCTTGGTCCCCTTTAAATTACTAGAACTACGATTTGCAATGTCTACATACAAAAAATTTTGTCAAATCAGTGATAGCACAATTGAAAAGATGACTGAATATTGAAGGCCACTTTGTGTTCCAGTTACCACCATTTGGATACATATAGAAGATATGTCAG
>JBQCDO010000120.1:0-2634 GCA_051961195.1 Nitrososphaeraceae archaeon | reverse complement strand
AAGTCATCTCATTATTAAAAGAAGGAAAAATAATTGGAAGAGCAGTCATTATCCCATGATCATTTTTAAGGAATCCTTAAATCTTGTTTTAAGGATGTAAATAATGAAATGACTTATGAGATAGAATCGATCTTTTCAAACAAATGAGACATCATTTATTATTTCTAATGAATAGATATCGTCAACAAGGAAAGAAAGAATTGCAAAAATGATCAGAGATGTAATTTGGATTCTTTATATTTCTACAAAGATTAATTATCTGATGCTAACCTCTTTATAATATCCGTCTTTGTTATTATACCTGCGAGAATATTATCTGAATCTACTACGGGAATACCACTTATTCTATTTCTCATCATTATATGGGCAGCTTCAGATAAATCTGAATCACTTGTGATAGTAATTGGATCATAGTTCATCACATCCATTGCTAAAAATATTGCTTTAATGCCCGATGGGATAAGAATCTGTTCTCTTCTGTGTGCTTCTGCCGGCTCCGATATGTGCCGAAGATGTCCATTTATGCCTGTCCCAAATAATAAACTAATAGGTAGCAAATCGCGTCCTGTGATGATACCAACCGGCTTTCGATTTCTTGTCACAACGACTCGGGATACTTTATTATCAGTCATTAGCATAAGGGCCATATGTATAGGCTCATCCGGGCCTACTGTCAATACTTTTTTTGTCATATATTTTTGTACTAAGTCTTCTACTAATTTCGTATTTGCATAATGCTTTGCATATGAATCTACTAAATCACTCTTGGTTACTATTCCTTTGAGAAGACTATCTTCATCCAGTACGAGTAAAGAGCTAATATTGTGTTCTAACATTAACTTGGCACAAGATTTCAGTTCTTTTTCTTCATTAACTTCTATAAGGTTCTTGTTCATTACCTCATCTAATCTGATCTCCTTGAATTGCCTGTGCTGTAGTTCAGCGTATAGAATCCGGGAAATATCCTTCTCTGTAATTATCCCCAAGGCCTTATTATTCCTAGCAATTACAATCCTACTGATATTAAATCTTAGTAAGGTATTGCGGGCATCGAGGAGAGTATTTTCTGGTTCAAGTGTTATGGCTTTATTACTAACTTCTTCTATCTTTAATCTAGTATATTTCAATGCATTTTGATTCAGTAGCTCTCTCTCATATATGTACATTTGATTGACAGTTTTAAATATATGAAGAATTTGTTTTCGCTGTAGTGCAGTGTACCAATTTTCAAACTAGCTTTAGCATGGATTTCTCACATAATCCGTTCGATAAATATTGAGTAAACCCGATAACGTTTCTGATCTGTATACCTACTTAAAGAAGATGAAGGCGTACGTGCTCCATAGTTATACACGCATGCAAATTTACAAGCCATCAAATCAGAAACCCCTAATACAATTTCGATGGACCGTTTTTATCTTGATCTTTTTATACACCCATTAGAAGCTTACTTTGTTACATAATTCTTCTATTATCTAACATAATGGGTTTATCCCATTTTGCAATTTCTATATTTTCTCTTATGTCAGAGTAGGTGTACGGCTTTATATCTAGTATAGGAGTATCATTTATGGCATCAAGTCCTTGCACCATGACAATATTATAATGTCTATCCAATAATTTCACCACTGTAACCCCTATTGGATTTGGACGATAAGGCGTTCTTGTTGCAAGTAATCCCACTTTTGTAAGATTTTTCATTCTTCTAGGATGAATTTTCAGTTCCTTGATAGCAGTTACCATGTGCATATACAATAGTCAGATGCGAGTATAATTTTATTCCATCTAAAGCATCTATAAATTCGCGATTTATAGTTATAATCGATACTACTTTTTCAGGTTGCTTTTTGATCTCTTTTTTACCAAAATCTGTATTGATATATCCTATAGGCTTTTGTGATACTTTTTGCCTCTCAATGTTTAGGACAAACTCCACCAGATATTTATCACTAGTCAGAATAATATCTGTAACACATTATTTATTTTTGATGATTGCAACAGAACGAGCTATTGAACAATATTATGGTCTATAGTTTATGACGACATAGTAGATCTAGTTACGTCACTACACTGATCTAAACATATTATGAAGCAAAGGTGTAAATAATAATGAACATATTGTTGTAAGATCATTGCTCTTGTAGTAATTCTTGTGATGGAAAGAAGGAGATTAAATACGATTTCTCTTTATCATATCAAAGTCGACAGGAGCAAGCATTAAGAATTGGCAAATAGTTGGCATAGGAGTTCAAAACAATCAATCCTGATATAGGTTAGGAATATTCAGGTTTATACTGCAAAATCCATAAGTGGACAGTGGATATTTAAATAAATCCCGGTTAAGATATCAAGATGACTATGAAAGTCGAAGATATTATGAGAAAAAAACTTGAAACCATTGAAGAACTGTCTTCAATTCAAAAAGCTGCTCAGAAGATGAAAGACAAGAATGTGAGTTCTTTGGTAGTGGTTGATGCCACTGGTAATCCACGAGGCTTAGTGACAGAGCGAGATCTGGTTAGGAAGGTGTGTATTAAGGATATTCTTACTAGTACTATTACAAATAAGGAAATTATGTCCTCTCCCATCATTACTATTAAATCTAATTCATCACCATCAGAGGCTGCTGATATG
>JBQCDO010000119.1:0-3429 GCA_051961195.1 Nitrososphaeraceae archaeon | reverse complement strand
TGTACACTCGTCTCCATACTAGACGATTGATTGTGACTATTACTGTCATCATTGCACCTATGATAATCAATATCAATACGGTATTTCCTGTATAGTATGCAGCTTTATCTAATAGAGATCCTATACCAGTTGCTGCATATGTCTTGTATCCATATATTATGAATTCTGCAACGACTAATGAGTTCCAACCTCCTCCCCAACTGGTAATGCTACCAGTAATAAATGACGGATATATGGCTGGGAACAAAACGCGTTTTAGGTAGTGGCTCTTTGTAGCTCTAAATGCTCGTGCAGTTTCCTCAACGTCACCGGAAATAGCTCGTACACCACCAATGAGATTAAAAAACATATACCATTGCATCCCAGTTAATATCAACAGTATAGATAAAAATTCAAAGCCACCGGGTACATAGTCTACAACTGGGATCAGGAACGGGAAGAATGCTGGTGCAGGAATAGCGGCTAGAGTTTGAAATATAGGCATAATACGATCAAATCTTGGATCACGAGCAATTTTAATAGCCGCGGGTACAGTCCATGCCAAAGTTAGGAGATAGGCAGCACCTAATCTCAAATAGGATAGTAACAAAGCGATTGGAATCTGTGAGACAATTTTTGCGTTTATAGGGTCACTCTGAAGTGACAAATACATTCTAGAGATCGAGAGAAATGATTGATGGATTTGTTCACGTTCTTGAATAATAATCAATATAAAAAGAGTTAGTATGACTGGCAACGCTACTATTCCAAGTACTCTAAGAATGTCCTTATTGTCAAACCACTTATGGATTGTTGGAAATATTCTTGCTTCAATTTGCCCTCCAATTTTCAACAAGATCTCTATCACTTTATTTGATTTTACAGAAATTAGAGGCCTAGGGTTTCTGACAAAAAAGTCCGATATCTGAATTGATGATGTTGCAGCAGGATTACGAAATAATAGTTTTGGAATTTTACCCCTGTAAGTGTGCAAGCCAAAATGCATGCGCGTATATTTAGGAATAGTTTCAGGAGAAAATGAGTAGTCATACCTAAAACGGTTAGCATATGATTCCAGGGGACGCCAAAAGAAAAAGTCCGTTATTAAGATAATTAAAATTAACATAATGAGTGCTGTTACTGCCTGGATATATTCTCCATGTGAAACTGAAATTCCAAGTTGACTTCCCAGACCAGGTAATGTGTAGGTCTTTGAACCTAACGATATGATCTCGGCTGCGGTAAGAAAATACCATCCACTGGCCCATGATAAGATACCGTTATAGACTAATTTGTGAATGCTAGCCGGAATGTAAAGTCTTCTGAATCTTAAGAATAGGTTGGCCCTATAAACATTTGAGGTTTCCAATAGTTCAGACGGAATCGAAAGTACTGACTCGTAAACTGAAAAGATCATATTCCACACCATGCTGGTAAATATAAGAAAAATTGCGGCTATTTCAATGCCTACAGAACTGCCGTTAAATAGAGCGATAAAAAGCGAAATTGCTGCAGGAAAAAATCCAAGTATTGGAATAGACTGTAATACATCAACTATGGGAATTACTATCTTTGATGCTATAGACTTTCTAGCGGCCGTAATTCCTATTACTATAGCTGCAACAAAAGATAAACCCAAGGCTATAAACATCCTCGAGACAGAAGAGATTGAATCTATCACCAAATCTCCAAATTTACTAATCAAATCTTGACTGGATCCTTTTTGTATGTAGTTTGTCACTGCGATATTTTTTACTGCCTTACCATCAAATTCATTGCTGCTGTCGATACCATAATTATAAACAATAATGTCGTATCCTGAATAGTCCGTAGGTTTTTGAGCATGAGCATCTTCAAAAAAGGAATTGTCCAGCTTATTAACAAATGCTAGAAAAAATGTACCGAACCGAGTAAAGTGATCATTCAGACCAACTACTAAAATGACAAATAAAAATAAATAACTCAGAATTAAAGCCCATCTCTTTGTTTCTCCAGTTGATGAGCCTTTAATAGAAAATTTCACAATCTGAAAAGAGTCAACATATCTGATTATAAATTTGTAATGATGATCTATCAGCAATATTATTTGATACCGAGAATTGATTTTATGATGCATATTCCGAGTAATTCTGATATGAGATAGATGAGAGAAATTCTGAAGTATGATCATGCGCACATATGACGGGATGCTGTCTAAATCAAGCTTGGTCAGATTAATCAAAAGAAGGTTAGTCAAATTCTAATGATCTTTCCTTTAAAACAAGTATTTTTGTCTCCAGTTGTTTGGATTGGCTGGTGTTTTGTTATAATATAACCGCTGATGTTGTTTAGAAACTGGGTAATTTGTCGTATTGCTTAACATTGTTAAATATGATTTATATAATAACCATATTCACCAATAGTATGATATCTACAAAAAGAGCACATTCATTTCTTTTTATGATGGTAGGTATATCATTGATTGTTGGAATGATCAGTGCCAGTGTATTTATTAATACATCCTCTAATTCAGCTTTCGCACAGTCGACAGGTGGTAAAAAGTTTGCCGCAACATTATCAGGTAAAGACGAAGTCCCACCCAAAAATACCAAGGCAACTGGAGCTGCAGAATTTACTCTTAGTAGCGATGGCAAGACGATGACTTACAAGGTGAATGTTAAAGATATAGACAAGGTTACAATGGCGCACATACACCAGGGAAAAGCAGGGGTTAATGGTCCCGTAGTTGCAGTCTTGTTCAAATCTAACTCGCCTACTGGTCCAGAAAATGGAGCATTGTCGCAGGGAAATATCACTTCTGATAAATTAGAAGGGCCGTTAAAGGGTAAACAGGTTTCTGACCTTGTGAAATTGGTTGAAGACGGTAACACCTACTCAAATGTTCATACGCAACAAAATCCAAAGGGTGAAATTAGAGGACAGATAAAATAATTAGATACAATCTTATTCTTTATTTATACAAGATGTTTTTTTATTATTAGATTGGACAGATCGATTTAGTTTTAAATTGTTATAGGCTCGTGCAAAGCCGACAACTGAAGCATTTGAAAAAGAGATCATAAAATTGAGCATAAGATTCTCATGTGTGGCAAAAAATGTTCTACAGGATTTCCGTCATTAAATGAAGGGTAAGTCTTACTTGGATGGAGAAGAAGCAACCAATTTTAGCCCATAATCAGATATTAATTTCGGATGCAATTGCATATGTACAATATTCGTTACACTATTGAGTGAACCTTTGTTATCAATAGTCATTTTTAGCTGAGATAAAATCTTGCTTATCTGTGATGCAGCATTTGGAGTTGTATTTTTATTTGTCAAGTTTGGTGATGTTAAATATTTTGAGACAATTTTCTGAGCTTGCTTGACATATGTCTGCGCATTCTGATACTGTGATTGATTTTGTATACTCACCGTACTATTCATGGTTGGCATCTTGCTGCCAGCGGT
>JBQCDO010000118.1:0-2781 GCA_051961195.1 Nitrososphaeraceae archaeon | reverse complement strand
TTTGTTTGTTATCATCGTACATATTAGCAGTACATCAGATATAACAATCAAAAATGTTAATGCAGAGGAGGGTTATTTCAGGAATCATTCTAATATCACATGACACAACAAGACTTGAGCTATATGTTTACTGTTTCATAGGATATAAACCAAGACATACAAGAACAGCCTTTCACAACGCATTCCATAAAAACTTCCGATATTTTTTTGATTTAATAAATTTATTAGATCCCAATGCTGTTGAATTTATGATATAATTTCGATTTTTACTCAGGTCACCTTATGCACATATTCACACATTAGATTCAACAACTCACTAATAATGCCAGATGTTAAACGATAAGACTGGCGATAAGCTAGCGGAATAGTAACGCTACAGACTAAACAGTCTTTCCTATGTATCGTCCACTACCGATTTGATTAATGTCGATGATAGGATTTTGCTGATTTCAATTCGCTATTGCTGATGATTGACACACACAAGACACCATTCGGTTTCTATCGGAGGATGTGCTGATTGTGCGGTACCTCTTGCGCTAGTACCAGTATCGACTGTATCTTGATCGGAAAGAACTCTTATAAGGTATTTTGAATCATTTCCACATTTATCACATTTCATATTCATCATGATATGGCCGATTTTGTTTAAAAGAATTGTATGTATAATGCGTCAAGAATAAACCCATTAGACGTAAGACCTATAATCACCCGCTATTTTATAAAGAATAAATGTGTCAAATATAGACACGTTAGTTCGTATGCTGTGTTGTTAATATCAATAAAATATTCTAAATTCAACTATAATGATGTCAGTTTAGGACTCTTCTATGACACGGGATTAAATAACGCGGTTTCATTTTTGAAACTATCTTCCTTATTGTCGTAACAGCTTTTATAGTCTTGAATCCATGTTTGTTTTATATTCTCGATCAGGTTCTCGAGCTCATAATCGTCATTTAGATCGTTCATTTTCTTTACGCTAATACCAAGTGACTCAGCTCGTTTACTGTGCCTACAATAATGACTCGCCCCCTTGTATCCATACTAATGAGGTTATCTTAATGATAAAGTAGATATGAAATATGCATTTTCATACAGGTTAGAGAAATACTCTAGACTGTCCGATTTGTTTATGAGCATAAGTATTACACTACAGTACTTAAAACTATATAATGACTTAATATCCACTTCATATCCTTAGTTTCAATTGATCTAATGCTTGTCTCAATTAATTGACTGTTAAACCTACAGCAGGCAGATTTGTGCATCATATTTTTAATTATAACAGTTAAAACAATCCAAACGATCGCAAATCGAATCCTGCGTCCTAGAGGATAGTGATTACCAATCTATGACATATCACTGTATTCAGTCGATCGCATGAAGCGTCGAACAGCAATTATTTATATACATTCTGCCTAATTCAGGCTGCTAGGCCGGACAATATATATCACCATTGCGACTGAACTATTCCTGCTCGCAAGAAGACATATCAGCCGACATAGTTCATTTCATTTCATCGAATGGTCTGTGACTACCAATTTTTCATAAATGATGTTGCGTAATCGACATACTCATAAATGATCCAGACCATTACCAATATAGTTCTGGCCGACGGACAATTTCGACTGTAGTCAGACTTCATTATTTTATTAGCGGCGTAATGTTTACATCCATCAGCTGGCATTACCTATTCTAACAGACTTTAAACTAATAATTTATCTTTACTTATGAAAACAGTCTCTTGTCCGTAGATACCCAGCCAGCAGTTTATAACAATATTGCAAAAACTAAGACGACATGATACTTACTGACTGAGTCTAACTGAAGCTATTGCATCAGCAGTAGATGCTAATACTAATCAGACATAGACAGATCAAGATCAGTATCGGCTAAGGCATTACTACGTTTCTTTTTACAGCTGATAAGGACACATGTACCCACAATTGACGCTGCGACTGCCAATGCTATTATTAATCCTAATTTTCTCACAAAGAATATAGACATATGACCTAATTGAGGTTCTAATTTACCCGATCTCAGATAAAGTATAATAAAATTACTATAGTAGTAATAGTTTTGAAAAGATTACCGTTTCACTTCTGAATTTATCCATAATACTAAGTAAATTCGAATTAGGCTCAATATTCAAGATATATTCCTATAATTACACAGAATATTAAATATGCGTATCACTAATGCTATGAAGACTGACTTTATCTGCCAAGTATTTGCTAGCGTTTAAGTACGATGACCGTCTATACAAAATCAATAATGCTCTTATCCAGTAGATTGTATATCATGGAAATGGTGGGATAGTTGATTAATAATTCCCCACAAAGACTATATTAAAGATTCAGCAGAACTCGATACTGTTAATAATTTCCATCGAGATTCAAAGATAGTAGATAATAATGGTATTAGCAGCAATAATAATAATAACAATGAAAAGACTAAATTAGTTTATGGTATAAAAGAGGCAACCGAAGCCATTTTAGACTTTGTATCTAACGCGGACACCGCAGTGGACGCTTGTCTAGACCCTACTGGACCGTCTGTTATGATGGGTGTTGACGCAATAAAAAATGAGAGACTAAAAGCCAATAGAAGAGGGGTTAATTTTAGATATATTACTGAGGTAACTAAGGATAATATCTCTTATTGTAAAGAGTTATCTGAATTTGCAGAGGTTCGTCATCTAAATGGAGTTAAAGGTAATTTTGAAATAAGTAAAATTAGAATAAAAGGAGAAGGGAAAGGAGAATGGAAAGGAGAATACAT